>CP089983.1:10542500-10885000 GCA_037157805.1 Sorangiineae bacterium MSr11367 | reverse complement strand
CGGAAGCGCTGCGGCACTTCTTCGAGTCGCTGTCGCACCTGGAAGATGGCAGCGCACGCGAGGACGTGCGGGTGATGCAGCTGGGCGACTCCCACACCGCGGCGGACATCGGGACGTCGGCCGCGCGGCGCGCGCTGCAAGGTCGCTTTGGCGACGGCGGCCGCGGCTTCGTGGCGTTCGGCCGGCCCTGGCCGACGTACGTCCAAGATGGCGTTCGCGGGGGCATGACGCGCGACTTCAAAGGCGAGCGCGGGAAATTTTCCTTCGGGCAATTCGTGGGCGATGGGCGCTACGGCATGGCCGGGTTCGCCATCGAGACGACCCGCAAACGCGGCCGCGCCTGGAGCGATCTCAGCGCCTCGGCGTCGCGCATCGAGGTGTCGTACCTCGAGCAGCCCGGCGGCGGGTCGTTCGAGGTCTTCATCGATGACGCGAAGAAGGGCGTGGTCTCGACGCGCGGGAAGACGGCCAAGTCGGGCTTTCACGCGTACGACGTCGGCGAGGGCCCGCACCATGTGGAGGCCCGCCCGCGCGGAGACGGTCCCGTTCGTCTTTTCGGGCTCGATTTGGGCCGCTCCAAGGTGGGGCTGGTCTTCGAGGCGCTCGGCATCAACGGCGCGCGCGCCACCACCGTGCTGCAGTGGCAGGAGCCTCACATGGCCGAGCAGCTGCGCCACCAGCCGCCCGATCTGGTGGTGCTCGCCTACGGCACGAACGAAGCGGGCGATGACATCCCGATGCCGGTGTACGAGCGGCAGCTTCTCGATGTGCTCGGGCGCATTTCCCGCGCCGTGCCCACCGCCTCGTGCCTTCTCCTGGGCCCCCCGGACCGCGGTTTGGAGACGCCGCAAGGCTGGGTAACGGTGCCGCGCCTCCTCGAGATCATCGAGTCCCAGCGCAACGTGGCGAAAGCCGCGGGCTGCGCGTTCTACAGCCAACTCGAAGCGATGGGTGGTCCCGGTGCCATTGCGGCATGGGTCGACGAGCCACAGCCCCGCGCCCGCCGTGACTACGTGCATCTTACACGCGAGGGCTACACGCAATTGGGCCAAGCGATGGCCAGCGATCTCCTGCGCGCGTACGACACGTACCGCGGCGACTCGACGCTCGTCTCGAAGCGTTAGGACCGGAGCTGGCCTTGCGGCACGGGCTCTTCGCCGAGGCGCGAAGTGCCATGATCCCCGCTCTGGCCATTTGGGAAGCTTCGATTGGGCCCGACCACTTCGAGACGGTCGATGCCACGGTCCTTCTGGCGCGCGCGGAGCTTGCTATTGGCGACAAGGCGGCGGCGCCGCGATTGAAAAAAGCGATTTCGTACTACGACGCCCACCCCGCGCCCGCCGCGAAGTCCGCCGAGGCGTCATTTGCTTACGCGCAGCTGCCAGGCCTTCCGGCGGACGAAGCCCGGTCGTGGGCCACGCGTGCCCGGGAAGGTTTTTCGGCCGGTGGTTCTGGGGCGATGGCCCGCCAACAGGCCGTGGACGCCTTTCTTTCGAAAAAGCGCACGCCCTAGAAGGAATATCTGCGACGGAGTCGAGGAGGCCGTGTCATTACTCCCGCGCCTCATCCCAGGCGCAGGAGTAATTCATGCGAGCTATTGGTATCGTGCTGCTTTCCTTCATTGCACTAGCAGCGTGCAGTTCCACGAATGACGCTGACGGTGGTGGACGTAATCCACCTCAGGGGAACGTCAGCGCCAAGTGTTACAACGTTGCCGTCAACGACCAAGACGGCTCGTCGGCCTGTTTGGCGACCACATGCCAGCCGGGGGACTGGTGCCTGGACGGTTCATGCCTCGACGGGTGCGTCGACATGGCCAATTGCGCAAAAGGAAGCTACTGCGATCTCTCGAATCCGAGCCATCTCGCGGGACGAACCGTTGGGACCTGCCGAACCCCCACCCCCGCCCAGGAAGTCCCGTGCCCGCAGAACAACCCCGGACCGAGCGCGAAGTGCAAGGACGTGCACGGGGTGTACTCGGTGGTCCTCGATGCGGCCGGATCGAGCTCGGCGTGCCGAGAATTCCCGTCCTCCGTCGAGTGCACCGTCACGCAAACCGATTGCTCCTTGGCGTTCACGTGCAACCCCAATCCAGGATTCGATGGCGCGACCCTCGATTCCAGCGATCGCGCGACGTTTTCGGCGGCGGGACCCAGTGGGGTGAGCGGCACGTGCCAAGCCCAATTCTCGCCTGACGCAAGTCCCAAATCGTTCCAATGGGAGTGCACGTTCTCGGGCCAAGGCGGTTCCGCCGTGTGCAAGGGGAACGGATTCGCGCGTTAAGCCGATTCCTCTTCGGCGTCGGAATTCCCCAGATAGCGCTGCAGGGTGATTTCGAGATTGCTCTGCATGATCCGAAGCAAGCTGTCGACCTCCGCGCGCGGAACGTTCAGCCGCGCGGAGAGATCTTTTCGGAGCTCGTCGATCAAGCGCTCGCGGGCGCTCGCCAGCCAGCGTGCCGCCGTGGCACGATGGACGCCGAAAAGAGCGCCGAGTTCGTCGGACGTCAATCCATCGAGGATGCCGTGTCGGAGGAGGTTGCGCTCGCGCGGTGTCAGCGCGTTCGCGGCCCTCTCGAACGACGCCTTGAACTCCGCGCCGTATCGGGCCCTGAGGTAGGCTACTTCGGGGCTCGGTTCGTTCGAGGTGAGTCCCGCCAAGAACACGGCATCCTCCGTGGGGACGTCGCGCGGGCGCCGGGTCACGTATTGGAGCACCACGCGCACGATGCCCGCGCGCGCCCAGTTTCGAAGCGGACCGCGGCCGGTGTATTCGGCGATGCGTGGCGGGCCGCCGGGAGGGGCGACGAAGAACCGCTCGCGGACCCTCTGAGCGATCTCGTTCCGATCGGCCGTCGAGCGGGCGATGCGTACGAGTGCGACGTCGATCTCGCGGAAATACTGCGCTTCGAATGCGGTGATGGCCTCGACTTCACCGCGGGCGCATGCCGACGCTAGCTGGAGATCGGCGAGGTGTTCCTTCGGTTCGTTGCCACCCATTCCTGCAGTGTAGCGAAGCTTGGAACGCGGACGGCCTAAGGTTCCCGCGCTAGTTTCGATTCTTCTCGCGGGCGCCGTAGGCGGTGTAACTGGCCATCAAGGCTTTGAACATGAGGTTGCCCGCCATTTCGCCGCCGGCGGGCGTGGGATGCGTCAGATCCCAGCTGCCGAGTTGCGGGTTGGCGTGGACCCAGCGGGCCATCGACCCGGAGCCTCCCATGGCCTCGTACATGTTGAAAAACGCCACTTGGTGCTCCAGCGCCGTTTTCCGCTGAAGCTCCACGAGCTGCACGATGATCTTTTTCGTGCGGAAGCCGCCGCCCTCGGTCTTCTCGGCGCGGTCCAACGGGGAGGCGACCATGATGGAGGCGCCGGGGGCGCCCGCTTTCACCTTTTCGATGAGCGCGCCGAGCTTTTGCACGTACGCTTCGACTTGAATGCCGCCGTCTTCGCTCTCGTTGGTGCCATATTGCAGGACGACCAGGGCCGGCTTGCGCAAAGCCATTTGATCGGCCCAATGGCCGCCGTCCATTTGATCCCAAAGGCGGGCGCGCGCGCCGTTCGCGCCCAAGGCGTCGTAGACCACCCCGGCCTCGTCGCGCTCGAGGGCGACGCCGAAGACGCGGGTGTCGCCATTTCCGCGGCTGCGCAAGGTGAGCGTGGCGGCGCCGTCGGGCACCTGCTTCGTGTGCACGCGCGACGCTTTTTCCGGACCGCGCGTGGATACGATTTCGGGCTCCTGGCCCGCGACCGATAATTCGATATCACCGCCGTACGGCTGCTCCAGGTAATACACGTCGAAACGCGATACCTTGCGTCCGTAATCACCTTTGGCGGGCGTCCCGAACGTTGCGCTCGCACCGCCGTTCGCGCGGAACGATACGCCGCCGAGGCCATAAATGTGGTCACCCGAGAAGGGCCCGGTGATGCGGCTGATGCTCCAGCCCTCGGACGCCGAATGCACCACGTCGTTGTGGAAGTACCACTCCCAGGGGTTGGCCGTGAGCACGAAGCCGTGGCCCGAGTCGCCGAATCGATCCTGAAAGCGCCGGCGCAAGGTGCCCGAGATGAGATCGCTGGTGATGACCGAGTCGCCGTAATGCAAGATGCGCGTGATGGCGCCGTCCGCCTTGCCCTTTTCCTGCTCCGTGCGGGCGAGCTGCCCGTAGAACGCGTCCAGCGCGTGGCCCGTGGGGTCTTCCACCGCGATGGAGCCGGCAAGCTTCGCGAGCGCGGCAGGATCCGGCGGCGGCTCCTTGGCCTTCTCGGCGGGAAGCGCGTTGGTGACCGTTCCCTGGTTCTCGGTGGCCCGCAGCGCGGTCTCGCCCACCGTGGTGCTGGCCACGGGGGCGCTCGTCTCCGCAGCGACCACGGTGTCCGATTCCGCGGGCGGATCCCACGGCACCGCGGCAACCCGCAGGGTGCGCAGCTTGGGCGACAGGTAGGGGATGGCGAGCAGAAGCGCCATCACTCCGAGTGAGAGCGCGGTTTTTCCCGGAAAAGGCGAAGAGGGCGCTTTTTCGTGCGACACCCCCGCGAGATAGCGAAAAGCGAGCCATCTTGCTACCGTCCGGCGCGTTTTTCGGGTTTTTTCGATGCTCTTCAACAGTGCGCTGTACGGATTCTTTCTCGTTGGGACCTTTCTCGTCTTTTGGGCGCTGCGTGCGCGAAGACTGTGGCGGTCTCTTTTTCTCGTCCTCGCCAGCTACGCGTTCTACTTCTTTGGCACCTACGACACGGCGTTGGAGCAGGAGACGCCGCTCGGGCCCATCGCCTGGAGCGTCCTCTGTCTGGGCATCATCTTCGTCGGCAGCACGCTCGACTATGCCATCGGCCGCGCGCTCGGCAGGACGGAGAACCCGCGCGCGCGCAAGGCGCTGCTGCTCGTCTCCATCTTTTATTACATCGGCGTTCTCGCCCTCTTCAAATATTTCAACTTCGCCGTCGACTCGTTCGTCGCGCTATTCGGGGCCATGGGAGTCCATCTCCAGCCGGTGCATTTGCGCCTGGTTCTCCCCTTCGGCATCTCGTTCTTCACGTTCGAGACGATGAGCTACACCATCGACGTGTACCGCCGGGAAATCGAGCCCGCGAAGAAGTACCTCGATTACCTGCTCTTCGTTTGCTTCTTTCCGCACTTGGTCGCTGGGCCCATCGTGCGGCCGCATCAAATGCTCCCGCAGCTCGAACGCGTCCCGGTGGTGGACGCCGCCCAGCAGGCGCGCGGCCTGTACCGCATTGCCATGGGCCTCACCAAGAAGGTGGCCATTGGCGACGTGCTCGCGGTCAACCTCGTGGGGCGCGTGTTCGACAACCCCGAGCGCTACTCGTCCATCGAGGTGCTCGTCGCCATTTATGCCTATGCGGTGCAAATCTATGCCGATTTCTCCGGCTACAGCGATGTGGCCATCGGCAGCGCGGCCCTCTTCGGCTACGAGCTCCCGGAGAATTTCAATGCACCGTACGCGGCCAAAAGCCTGCAGGACTTCTGGCATCGCTGGCACATCTCCCTGAGCACCTGGCTCCGCGACTACCTTTACATTCCGCTCGGCGGCTCCAAAGATGGGCCCATTCGGACGTACCGCAATTTGATGATCACGATGCTTCTCGGCGGCCTATGGCACGGCGCATCGTGGAACTTCGTCATCTGGGGCGGATTGCACGGCATCGCGCTCGCCGCGACGCGCATGTGGCAACGGGCACGGGAGGGACGGCCTTCGGTGTTTTTCCCGCGGCCGCTCGCGGTGTTTCTCACCTTCCAATATGTGTGCTTTGCATGGATCTTCTTCCGCGCGCCCAGCTTCGCCCACGCCAAGTTGATGCTCGCGCGCATCGCCCAAGGCGCCTTTGGCACGGACAACCTGGCGCCGAAGGTCATCGTGGTGCTGGTGGTGGCCATGGTGCTGCATTACGTGCCGCGGCGCATTTCGGACACCTTGCGCGACCGATTCGTCCTGACACCGGCCTGGGTCCAAGGGATCATGCTGGCCGTGGCCGCCTACGGATTGCACATCGCTGCGGGAAGCAAAGCCGAGCCCTTCGTCTATGGACAATTTTGAAAGGACGCCCATCGTGAGCACGCGCATCCCTCGACTCTTCGCGGCGCTCGATCTCACAAGTGCGGGCCTTCTCGGCCTAGGCGTCTTCGTCGGGTTGCCCGATCGATGGCTCTACGTCGATCTTCCGGCGGGCCTGCTCATCGCGCTGTTCGCGTTGACGGCCGTCGGGCTTTTCGCCAGCACGGCCTGGGCCGAAAAGGTCGCGCGCGCCACGGCCATCGTGGCGCTGGCGTTCGGCCTTCTCCTGATCGCGCTGCTGGCGCTCGGTGCGAGCTACCTGTACGGCATTTACGGCCCGGTGGGGCAGGGCGGCGCCTTGATTTACGTGCTCATCATCGCGCTCGCCATTCCCTACCTGGTTGCGCTGCCAGTGGCGCAGTTCCTCTGGTTCTCGCGGGCTGGCACGGCCGCACGCCCATGACGGCCGCCAAGGCGCGCCTGGTGCGCGGGCTCGCGGTGTACGCGGGCGTGCTGCTCGTGCTCTGCATCGCGGTGGCGCGCTCGTACGCGCTGGGCTCGCCGGAGCGGCCCGTGGTGCTCGCCACCGTGTGGAGCGCGGGCAAGCTCGTGGCGCGTGCGGAGGTGGCCTCCGTGGGCGCGCGCACGGCCGAGGTGGATAAGGCCATGGCGGAGGCGCCCTCGCCCCAGCTCGTGTACGAAACGGTCACCGGTGAATCGCGCATGGCGACGAAGCCGGATTGGCTCTTTGCGATATCCCTCGTTCCGGGGCGCGATGGGGTGATGGCCCGGATGAATGGGAAGACGGCGTACGTGACGCCGGACGACCTTCTCGCGCGCCAGGTCTACGATCATGGCATCAACCACGAGGCCATCGGCCTGGCGGCGGGCGCGGACGTGCCGCTCATCCATGCGATGCTCTCGGAGCGCCTCCACGCGAGTGCGCGGGACATCTGGGGTTCGGCGGTGATCCGGCGCATCCGCGTGGAGCGCACGGTTCCTTCCGCACCGCCCCCGGTGCGCATCACCGCGGACAACATGACCCACGCCATGGTGCGCGAGGCCACACTCGACATAGCGCACTACCTGGCGCGCAGCGTCGACGATGATGGCCGCTTTCGGTACATGGTCGACGCCACGGCCAATCGCTCCTTGGCGGGCTACGATTGGCCGCGGCACGCGGGGGCGACGTATTTTCTCGCGCAGGCCGCCGCGCTCTCGGGAAATGCCGATTTGCGGTATGCCACATTGCGCGCGGCGGCACGACTGCGCGACAAAGGATTGGTCGCCTGTGGCGACTACAAGTGCATCGGCCAGGAGGACATCGTCGAAGTCGGCTCGAGCTCCCTCGCGGTCATCGCCTTCGTCGAAATCGTGCGCACTGGCATCGACGAATCGTACCGCCCTCTCATTGCCGATCTGGCGCGCTTCCTCCGAAGCCAGCAGCGCGCGGACGGGGAGTTCATGCACCAGTACGATCGCCATGCGCGCCATCCCATCGACGTGCAGTTCGTCTACTTCACGGGGGAGGCCTCGCTCGCGTTGGCGCGTGCGTACGTGCTGAGCAAGGCCACCGAAGATCGCGATGCGGCACGGCGGGCGCTCGCGTACATCGTGGGGCCGGCGTGGCACTTCTTTGGCAATCGCTATTACTTCGGCGAGGAACACTGGACGTGTCAAACGATGGCGGAAGTCGTCGACAGTCCCAGCGACCCCGCGCTCGACTTCTGCGTACGCTGGCAGCGGTTCGGGCGGAGCGTCCAGCACCAGGAGGGCGATTCGCCACAGGATACGGATGGATCCTTGGGCATTGATCCGATGATCACGCCGCGCTTGACCCCCGTTGCATCGCGTTGTGAGGCGGCCGTTGCGACGCTCGACGCGGCGACGCGCTTGGGGTTACCGGAAGCCGAACGGCGCGCGATCGATCGCCAGACGCGACGAGCGTTGGCGTTCTTGCTCCGTCATCAATTTCGCCCCGGTCCAACGCACCTCTTTGCCGATCCGGCCGCGGTTCATGGGGCTATTCCGGGGAGCCCCGTCGATTTCCAACTCCGCATCGATTACGCGCAACATGCAGGAAGTGCCATGATTCGCTGGTTGGAAGTGGTCCCGGAGCTCTCGTCACAGCCTTGAAACAAAACAGAGGCGATTCACATTCTCCTACAAAAGCACAAAGAAGGGTTGGTCATCGCCAAAGCGAGGGTTAAGGTAAATCTCGTAGGGTCCAGAGTTTGGGCCCTGCACGAGGGCGATGACGAAAGGCGAGCGATCGTCGATTGAGAATCACGAGGCAAGCCGGGAGCGAAAGGCTTCCGAGAGCGCCTTCCGCCGGGAGCAAGATACGCGGTTGCCCGATGGCGCCGCGCGGCAGGAAGCGCATCGTGATGGCGCCGCGTCATCGTCCGTAAGATTGGGTCGTTCGACGGCATCCTGTTTGCGAAACCAGGAGGCTCAGGCGGCTCTTTTGTACCAACCGATCCCAAGAGGATCCTCAACCCGCGCGAACTTCGTTCGCACGGTTACGCAGGTGAATGGATGAAAATCCCCACCCTCAGCACCATCGATACGTTGACCCTCGACGAAGCGCACGCGTACTTGGACGCCGCGCACGGGGACGAGCTCGAAGCGGCCGTTGCCATCGCAACCGACCGCAACAAGCTCGATGGCACGAGCTCTTCGCCCGACGACGCCGAAGTGCATCATGCCTACTTCCTTCTGCGCCGAGCGCGCGGAATGGATGCTCCCAGCTTCGACACGATGAGGGTCGAGTTGAAGAAGAGGATGGTGCAAGCGGCATAATCTTCTAGATCAACGTAGCTAGAAGACGGATGCCGGCGCGGATTTCGGCGGGGCTGGCTGCGGCGTAGCTCACCAACAGGGCGGGGCGCGTCGCACGCGAAGACTCGAGGAAGTACCGCGACAGGGGTGGCATATCGAGCCCGTGCTCGTGCACGCGGTGGCTCACGGTGGCGTCGTTTTCGCCGCGTGGGAGCCAGCCGACGCAGTGCATGCCGTTCTCGGTTCGGTCGACGGTCAAGGTGCCTCGGAGCTCGCGGGAGACGCTGTCGAGCAAGGTGTCGCGTCGTTCCTCGCAGAGTGTCCGCGTGGTGCGGATGTGCGCTGCGAAGTGGCCCTCGGACATGAAGTCGGCCAACGTCGCCTGGAGCAGTGCCGCCGGCGGTCCATCGCTCGCGAGGCGCGCCAGGACGAGGGCGTCGATGACGTCCACCGGCGCGATGAGGTACGCGAGGCGCAAGGACGGGAACATGACCTTGTTGAAGGTGCCGGCATAGAGCACGTGCTCGTGCGCATCGGTGCCCTGGATGGCGGCCAGCGGTCGCCCGGCGAAGCGGAATTCGCTGTCGTAGTCGTCCTCGAAGATCCACGCACCGGCGCGGCGTGCCCACGTGAGAAGTGCCGTGCGGCGTGCGGGGGCCAAGGTCACGCCGAGCGGGTATTGGAACGAGGGGGTCACGTAGGCGAGTCGTGCATGCGGGGCGTGTGCGATGCCTGCATCGACGGACAGGCCGTCGGCGTCGACCGGGATGGGCACGAGGTTCGCGCCGGCAGCACGAAATGCGCTGCGTGCGCCGAGGTAGCCGGGTTCCTCCATCCAGACCGAGTCGCCGGGATCGAGGAGGACGCGTGCGCAGAGGTCGAGCACCTGCTGCGTGCTGGAGGCGATGAGCACGTGGCGGTACGTGCAACGCACGCCGCGGTGCGAGCCGGCATAGGCGGCGACGGCTTCGCGGAGCGCGTGCAGGCCGGCGGGCTCGATGGAGCCGGCCAAGGCGGGGCTCGAGGACTTGGCGCGGCGGGCGAGGAGCCGGTTCCAGATGCCGAAGGGAAAGGCATCGAGGTTCGGGATGCAGGGGGTGAAGGCGCGCGTGAGGGTCATGGCGTTTTCGCGGCCGTGCTCGACGAGGGTGCGGCCACGGGAGGAGAGAGAAGGTGGCGCCTCCCCTCCCCTGCGGGGGCTGACGGTACGGGGCGCGACGTCGCGGGATGCGGTGGGGGAGACGAAGGTGCCGATGCCGACGCGGCGCACGAGCAGGCCCTCGGAATCGAGCTGCGCGAAGGCGGCTTCCACGGTGGTGCGGGAGACCCCGAGATCGGCCGCGAGGGTCCGTGTGGCGGGAAGGCGGGCGCCCGGCGCGAGGCTCCCGCGCGCGATGGCATCCCGCAGCGCTTGGGCGATCGAGCCGGCCCCCGCCCGGGCGACGTGAATCGAGACGAGGGGGGCGGTCGAGCGCCGGGTCAAGGGGAGTGCCCGGGAATCGAGCGAAGCAGGGCTCCGGCGAACCGCTGCGCGGCGGCCTGGTCGCCGTCCAGGAACAAGCTGGGCTCGATGAGCTCGAGCTCCATCAATCGGAACTGGCCGTCCACCACCACGCCGTCCACGCGCGCATAGGCATGCCGCACGTGAACGGCTTCGAGCACGCGGTGGGCTTGCCGCACCAGGCTCTCCGCCGGTTGCGTCCGCGTATGCGTGCCGCCAAAGTTGGACTGCGTGCGAAAGTCGTCCCGCGCCGGGCGCTTGACCAGCGCGTGGGAGAATTCCCCGTCGAAGAAGAGCAAGGACCACTCGCCATCGTCGACGATCTCCCGAACGAAGGGCTGCACCAGCACGCCCGATTGTTCGAGCAGGCGGCCGAATTCCAGCTGACGCTTCGGAGCCTCGCCAAGCGACGTGCGGAACGTCCCGAACGAATTGACGGATACGGCGGGCTTCACCACCGCGTTCTCCCATCCTTGCTGGCGCAGCACGTCCTCGAGGGATGCGTTCTGCCCCTGCTCGATCCAGCGCGTAGGCAGGATGGGAACGCCCCTCGCCGAAAGCTCCACGAGGTAGCGCTTATCCATGTTCCACAACACGGACTCCACGGGATTGCACACGTGAATGCGGTCGGCGGCGAGCCGTTTCAGCCAATCGGCGAACTGTGCGGAGCGATGGTGGTAGTCCCACGTCGAGCGCAGCGCCACGACGTCGAAATCGCGCCACCGCACGTGCGGATCGCTCCAGACCGCGGCCGCAACCGACGCTCCATGCGTCCGCAGGGCGTCGGCGGCGACGACGTCGTCCGGGTCGAGCACGGGCATCTCTTCGAAGGTGGCGAATGCAATGCGGGGTTTCATGCGTGGTGCCGGCGCGAATACTCGTCGAAGGATACATCCTTGGGCAATCGACCTTCGACGGGGTAGCCCTCACGGACCCAGGCATCGAGGCCGCCGATCATCTCTTTGACGGAGAGGCCGAGCGCACTCAACTTCGCGGCCGCCCGCGTGGAGCCATTGCAGGAGATGCTCCAGCAATAGACGACGACGAGCTTGCCGCGCAGCGGCGCGACGGACGCCTCGTGAATGGCGCGCGCGGCCATGTGGAGGGCGCCGGGAATGTGCATGTCGGCGTAGGCTTCGGCGCTGCGCACGTCGACCAATGCGAAGTCCGCCGTTTTGCGTTCGAGGTCCAGATGGACGTCGGCCGGATCCGTCTCGAAGGCGAGTTTGCCCGCGAAATGCCGATGCGCCTCCTCGGGCGGTGCGGCGGGAATTTCCAGGAGAAAGGAGAAGCGATGGGACATGGTCCCTGTGTGCGGTATGGCCGGCGCCCTCACCAGGGCCAATTTGACGCGTTCAGGTGGACCATTCAGCGCCGTCCGGCGTCCGCCGCCCGGGGGCCCGGTTGCGGGACCGCCGCGGCGGGGGGATTGCGAAGCAGCTGCTCCTGCGTCTCACTTGCAACCTTGTCGCGGTACGCGATGAAGCCGGCCACGCCGATCATCACGGCCACGCCGAGCACCAGCCCGGCCAAAAGCGCGGTGCGCGGCGACATGGATCGCGGCTCGTCGAGCTCCGCCAATGCGGCGAGGGCCTCCGGGCTCGCGGGCTTCAAGGCGTACTGCACCTGATCGTCGCGTACGACGACGGGCGCCGGCGCGCTCATGCCGCACACCTGATCGAGCGCCCGCGACATCTCCGCGGCACTTTGAAAACGCCGGTGCGGCTCGCGTGCGCACGCCTTGGCAAACCACGCATCGAAGCCGGGCGGCACCTCGGGATTGACCTCCGATGGCACGGGCATCGGCTCCGCGCAAACCTTGAGCACGATGTCGCCGAGCACTTCGCCCTCGAAGGGAATGCGCGCGGTCAGGGCGGCGAAGGTGCTCGCACCGAGGGACCACAGATCGGTGAGCACACCGGGCACGCCACCCGAGGTGAGTTGCTCCGGGCTCATGAAATTCGGTGTGCCGATGACCGCGCCCTCCTGCGTCGGTCCGCCCATGGGCACCGGTGCGCGGTCCGTGCGAATCGGCTCTTCGAAGATCTTGGCAATTCCGAAGTCGACCAATTTGACGATGTAGGGATATTCGTTGCCGACGGCCTCCGCCGTGGTCGTGAGGAAAATGTTGTCTGGCTTCAAATCGCGGTGAACGATGCCCGCGGCGTGCGCGCGATCCAGCGCGACCGCCGCCTGCCGAATGATGTTCGCCGCCTCGCGCGCCGAGACGGGGCCTTCGCGGATGATCAGCTCCGAGAGCGATTCGCCTTGAAGGTACTCCATCACGATGTAAGGGAACCCCTCGGCGGTGACGCCGTAGTCGTAGACGTGCACCGCGTGCTGGCTCTGGAGGCGCGCGGCCGCGCGGGCTTCGATTTCGAAGCGCCGGCGCGAATCCGGATTGGTGACGTGCTCCTCGCGAATGAACTTGATGGCCACACGGGTGCCCAACGTGCGATGCGTGCCCGCCCAGACCGTGCCCATGCCGCCGGCGCCGATGAAATGCAATACGACGTATTTGCCGCCGACAATCATCCCCTCGAAGTGGGGAATGTCCCGAGGAGTCTCGTGCGGCGTCATGGTCCTTTGACGAGGGAAGGTGCCTTGGTGGCAGCGGACGGAGGCGGTGCGCCGAGCAGATCGGCGAGGGTACGAGCATAGGCCCCGAAGAGAACGGGCTCCTCCTTCACGACGCCGGCCGGGACGCGTTTGGGGGCGCGCACCAACATGGGCACCATGCGATCGTAGAGGTATGGCGTACCGTGGCTGGAACCGTACCCCACGACCTGCGAGGGATCGAAGAAGCTCCCCGCGCGCGGGACGACGTAAAACTCGCCAGATTCGGGCGGGATGGAGTTCACCACGAGCTCGTCGATGGCATCGCTCCCGCCGTTGCGGCGCAACTCGGAGCTCTCGCGCACGGAGAGCACGCCCGGGTGACGGAGCAGTGTCTTGCGAATGGTATCGCGCAGCTTATCGGCGCGCGCGCGCACCTTGGCGACGGAATCTGCGGCGGATGCCGGGGCCCCTGGGGACGTCGATGGCGTGGGCGCGGCGAGCAGCTGGCGACCTTTCGCCGTGAGGAACACGTAGGGATCGGCCACGCCTTGGATCCAGCCGCCCTCACCGAGTGCCTGCTGCGTGGCTGTCAGGAGCTCGCGCGTGATGTCGTCCGGCAAGAGCCTTTCGCCAGCTTTGCAAGGGCGCTCGAAGCGATCGGGCGGGGCGCCCGGCTTGCACCACGAGCGCGCCTCCGTCGGCAACTCGGGAAGCGAGATGCCTCCGTGATCGGCGGCGAGCATCACGGCGTAGCCGTCGGCGCCGAATCGTTGGTCGAGCTCCGAGAAGAACCCGGCGAGCGCACGATCGATCCTTTGCAGCTCGTCCCACGCTTCCCACGAATCGGGGCCGAACACGTGGCCGATGTAATCCGGCGTCGAAAGCGAAATAGCCAATAGCGTATCGCGCGATTTGGCATTCTCCGCGTCGAGCGCGGCGAGCCCCAAATCGAGCAGGGCCTGATCGGTATTGGGCGAAAGGCGAATACCGGCCGCGGGCGCTTTGGCTTGCGATGGCTCGTGCGGAAAAGTGGTGCCAAAGCCGGGCGCATCGCCCTCGCCGGGCTGCGCGTCGGGGCCTGCGGCATGGGTCCGCGTGAATTCGGCGTCGAGCAGGTCCCAGCGCGGGGCGCGGATGGCCTTCATGGCCTCGGTCGAGCTTCCTTTGGCGGCCCAGGCGGGAAAGCTCTGGGCGAACGCCGTCGACGTCACCATGCGATCCGTGCCGGAGTCGTACCAGAGCGTGGCCGTGGGGCGGCGTCCGCCGGCGAAGATGGCACCGCGGTCTTTGAGCGAGATGCTCACGATGAGGGCGTTGGGGTTGGCCGCGCGGAAGGCGTCGGCTACCGTCTCGACACGCAAACGCGCAATCGACGACGAAGGCGATTTGCCCGGCCCCTCGCTCCCAATCGCGTTCACATTGGGGTCGAGCAGGATGGTCACCCGCTTGCCGTCGGCGTCGGGCACCTCATTGCCGAAGATGCCCGAATCGCGCGGCATGGCGCCGGTGTAGAGCGCGGCGTGGCCGGGCGCCGTGTCCGTCACCGCGTGCGCATAGCGCAGTCGCTGCACCCACGTCCCTTCACGCCGGAGTCGCGCGAAGCCTCCGTTTTCAGGCAACAGCGGGAGGCGCTCGGCGGCAATCCAGGCGGCGAACTGATCGACGACGAAGCTGACGACCACCCGGTGCGAGGGCCCGTTCGACTGCGTGGTGCGCGTTTCCGAGCCCGTGGGTGGCGGGCTCTTGGCGCCGGGACCACATGCGCATGCAAGAACGGCCGGCGTCAGAAACCGAGCAAGGGCGAGCGTCCACTGTCGAGGTGCCATTTTCGCGAGCGAATCATCGCACGCTCCGGCGTCGCCGACGAAGGATCATTCCGAGTACGACGCCCAAAGTCGTTGCCATGGTGGCGGGCCCCGCCGGGCTTCCCGGTGTGGGCGACATTGCGCACCCGCCGCCGGATACGGGGCCGAAGGTGCTGAGCGGGTTCATTTCGCCGCTTTCGGTGGCCGCCCACGCCGCATTTTCCATGTCGCAACTGGGCGCACACGAGCGCTCGCGACAGTGCGCCAAGGCCACGCGCTGTCCATTGGTCGCGCAGGCCGCCGGGCGGTCGTCTTTCTGGAGGCAGTCGTAGCAGGTGCCGTCGGCCGCGCACGCCGCGAGCTCGTTGCAGCAGGTGGAATCGGTGCAGGTTGCACATGCCCCGCCCACCGAGGAGACGCCCACGTATCCGCACGACGGGGTGGCGGCGCACGAGGGCGAGCCGGCGCAGACATCCGCGCAATCTTCGGTGTTGCAGGCGCACTGCTTGCTGGTGTTGTACGGCCCGATGCCGAGCGGGTACTTGTTCTCGCACGCCGTGCGGCAGCTGTCGTTCGAGCACGCCGACAGGCAACGCGCGTAGTTCCCGCATTGCGCATCGGCGAGGCACGCCTGCTCCATCTTGCGGCAGGCTCCCGTGCCCGAGGCCACGCGCTTGATGCAAAGGTCGCACGATGCGGCAGGGGCGGGCTCCGTCACGATGGACTGCACCCAATCGAAGGCGGCCGAAATGCGCCCGCTCACACCGACGCCGTCGCAATTGCCGGTCACGTACGAATGCACGCCCGCCACGTATTCGGTGGTACCGACGGCGACGAGCGCCGGTCCGCCGCTGTCGCCGTTGCAGATGCCGCCGTTGGAAATCGAATACGACAATTTGGTCGGGCTCACCGCGCTCAGGCTGCGGTCGATGCTCTGTCGGGCGGTGTTGTCACTCGATTCGGACGGCGCACTCGTGCGGCCGAAACCCACGCAGGTGACCACGGCCTTCTCGGCGAGCTTGTCTTGCGCCGGCGGCAAAATGGGCATCGTCGGCGTGCTGGCTTCGGCGCCTGCGAACCGAACGATCGCGAAGTCGTACGACGACGTTACCGTGCCGTCGTAGAGCGGATGCTTGCGCGCATCGATGACCTCGTAGCGCAAGGTTGCGCGTGCATGGAAATCATCCCCGACGTAAACGTACTTCGGCGGAAGCACCGTGCAGTGGCCGGCGGTGAGGACGGAACCGATGTGGCTTTCCGCATCGACGTGGATCACCGTTCCGCTGCAGAGCATCGCGCTCTTGCCCTGCTCGTCGTAAACGGTCACGACCGCACCGTGCGTGGTATCGTTCACCCCGTTGATGATCGGAGCACTGGCGGTGCCGGTTACCGCATCCGACTCGACGTCGGATGAGCAAGCCGAAAGGCCGGCCAGGCAGCCCGCCAATGACAACCAAAGTCGTGTTGCACCCATTGCGTATGCGTGCGTCCCCCGCACGAATGAAAACCTAAGAGGGTCGGTTCCAACGGCAATGGACGAGTCCGTACGAAAATGCGAACGATGTGGCATTTTCGCGCGATCGTCCGGCGAATACGATGTGCGAAAATCGCTCGAGGTTGCGCACCGACGCGTTTGGCGTGTCGAAGTGCCAATTGAGGTCGGTTGCTAATTCGAAATAGGCAATCGTCGGGGGATTGATGTCTATTGAACGGCGCAGCTTTCGGCAGCTTTCCATAGAATGAGCGCACAAAAGGCGGCAGGTGCGAAAGTTGTCGTTGAAGCATCCGGTAGAATGCGCCACGGTTCGGTCCCATGCTAACGGACCGAACAGGGGCGGAACGAGCGAAATCATTGGAAAAAATTATGCGGGCTGGACTTGCGCTGCTTCTCGCAAGCACCGCGCTGGCATGTGCGGGTGACCTCCAGGACGGCGGCGCATGCAGCGACGGTGTATGTGATAGTGGGCAAGAGTCCGCGGTCGCCTCGAACCTCGCCGGCACGCGCATCCGAATCATGGGCGCGAACATCACCAGCGGAAACGCTCAGTCGTACACGCCGGGCGAGGGGACGCGCATTTTCCAAGGGTTGGATCCCGACATCGCGATGCTTCAGGAGTTCAACTACGGCTCCAATTCGACGGCGGACATCCGCAGCTTCGTGAATACCGCGTTCGGCACCTCGTTCTCGTATTTCCGCGAGGGCGGCAGCAAGCAGATTCCCAATGGCATCGTGAGCCGATACCCGATCAAAGCCTCGGGCGCGTGGGACGATCCGCAGGTGAGCAATCGCGAGTTCGCGTGGGCGCGCATCGACATCCCCGGTACCGCCGATCTCTGGGCCATCAGCGTGCACCTGCTGACGTCGAGCGCCGCGACCCGCGAGACGGAAGCGACGGCCTTGGTGTCGTTCATCAAGAACAACGTGCCCTCGACGGATTACGTGGCCATTGGCGGAGACTTCAACACCGGCAGCCGCATGGAGGCGGCCATCGGGAAGTTCTCCTCGGTCTTCGTGACCTCGGGCCCTTACCCTGTCGACGCCTCTGGCAACGGCAACACCAACGCGAGCCGCGGCAAGCCGTACGACTGGGTGCTGGCGAACGGCAAATTGAACAACCTCGCCACCCCCGTGACCATCGGCAGTGCCTCGTTCAGCAACGGGCTCGTGTTCGACTCGCGCGTGTTCACGCCGCTCTCCAGCGTCTCCCCGGTCCGCTCGAGCGATAGCGCGGCGACGAACATGCAGCACATGGCGGTCGTGCGCGACTTCGTCATCCCGTAAATTCCCTCAACTCAGCGAACCACGTTGACGTAATCGTTGACGTTGACGTGTTCGTTGACGGCGACGGCGACGTAGACGACAAGACGTAGTCGTGTTCGTTGACGAGTCCCTGTGTCGCCAGGTACGTCAACGACGACGTCAAGGTTTGGTCGTCAACGTCGCCGTCGCCGTCAACGTCAACGTCAACGTCAACGAGCTCCGTGAGATCGGTGTCCTAGGGTCCCGCGTCCTTGCAGCCGGCGCCGGTGCCGGTGGGGCGCAAGGTGGTGAAGCCGCCGTTGGTGGTGTTCAAGTGGCAGGACATGCAGATGTACGGCGCGGCGGCGGTGATGGTGCCGCCGCCGTTGGTGGCGAAGGTGCTGCGATCCGTCAGTTGGCCCTCGGCGGTGTAGGCGGCGAAGTCGAGTTGGCCGTCGTTGCGGAGGCGGGTGAAGATGACTTCGGTCTCGCGCACGCCGCCGTCGACGAGGGTCTCGGCGACGAAGATGCCCTTTTCGCCGTTGGCGAAGATGCGGCGCGGGCCGTTTTTCGGCTTCGAGCAGGCGATGGTCTCGTCGGACCACGTGCGGTAGTCACCGTAGCGCGCGCGTAGCTCGTCGAGCGTTGCCGGCAGCGGGCGGCTGCACGGGTAGTGGTAATGCAAACCGCGGCGCAAGAATGGAACGTCGAGCCCTCCGTCGCGGCCGCGCGCTGCGGAGGCGAGAAAGGCATGGCCCATGTTCTCGTGTTCCGTTGCCTGCACGCGGGTGGCCGTCGCGGGGCGATCGGCCGACTCTTCGAGCATGTAGTGAACGATGGCGCGCATCATTCTGGACTGCCCGCTGTAGTCGAAGGGGTCGGGCACCCCGGAGGTGTCCGTTTGCGCGAGCTCCTCGCCGTATCCGGGTTGGGCCTCGGTCAGGTTGGGGGCCAGCGGCGGTCCCGGCAATGCAGCACCGCACGCCACCGGCGGGCTCCATCCCGCATCGTCGGCGGCGTCCGCCGCGTCATATCCCGCGTCGGTGATGCGAGCGTCCTGGACACCCGTATCGGAAATGGCCGCGCCATCACGCGGAAACGAAGCATCGTGTCCAGGGGGTCCAGGGAAGACGGCGTTCCCATCCCCCTCCCCGCATGCGAAGAACGTGAGCATGGGGATCGCAAAAGACGCGAGAAAAAAGGTGCGATGCATAAGAACATCCTCGAAGATGTGGTGAAAACGACTTTCACTTGCATCACAAACCCGTGTGCGTCAATCGCAAACAGTATCTATGAATCTTTCAGGAGAAAACGTATCTGACGTGGACTCAATTGAAAGCCGCGGCACGTGCTCGCGACTCGAGATAAGGTGCAGCCTTTCACGGAGGAGACTCGATGCTGGATCACGCCCACTCTGCCGGAGCGGCAGTCGATACGCCCACACCGCGACGCTGGTACCGATCGGGCACGTTCTACATCTTCGTCGGGCTGTTCCTGGGTATCGTTTTGGGCGGGTTTTTCCCGCAGGATCAGTACCCGACCGTCTATCACATCTTCCACTTCTGTTCGAAGGCGTTCATCTCGCTCATCAAGGGACTCATCGTTCCCTTGCTGGTGTCGACGATCATCGTCGGTATCGCGCAGACCGGCGACTTGAAGTCGGTCGGCCGCATGGGTGGCAAGGCACTTCTCTATTTCGAAGTCGTCACCACCATCGCGCTCGTCCTTGGATTGGTGATTACCAATCTGATCAAGCCGGGTGAGAACCTTCCGCTCGATATGTCGGCCCACGGTGTGGCGCCGGCGAACGCGTCGCTGAGCGGGTGGGACATTGCGCTGCACGCGTTCCCGTCGAACCTGATCAAGCACGCGTCCGACGGCGACATCCTGCCGGTCGTCATCTTCGCGACCCTGTTCGGCGTGGCGCTCACGCGCATCGGGCCGCAGGGCAAGCCGGTGCTGAAGTTCTTCGACGCCGTGGCCAAGGTGATGTTCAAGTACACGGACATCATCATGCGGCTGACGCCGATCGGCGTGTTCGGCGCGATGGCTTACAACGTGAGCCACATGGCCGCGGGCCACAAGGTTGGCGGGGTGGAGCTCAAAGGCTGGTCGGCGGTGTTCTACCTGGTTCGCCAGTACGCGACCTTGGTGGGAACGCTGTACCTCGCGCTGATCGCGCTCTTCTGTTTCGTGTTCATCCCGATCATGCTGATCGCGGGGATTCGCCTGACCAAGTTCCTTCGTGCCATCAAGGAGCCGGCGCTGACGGCCTTTTCGACGGCCTCGAGTGAGGCGGCGCTTCCGAGCCTGCTGGAGCGCATGGTCGAATTCGGTGCGCCGCGCCGCGTTGCAAGCTTCGTCATTCCCACGGGCTACTCGTTCAACCTCGACGGGTCGACGCTCTACCTCGTGGTGGCCAGCCTGACGATTGCCCAGGCCGCGCACGTGGAGATGCCGCTGGGCAAGCAGCTGATGATGATGCTGACCTTCATGCTGACGTCGAAGGGCGTGGCCGGTGTGCCCCGCGCGACCTTGGTCATCATCGCCGGCACCTGTGCCAGCTTCGGCCTCCCGGGCGAAGCGGGCATCGCGATGCTCCTCGCCGTCGACGAGTTGATGGACATGGCCCGCACCATGATCAACGTCATCGGCAACGGCCTCGCATCAGTGGTCATCTCGCGCTGGGAAGGCGTCTTCGGCAGCGAGCTCGGAAAGGTCGACCCGGTCTCCGAACCGGTCATCGAAGCCCTCCCCGCTACCCCGACAGCAGCAGAATAAGAGGGAGAGAATTCACAGGAAGGCGGGAAGACGGGAAGGTTTTTTGGGGTTCCGGTCGGCGCAATGGGCCGATGGAAACTCAATCCAAAAACCTTCCCGCCTTCCCGCCTTCATGTTCAATCCCATTCGTTGAGTGAGCGGTGCGCCGTTTGGTCGCTACTTGCTCAGTGAGTAGGGGGCGGCGGCGGGGGTGGTGGCCCATTCGCGGTTGGGGCGGGGGCCCATGGTGAACTTCAGGGTGCCGCCTTTCATGATGTCCTCGTGGCGCAGGAACGACTTGTCGTACGGCTGATCGTTGAGCGTCACCGATTGGATGTAGATGTTCGCGTCGGAGAGGTTCTCCGCGGTCACGGTGAACACCTTGCCGCCGCCCACGTCCATGGCTGCGCGCGGGAAGGTCGGCGTGCCGATCACGTATTCGAGGCTTCCCGGGCTCACCGGATAGAAACCGAGCGCGCTGAAGATGTACCAAGCGGACATCTGCCCGCAGTCCTCGTTGCCGCTCATGCCCTCCGGCGTATCGTCGAACAACGTGCTCATGATCTGGTGGATACGCTCCTGCGTGCGCCACGGCTGCCCCGCGTAGCTATAGAGGTACGCGATGTGCTGACTCGGCTCGTTGCCGTGCGCGTACTGGCCAATCAGCCCGCCGATGTCCTCCACCTGCTTGAACTTGTCGTCGCTGGCCTTCAGCGTGAAAAGCTTGTCCAGCTTTTCCACGAACTTGTCCTTGCCGCCCATCAACTCGATGAGCCCGTGCACGTCGTGCGGCACGAAGAAGGAGTACTGCCACGCGTTCCCCTCCGTGTAATCGCTCCCGTACTGCGCGAACAGCGGATCGAATGGCTCGCGGAAGTGCCCGTCGCTCTTCTTCGCGCGCATGAAGCCCGTCGCGTTGTCGTACACGTGCCGGAAGTAGGCCGCGCGCTTGCTGAACTCCTGCTGATCGTCCGTCTTGCCCATGGCCTTGGCCACCTGGGCGATGGTCCAATCGTCGTACGCGTACTCCAGCGTCTTCGACGCGCCCTCTTTTTCCTTGTCGATGGGCACGTACCCGTACTTCATGTAGTCGCCCAACCCGCCGTAGGGCGCATACGTCGCGCTGGCCTTCATCGCCTCGTACGCCGCCTTGCCGTCGAAGTTCTTGATCCCTTTCAAGTACGCATCGGCAATGACCGGCACCGCATGGTACCCAATCATGCACCACGTCTCGTTCGACCCGAACGACCATATCGGCAGAATGTGGTGCACACTCTGTTGGCTGTGCGCCAGCATCGAGTGAATCATCTCCCCATCGCGCTCCGGCTGCAGAATCGTAAACAGCGGATGCAGCGCCCGGAACGTGTCCCATAGCGAGAAGATATGGTAATTCGTATAGCCATCCGCCGTGTGAATGGCTTGATCGAGCCCGCGGTAGCGATGGTCGACGTCCATGTACGTCACTGGCGCGAGCATCGTGTGGTAGAGCGACGTGAACAGGATCGTCTTCTTCTTCTCGTCGCCGTCCACATCCATCCGCGATAGCTCGTTCCGCCACGCTTCCTTCGCGGCATTGTGAATGCCGTCGAAATTCCAATCCGGCGCCTCCGCGCGCAGATTCTTCAACGCACCATCGATGCCCACGGACGAAATCGACACCTTGGCCTGGATGACATCGCCCGCGGCCACATCGAAGTTGAAATACGCCTTCAGCTTCTTGCCCGACACGTCGGGGTAGTTCTCCAGCAGCTTTCCTTGCCGCCCCATGCCTCGGTACTCTTCCTCGGCGTCGTTGGCGATGCCGTACGAGCCGAACGGCTTGGAGAACTCGATGGCAAAATACACGGTGCGGTTCTTCGCCCAGCCGCGCGTTTGCCGCATCCCGGTCACCAGGCGATCGTTTTCCACCCGGAGCTGCGAGAGCAAGACCTTGCCCTCGTAGTTGTAAATGCTGCTCACCAAATCCAGAATGACGTGCGCATGGTCGTTCTGCGAGAACGTATACCGGTGCATACCCACGCGGTTCGTGGCGGTGAGCTCCACTTTGGTGTTCGAATCCTTGAGGATCACCGAGTAATAGCCGGGGCTCGCCTTTTCATCCTCGTGCGAAAACCGCGAGCGGTATCCCGCATCGGGATTGTCCGGCGTTCCCGGCTCGAGCTGCAGCGCGCCCACCGTGGGCATCAGCAGCACGTCGCCCATGTCGGAGTGCCCGGTGCCGCTGAAGTGCGTATGCGCGAAGCCCAGAATCGTCTTATCGCTGTAGCGGTATCCCGTGGCCCACGGCCAGCTCTCCTTGAAGTGCCGCACGTCCGTCTCGGGGCTCACTTGCACCATGCCGAAAGGCACCGTGGCGCCGGGGTAGGTATGCCCATCGCCGCCGGTGCCGATGAACGGATTCACGTATTCGTCGAGCTGCTTTCCCGAGCGCGGTTTGAACGCCGAGATCCTCGCCGGCGGCTCTCCGCCGGACGTGGCGGTGATGCCTTTGGACGAAGGATCCGCGCTCCCGGAGGCGGCCGCGGGGAACGAGGAGTCGGCCTCGGATCCACCGTTTTTGGAGCCCTTGAAGCGCACGTAGACGAAGGCGGCGCCCACGATGAGTGCGCCAAATATGATCCAGAATCGCGGGTTTTTCGGCATTGTCGTTCCCGCGGCGCACGATAGCAGTGCCGCGGTTTTTATGCGCGCGCAAGATCCGCACAGAAGGCGGCCGTCCGGTCGTCGAAAGGGAAGTAGCTCTCGATGACGATTTCATCGAGCAATACGTTCTGCGGCGCCTGAAACACCGTGATGGTCGTGAGAAACGCTAGCTCGGTGTCCCCGTGGCGCAATCGAAACACCACGATGGGCTCACTCGGTGTGGAGAGATCTGGTTGGCGCCACTCTTTGGGAACGTGCGGATGGGCAAGCAGCGATTGCAGCAGCGCGGCGAGCCCTGGATCGTTCGGGCGTGCGAGCAACTCGCGATGGATGCGCGAGATGGCCTCGCGCGCGGTGCGCTCCCAATCGACGATCACATGCTGCGCAATGTATGGATCGAACAACAGCCGGACCAGGTTCACCGAGCCCGGTGAAACCGGTTCGGCGCGCGCAAGGAAAAGCCCGAACAACCGACCGGCACTTTGATTGACGCGCAGCACATCGTATTGCCGATTCAAGACCATCAACGGATAGGGCTCCTGCTGCGCCGACATGCGATCGACGGCCTGGGCAAGAGGTGGCGGAAGGCCACCGTCGAACGTAGGCTCGGCAAAGGCGTGCTCGAACCCGGCGGCGCGCAGCATCGCGTTTCGATCGCGCAACGACAGGTCGAACGTCTCGCCGAGGCGCAACACCATGTCCCGGCTCGGCTGCGCACGGCCCGTTTCGAGAAAGCTCACGTGCCGGGCCGATACGTTCGCGGCCAGCGCCAGATCGAGCTGGCTCCACCCGCGGCGGGCGCGCCAATGGCGAAGAACGGCCGGAAAAAGTCCGATGTCGGAGCGCATGCGCCCAGGGTAGCGTCATCGCGTCACGGCGTCGCTTACCTCGGCGGGTAATTGCCGCATCCGGACGAAGGCCGCATCGTCCCATGCACCGGAGGACGAACCCATGACCCACGAGCTGGGCGCAATCTGCGCCACCCTGAGAAAAGGCCCTCACGACGTCATCGACGTGGGGCATAGCCGCATTGCACACTGGCGTTTCGGGCAGGGGCCGGATCTGCTGTTCGTGCACGGATGGCCACTGCATGCGGCGACGTTCCGTCACTTGGTGCCGCGCCTTTCCGCGCGCTTCTCGTGCCACCTGATCGACCTACCGGGGACCGGACACACGACGTCCGAGTCGGATCCGCCCGTCGGTTTGCGCGAGCATGCCGCGACCGTGCGCCGGGTGGTGGACGAGCTCGGACTCAAGCGCTTCGCCTACGTTGGGCACGACAGCGGCGGAAGCGCCGTGCGCATCGCGGCAAAGGACGACCCGCGGGTGGCGGGGATGTTGCTCGGGAACACCGAGATACCTGGACATCATCCATGGCTCATCGAGACGGCCATGAAAGGGTTGCGGGTCCTCCCTGGGGCAGTCCGCCTCTATGGGGCGTGCTTGCGCATGGAATGGTTCCGCCAATCGATGTTCGCTTTTGGTGCGTTCTTCACCCATTCGCGCTCCGTCGAGGGGGAGTTCCGCGAGTGGTTCGTTCAGCCGATGCTCGATGCCTTCCCCGTGCTCCGGGGGCAAATGCGGTTGATCCAGCAATTCGATCCGAGGGTCGTCGACGACCTGGCCGAGGTGCATCGCCATCTCAAAGCGCCAACCCTCCTTATATGGGGTAGCGCCGATACCTTGTTTCCATTGGAGAAGGCGAAGGCCATGGTCGACCAATTCCGCGGCGGCGCCGAGATACGGGTGATCTCGGACGCCGGCCTCATGGGGCACGAGGATCGCGCGGAGGAGTTTCTCGCGCACGCCGAACCGTTCCTCTCACGCTGCTTCGAGCGGGCGCGGACCGAACAGCTGGCAAGCTGATCATCCGCTGGAGCGCAACGGGGTACTCGTGTGAGCACATCGGATGCACTGAGGAGAGCAACCCTCCATGAACACCCCAAATCGATTCTTCTCAGCAGCGCTGGCGGTTGCTGCGTTTGCGGCTGTCCGTTCCGCGCAAGCCGATCCGACCCCTCCTGCGGGTACCTCGGCCGCTGCCTCGAAGGCGGCGCATGCGACCGAGCCGAAGGAGATTCCAGTCAGCGTCCGCATGGCGGTTCTGCGCGAGGGCGTTCGCGACCTCGATGCGCGGATGAAAACCGTACGCGCACGCGTCGAAAAGACGAATCCGCGCCAGCGCGGCGATTCGCCGCGCATTCTGGCGATGGTGGAGCAGCAACACGCGGCGCTCGCCCAGCGCCTCGCGATCCTGCAAGCCTCCGAGAGCGGCGCCGACGAAACCGTGTGCCGTGAAATGGAAACGGCCTACGAAGGCGCCGACAAGTTGCTCGCACGCGTCGAACGTTGGTACCAGCCGCGCCGTTAAGTCGTATTTAGAGCGCCAGAGCAGCCAGCGCTTCGCGCGCGAACTCGCGCCAGCGGGGGCCGGTCCAATCGAAGGGGAGACTCTCGTAGTGGAGTTTTCCTTCGTGCGGAGGCTGGGTGAAATCGTAATGGGGTGCACAGCGCAAGGGCTCGGCATCGGTGCCGAAGGGCTCGAGGATCTTCGTCTGCGTGCGGTACGCGTCGAGCATGCGCCGCTTGCGCGTGCGATGTCGCGCGTCGAGCGCGCCATCGAGCCGCGCGGTGCAGGCGGGGCGGCTGTCATGGCGGAACGCCGCGGTGATCAATGTCCCTTGCTGCGTGTGGTACGAGGTCATTTCGGCCAGTGCGATGGCGGATGAGCGCGCAACGGCGGCGTGCACTGCGAGGGCGGCCGCATCGTGATCGGGGTGACCGCCTTCGTACGGATGCGTGATGACCACGGTGGTGCCGAGTTCGGCGAAGCGCTCCTCGAGGACCCGCGCGATCTCGGGCATATGGAGCGTGGCCTCCTGATCGGCGATGCCGATGCTAGGGAGGAGCACCTCGTCGGGATCGACGTTGCCGGCGCGCAGGGCGTCCCGGATTTCGACCCGGCGGATGGCGGCCGCGTCCTCGCGGCTGCGTTCGCGAAGCGCGAACCGAAGCTCGGGATTGTGCGGTGCTCCATCGGTGACATGGAGCACGTGGGCGCGCCAGCCCGCGTCGATCAAGCCGGCGAGGGTCGCACCGATGCCGATGGTCTCATCGTCGGGGTGGGCTGCCACGATCAACAGCGACCCCGGCGGGGAAGCGTTCAGGGATTCGAGCGCGCAGCGATGGTGTTGCCGTAGCATACCCCATGGTGTACCAAAAATAACGCAACGCTGCGGCCCATCAGGCCGTCGCGTGCGCAGGCTGCAGGCGCTCGATCTCCTCGGCAATCTTGCCGCGTACGGCGAGGCCGAGCATTTTGAAATCGGCCCTGAGCGACCACAAAGGATATTTGAAGGTCGCCGGTCGATTGCCCTCGATGAAAAAATGCCCGACCCACGCGGGGCCGTATCCGACGACCGGTGTCGCCAGCAGCCACAATGGATTCATGGTCAGTGCGGCGGTGGCCACCGTGCCAATGACCAGGGTCGTCCCCACGTAGTGCAGTGCGCGCGAGCGCGGATCGCGGTGCTCGCCCAGATAGTACGGCCAAAATTCTTCGAACGATTGAATCCGCTCCGAGTCGGTCGCCATGCGGTCACCTCCGGGCTCATTATCTACGCAAACGGCTACATCTGCACAGCCTGTCCCGGCGCACTTTCCTCCGCGATGATCACGTACGGCGTGCCGAAATCGCCAATGTAGCTCGTGTGGCTCACCAGCCCTAGGCCTTCGCTCCAGGCGTGGAGCAGGCATGCGGGCGGCTCGGTGATGACGGCGAGCCGCCCGCGTTCGCGAAGATCCAGCTCGACCTGATGCGCGGTGCTGGGGCACGTCATGGCCAGTGTCCCGCCCACGCGCCGCGTGATGGGGCGATGCAAATGCCCGCACACGATGCGCTCGACCTGCGGATGCTTTCGAACGACGTTGGCCATCGCCTCCATGCCGTCCAGGATCATGGTGTCCATTTGCTGCATGCCCGTGAGAAATGGCGGGTGGTGCTGCATCACCAGCGTTGGCCGCGAAGGCTCCTCGGCGAGCCGCGCATCGAGCCACGCGAGGCGCTCCTCGCAGAGCAATCCGCCCGGCGCGCCGGGGACGTTGGTATCGAGTGCCACCACGCGCACCGGCCCGAGGTCGACCACGTATTGCAGGTACCCCTCGGCGGGAAAATAGCCATGGTGCGCGAAGGCCGCGCGGAGGTTGTCGCGGTGGTCGTGGTTTCCGGCCACGAGGTAATACGGTGCCTTCAACGGCGCGAGCAACTCGGCGAGCCGCGCATATTCCTCCGCGCTCCCGGCGTCGACCAAATCGCCCGTGCAGAGAACGGCGTCGGGGCTCGGATCCAGGCGATTCAGGTGCTCGACGGCGCGGACGAGGTGTTCCGCCGTGTGCGCGTGCACGTCCATCGACGAGCCAACCGCGCCGATGTGAAGATCGCTGATCTGAGCCAACAGCATTCCCTCAGATTAGCAGAGCTTCCTGCCGGCGCGTTTACGATGGAAGGAAGGACCCATGGAATCCAAACGGAAGCGGCGTGCGGAATTCCGCCCGGGCGAGCACGTCGAGCGTGCTCGCGTCGAGGGCGAACAGGGCCGAGGCGTGCTCGTGGGATCCCACCGCGAGGAGCACGCCCTCGCCCTCGCGGGCGCGGCCCGGCTTCCCGACGAAGACGGGCTCGCCGAAAATCCACGGCGCCTCACGAAACCGGCGCGCGCTCCCCGAGCGCGGATCGATGGCGACGATGTCGCCGGTCGACACGCCTCGGTCGAGCCCCACGGAGGCCCCGAACACGGTGGTGGCCGCGCGACCCGCGGCGCGTTCGGCGTCGACCTGAGGAAGCTCGAATGGCGTGTCGGAGAGTAACTCGTTGCGCACCTGGCCCGTGCGTCGGTCGATGGTCAGCCGCCGCAGTTTGGCCGGAAGCTCCGGTGCCCGCGCGAGAAGGGTGCGCGTCATCGCCGACGCGATGATGCTGGGATCGTCGAAGGCGAGAACGTCGACGATCGCAGCGTCGGCCGTCTCGAAGGCGTGCGCCACGTGGAAGACGAACAAGGAATCCGTCTCGTATTCACGCGCCGTTTGCGCGGGGCCCGCGGTGCGGTCGAAGACCACGAGTCGGGTGCCCCGTTCAGGGTGCCAGCGGAAGTGCTCGATGAATCCCGCGTTCGACCAGAGCATCGACGCCGGCTTGGCCGTGAACGGGTGCGCGACGACGATGGCCGAGCGCTCCGTCAGGCCGAAGGAGTGCAGGTACGGCAGGTTCGGCGTCGACCACGTTGCTACCAGCTTGCGTGCGCGGGAGGCGGCATCGTGCGTGTACAGCATGATCTCGGCCCGGCTGCCGAGCCGGTAGGCGATGTTCGTGACGCCGTCCGGGCCGATGATGGGATGCGCCAGCATGATGGCCGAGCGCCCGAGCGAGTCGTGGTATTCCACGCGGCCGCATGCACGCAGGGTGACCGGATCGAGTCTCCATTGATGCGGCGATTCGGTGAGCGCGACCACGTCGTTGCCCATGCGAACGACGTTGACGTTGGGGTTGTCGGTCGCCTTCGGAATGGGGCCGAAGAGCCGTTGGAAGAAGCCGCGACCATTGCGCGTTTGGAACTGGGCGGAAGGTACGCGGCCGGTGCGTGCAGCGCGAGCGGTCTCGCTGTCGATGCGCGCCCAGTGCAACGTCGCCTCCGGGCCGCCCACGTCGATGCCGTAGGCGAGTGCCACGGCATCGAACAGATGCGTCGGCTCCCACGGGAGGCTCGCCCCGAACATGGGGGCGGTGCGCACCAAGGTGCCGCGCAGCCACTCGGGGAGGGTCCCCGTGACGCGTGCGCGTGCGGATCCATCGTCTTCGCTCGGCCCCACGAAAGGGGCACGTTTCGCAAGCTCGGCCGCGGCAGTCGTCGTGTTCATGCGTGACCTCCTCGAATCTAACCAAGTGTTAGATCGTATCTTACACTTGTCAAGATTGCCCTGCTTGAGCCAAAATTCGCACGATGCCGCGCATCAAGAAGAAGGCCGCCGGGGCCTACCATCACGGCAACCTCCGCGAGGCCATCGTGGCGGCGGCGACGAAGGTCGTGAACGACGAAGGTCCGCTCGAGTTGACCGTCCGGCGTGTGTCCACGCAGCTCGGGGTCACGCACGCCGCCGTGTACCATCACTTCGAGGACCGCACGGCAATCCTGGCGGCGGTGGCGGAGGCTGCATTCGTGCAGCTCAGCGAGGCCATTGCCTCGCGGCAGGCCGTCCTGGGCGAGACGGCGCTCGAGCGCTTTGCGGCGAGCGGGCTCGCGTACGTCTCGTTCGCGGTGAAGCACCCGCGGCTCTATGGCGTCATGTTCGGGCCCGAGGCGGCCGAGCGCCACGCCTATCCGGCACTCGCCGAGGCGGCCGCGCGCGTGTTCGAATTGCTGCGCGGCAGCATTGCCGCGTCGCAGAACGAGGGCATGGTCGCCGAGGGCTCGCCGGACGAACACGCGCTGTTCGCTTGGTCAGCGGTGCATGGCCTTGCATCGCTGATCGTGGGGCGGCAGTTGGGGCAAATGGAGTTGCCCTCGGACGACCCCGAACGGCTCGCGCAACTGATCGTCCTTCGTGCGTTTACCGGGCTGGCCGCCAAGCCGGAATACAAGTAAGAGTCGCCATCGATGACGAAACAACACTGGCTCGGCTTCAGCCTCGCATTCGCCCTAGGTTTTACGCAGCTTCCCGCGTGTTCGAGCGACGATACGCTGGTGCACACGTCTCCAGATGGCGGCGCGCCCGATGGCTCCGCGCTCGACGCGGGCGGTGATGCTTCCCCTGCGTCCGTTACGCTTACCATTTTGCAGACGACGGACCTGCACACCAATGTGATGCCTTGGGATTATTTCAGTGCCAAAGATGCGAAGACGCAGGGCCTGGCCAAGGTTGCCACGTTGGTCAAGCGTGAGCGCACGGAGTGCAGTCTGCTCATCGACAGCGGCGACACGATTCAAGGCACGCCGCTCGGTACGTATTACGCATTGAAGGACAATGCGCCGAAGCACCCGATGGCGGCCGCCATGGAGAGCTTGAAATACGATGCGATGGCCCTGGGCAATCACGAGTTCAATTACGGCTTGGGCGTGTTGAACAAGTTCATCGGCGAGGTGAACTTCCCCGTGCTCAGCGCCAACGTGCGCAAGACCGATGGCACCGAGGCGTTCAAGCCGTACGTCATCAAAGAGGTGTGCGGCATCAAAGTCGGCATCTTGGGCATGGTCACCCCGGGGGTGACGACGTGGGAGCGTCCAGAGAACATTCCCGGATTGCGCTTCGACAATCCGCTCGATACGGCGAAGGAGTTCGTGCCCAAGCTGCGCGCGGCGGGTGCGGACGTGGTGGTCGTGTCGTTCCACAGTGGGCCGGACAAGCAGCCGCCCGGCAATGCCAACGATCCGGCGTCGTGGCTCACGGATTATTCGACGTGGACGGACCGGGGCAATCTCCCCAACGAGAACCTGGCCGTGCAGATTGCGCAGCAGGTGCCGGGCATCGACGTCATTCTGTCGGGGCACACGCACCAGCCGATTCCGAAGATGCTCATCGGCGACGTGATTCTTTCGCAGCCGAATCGCTGGGGCAGCCACCTGGGCAAGGTGTCGATTGGCGCGAGCAAGGCCTCGGGCGCGTGGAAGGTCGTTTCGCGTGATTCGAAGCTGGTGCCGGTCACCGAGGACGTGCCGGTCGACGAGACGGTGGCCGCGGCGGCGAAGAGCTACCACGAGACGACGCTGGCCTACGTCGATGCCAAGATTGGCTCGTCCGCGGCCGTCTTCCCCAACGGTTTTCCCGCGCGCTACACGGACAGTGCGCTGGCGGACCTGATCAACATCGTGCAGGAGGAGGCGGCCGAGGCCAATGGGCACAAGGTCGATCTTTCGCTCGCGGCGGTGTTCTCGAACAACGGCGGGATCCCCCAGGGCGACGTCAAACTGCGCGATGCGTACAGCATTTACGTCTACGACAATACGCTCTACGTGATGGAAATCACGGGCGACATCTTGCGCAAGGCGCTGGAGAAGGACGCGCTCTACTTCAAGACGCTCGACGCGGCCAATCTGCCCGCCGAGCCCGCGCAGTGCAAGGCGATGCCCAATGGCCCCGACTTCAACTGGGATATCTATTCGCAAATCGCGTACACCATCGACGCGACGAAACCCGAGGGCTCACGCGTCACGAGCCTGAAGTTCAAAGGCGCCGACGTGACACCGACGCAAAAGCTCACCATCGCCATCAACAATTACCGCGGCGGTGGCGGCGGCGGTTACGACATGTTCAAAGAGGGAACCATCGTCTGGAAATCCGCCGACGGCGTGCGCGACTTCGTCGCCGACTACGTCACCCGCCTCGAGACGAACCACGAGAAACTCGACCCCGCCAAGTTGAACACCTGCAATTTCAAACTGCTCCCCGACCTGTACTCGAAATACTTCAAGACCACCCCCGGTCCCACCAAGTGCTCGCCCTGAAAGGGTTGGCGTGATCGTTACGATCGTACATGTCTCCAATTTGTCCACAAAGCGACCCGCGACGGAATTTTCTTCGCGGTGACGACGCGACATCGCGGGTCGGCTAGCGTCTCTACGGACAAATCCATTACCCCGTTTGGAGGCATACATGTGGGTTCGACTCGTTTTGGGAACCGCATTTGCGGCGATTGGTCTTCTGGCTTGCTCGAGCAGCGACAGCAACACGGACAAAGGCGGTGATGGCGGAGGAGGGGACTCCGTCATTACCGCAGAAAGTGCCTGCGCGAATTACGCCCAGAGCCGATGTGCCGAGGTGAACGGCTGCACACCGCGCGCGTTCAACGCGAATTACGCCGACATGAACGCCTGCCTGACGCGCATTCAGGCCGTGTGCAAAACTTCGCTTGCGGCTCCTGGGACAGGGAAAACGGCGGCCAAGGTCGACGAGTGCGCAAAGTCACTCAAGCCGGATCAATGTGACCGCGTGAGGTACAACCAGCCGCCCGAGGCGTGCAAAGTCTCGGTAGGCACACTCGACGACGGTGCGCCGTGCGGCGATCCGTCCCAATGCAAAGGGCGGTATTGCAAGAAGGCCGAGGGCTCGACCTGCGGCGTCTGCGCGACCGTGGGTCAAAGCGGCGCCGTTTGCGACGGGGACGAGGCGTGTGACGAGGGCTTCCTATGCAGCGCGGGCAAGTGCGCGAAGATTTGTGCCGAGAACGAGACCTGCGAGGGCGACAACCGCGTCTGCGGGAATCTGCACATGCTGGATCGCGACACGAAAAAGTGCATCCCCAGGTTGGGGGAGGGACAGGCGTGCTCCTCGGCGAAGAGATGCAGCATCGCGGACAGCCTCTATTGCAACGAGAACACGCGGGTGTGCACCCGTTTCGAATATGTCGGCGTGGGACAAGCCTGCGGCACCAACGAGCAAACGAAGGTGTTCACGGGTTGCAGAGCCAGTAGCTGCAGCGAGCAGACTCCGAAGACGTGCCTTGCCGATCTGCCCGAAGGCGCGAAATGCGATGCCAAGGGGGGCGCAGCCTGCGCGCTCCCTGGGGTCTGCGAGAACGGCGTGTGCAAGAAGCCGGATCCCGCCAACTGCAAATAGCGGATGAGCACTGGGGAGCGCACCCCATCCCGGGGGTGCGCTGCCTTCATCGATCTAGCGCACCGATTTCAAGAACGTGGCGATTCCGCGGTCGTTCTTCTCGCGTTGCGCGATGCAGATGGCGTCTTTTTCGAGGACGTTGTCGAGCATTTGAGGGCCGCCCTCGATTTGCTTGGCGTGCTCGGTGAAGAAGCGCACATTCTCGTCGTGGTGCGGCTTGTCGCAGTGGATGGCGGCGGCACTGAGAAGGACCATGCCGCTGCGGCCCGGGGTGTGCGGGGCCAGCTTGTCGAAGTTGTCTTGGATGAAGGCGTAGGCCTCCTCGCGGCCGCCGCGTTCTTTCATGGCCTCTTGCAGAAGGTCGCGGGCGTCGCGCACTTCGATTTCGCCCGATGTGAGCAGACCCAGCGACGCCTTGATCAAGGCCGGATCGCGGAAGCTTCCGAGCGCCGCGATGAGCCGCGTTCGGTCGCTCCGATCGTGCGTCTCGCGCAGGGCTTGGCGCAAGCGGTTCCATAGATCCTTGTCGCCCGCGTTGGCCGCCACGTACAGGGCGGCCTCGACGACCTCGGGCTCGATGGCCTTGCGATCCGTGAACCACCTCGACACGAGCTCGCGCGCCTTCTTGCGGAGGACCGGATCCTCGCCGGCCACGCCCGCCTTCTCCAGAAGGCTGTTTCGCAGAAACCGCGTATCGGTATCGTCGTCCGGACGTGGCGTCCAGCCGAGCGACTTGGCCCTCGCCCCATAGATCCCGCGTACGTATTTGGCATATTGCGCGGCCAACTCCGGCTTCAAATCACTGCGCCGCACGAGGTCCGCGATTTCGAACGACGCTTCCAGCGTGTACCGGTCCGCATCTTTGACCATGGACGGCAGCAGGGCGAGCGCTTCGTCGACCCCGAGCATCCCATTCTGCGTCAGCGCGGCGGTGTCGGAGATGAGCGCAATTTTCTCCCCGCCATCCAGCTGCGACCATGCCTTCTTCACCAGCTTGGAAAGCGCCTCCGCCGTGTAGCCCGTGCGGTAGTACCCCGCGGCATGCTCGTTGGGCATCACCCAATCCGGGCACTCACCCTCCAAGGTGAGCGCCGTGCGCGGCGTCTTCATCAACGTGCACACCCGCTCGGTGCCCTTGCTCGTGCCGTATTTCACGCAAACCGGCACATCCCACCGCTGATCGGGATTCGCCGTCGACCCGACGGGCATGTACCGCGATTGGGTGAGCAAGAGCTGCGGCGCACTGTCCTTGCCGCAAATGGGCTCGGCCGTGACCAGGGGTAGCCCCTGCTGCTCGACGAACGACTTGAAGGCCGTGGCCACGTCCGGCCCCGCCTCGGCCCCGAACACCGCGAGAAAATCCTCGGTGGAGGCGTTCTTCCAGGCGAGCTCGCGCACGTAGCGGCGAATCATCTTCTGGAATTTCTCGCGCCCGACGAAGCTCTCGAACATGCGAATGACGGACGAGCCCTTGAAATAGGTAATGTCGCTCGTGAACGCATTGAGCATGTCGTCATTCGACGCGACGGGCTGGCGCACCCGTTTGGTGCTGGCCAGGGAGTCGGTGCCCATCGCCCGCGAGCGGCCGCGCAATCGCACCAGCTCGAAATTCGTCGAAGGATCCACGGCCTGGGCGACCTTCATGTCGAGCCAGGTGGTGAACGCTTCATTGAGGTACGTATCGTCCCACCAGGCCATGGTGACATAATCGCCAAACCAATAGTGCCCGAGCTCGTGCCCCGCGATGTTCCAGTAATGCTGCTTGCGCGCGGGCGTCTCCTCGTCCGGCTTGATGAGGGTCAGCGGCTGGCCCAGGGCCACCAGGCCCGGATGCTCCATCGTCCCGTCGTAGCGCGGCACCACCGCGACATCGAGTTTGCCGTAGGGATACGGCATATCGAAATAGTCTTCCAGGATGCCCACCAGCTTCGGCGTAATCTCTTTGGCGTACCGCGTTTCGGCACCGCGACCTTTGGGCACCACGAAACGCAGCGGCGTGCCATGGTTGCCCGCCGTGCCCGCGTCGAGCATGTCGAACGGGCCCACCACCAGCGCCACGAGGTAGCTCGGCAGCGGCTTGCTCTCCTCGAAGACCACCGTCTTCATGCCATCGGCGGCGGGCGTTTCCGATTGCACCTTCGCGTTGGCCAGGGCCACGTGGTCTTTCTTGACGTGGAACGTGAGCTTCCACGGCACCTTGTACGAGGGCTCGTCGAAACAAGGAAACGCGCGGCGGGCATCGATGGGCTCGAATTCGCTGTACAGGTACCAATCGCCGCCGTTTTCCTTCACGCGGTAAAAGCCGGACTGCCCTTTGTCGTCCAGGTGCCCTTCGTACGCCACGGTGAATCGTGCAGCGCCAGGTCCAATGGGCCGATCGAAGGCGAACCCCACGTAGTCGTCACCTCCGGGGATGACGCGTGCGGTCTCCGTTTGGCCTGCAAAGACCACCTTGGCTTCACGTATGCGCAGATTCCGAGCATTGAGCCAAACGACCTGCGTCGCTTCCCTGATGCTGAGGTCGATTCCGACGATGCCCGAGAATCCCTCCTTCGAGGGATCCAGGGTCAGGTCCAGATCGTACCGCATCGGCCGCGCAAAATCGGGCAGGCGCAGGGAGGGCGGTGCGCCGGGCAAGATGGCCTTGGACGAAGTGGAATAAACGGCAACATTGGCGGGCGCGGCCGTTTTGTGACAGCCGCCAGCCACCGATGCCGCGACCAAGGCGCACGCCGCCAACGGGATGCTTCGATTCTTCATGCGAGTTACGACAAAGGAACTACCGCAACTCGTTTCCGTCAATCGGAATAACCAGGATTTCGACGATCCAATTTGCGCAGTAGACCGGGCCACGCGATGCCGCCCCCCAGCCCGCGGGTCACCTGCTGGACGGCTTGCTGGATGCCGTCGACGATGGGCTGCGCAATGGGAACCAATTCCCGGCCTCCGGCGAGGGCGCGCACTTGGATCATGCACGCAGCCTCGAACATGTACATGGCGAGGAAGGCATCCGCGACGGTGGGGGCGGCCGTCAGCAGGCCGTGGTTGCGGAGCATGAGAAAATTTTTCGCGCCCAGGTCCTTCACGAGGCGTGGCTTCTCCTCGTCGCGCAACGCGATGCCTTCGTAATCGTGATACGCAAGCGAGGCGAGCACGAAGAGCGACTGCTGGGAAATGGGCAGCACTCCGGTCTTTTGTGCGGACACCGCCGCACCGTTGATGGAATGCGTGTGCATGACGCAGAGCGCATCTTCGCGCGCCGCGTGGATACAGCTATGGATGGTAAACCCCGCGGGGTTGATGTCGTAGGGGGAGTCCATCACCTTATGGCCGTCGAGCGAGATCTTGACCAAGGACGATGCCGTAATCTCGTCGAAGGTCATCCCGTACGGGTTGATGAGGAAATGGTGCTCGGGCCCCGGCACCCGGGCGGTGAGGTGGGTGAACACCAGGTCGTCCCACCCATAAAGCGCCACCAGCCGATACGCGGCGGCAAGATCGACGCGCTGCTTCCACTCTTCGGGACTCACCTGGCTCTGGACGGACTCGCGTGTGCTCATGCGTTCCAATGGACCACCATCATCCGCCGAGTGCCATGCTTCTTCGAGTTATCGATTATTTCTATATAAGTGGTGCCGATCTTTCAATTGGTTCGATGATTGGTGGGAACCCATACTGCCCACCGATATGAATCCGCAGAGAGTTCGCATCGACGAAATCGACATCCTTCGTGGCTTGGCACTGCTCGGCGTTTTGACCATGAACCTGGCCGAGGCTTTTCGTGTGCCCTATTGGGGCATTCATCCCGAGGCCCACGCGGGCGCGGTGGATCGCGCCATGGCCTTCGTGGGCACGGTGTTCGTATCGGGAAAATCCTTCACGCTGTTCTCGATGCTTTTCGGAGTGGGCCTTTCCATCTTCTTCGAGCGGGCGAGTGCGCGGCATCCCAACGCCATGCGCCTTTTGGCGCGGCGCCTCGTGGTGCTGCTCATGTTCGGGAGCGCCCACATGTTCTTGCTATGGCACGGCGATATCCTCATGTCGTACGCGCTCATTGGGCTGTTCGCGTTGCCCTTTCTGCGTGCACGCACCCGTGTCGTGTTGGGCGTCGCGGTGGCGTGTTTCGTCGCGGGGCCGTTCCTTCGCTCGTGGCCGCCGTTGCGCGAAGCCTTGAACAGCCGCATTCCCGGCCACTACGAGGACGCGCTTCGCGTCTATGGCACGGGCACCTATGGCGAGATTCTGCGGTTCCGGATCGACGAGTTCTTCCGCGTCATCGTGCGCGTGTACGGCCACGTCTGGCCGCGCGAACTCGGAAATATGCTGGTGGGCATGCTCATTTGGCGCTCGGGCGCCTTTTCGAGGGTCGTCGCCTATGGCTACCGGCGCGTGCTCTCGAGGATCGCGGGCGGCGGAATCGCGTTGGGCGCCGGCTACTCGATTTACGGTGCGTTGCATGCGCCCATTTCCGGCGTGGGCCTGCGCTCGCTCGTGCACGGACTCACCATGTTGGTGTTCGCGCTGGGCTACGGCGCCGCGCTGCTCCTGCTTTTGGCAAGCGCGCGGTGGCGAGAATGGCTTTCGCTCGCGGCACCCATCGGTCGCATGGCGTTCACGAATTACCTGACGCAGACCTTGGTCTTCACCACCCTCTTCTATGGGTATGGTTTCGGCTGGCTCGGTCAGGTCGGGTACGCCATGTCCGTCGCGATCGGCCTCGTCTTCTACGGGCTTCAAGGCATCCTGAGCACCGTTTGGTTGCGGCATTTTGCCTTTGGGCCCTTCGAGTGGGCGTGGCGCAGTCTGACCTACGGAGAGTGGCAGCCTTTGCGGCGCGCACCCTCCGCGTGCACGCCGGGCGCCGCCACGACGTGAACGCCCATTCACGCTATCCCATGGAAATCGCGCGGAATTTGGGGTGGGCGTGCAGGAGCGCTATTTGCACTTAGAATGGCATCATGCTTCGAGCATCTGCCATTGGTCTTGCCTCGCTCGCGCTCCTGGTGATGGCGACGGGCTGTGCCGAAACGTATCAGCAGCCCGTGCAGCCTTCCGTTCAGGGCCGAGCGAGCCTGATGGCCATCCCGCCGAGTGAGCCGGTGCCGTTCACCGAGCCGCCGTCCCCGGTCGTGTACACTGCGCCGGCCCCGCAAGCCGCACCGCCCGCGCAAGCACCGGCGACGAATCCCTCGACGACCGCGCAGATTGGACCGCTCCCCGCGCTGCCCTCGCAGGCGCCTCGGTACGAGCCGCCGCCGCCCCCTCCGCCGAAGGTCGTGTACCGGAGCTATCCCGTCTATTACGGAGGCGACTATTACTATCGCCCGCGGAGCACCTTCTCGGTGGGCTTCACGTCGGGCCCCGGCTACTACGGTCACCGGCATTGGTACCGCCCCCGTCCGTACGTGGGCTGGGGCGTGGGTTGGGGTTGGGGCTACTGACAGTTCAAGAGCCGCTTCCACACGCCGAACACCAGTTCGTGCAGCGCATCGCGTCCGCCGGCCACCTCCATTTGCCGGAGCAGCAGCTGCGCGCCCAATCCGGCTAAAATAAGCTCCGCGGTGATGCCGATGTTGGCCGGTTGAATGGACCCGGCGTCGGCAGCCCGCCGGATGCGGCGCACGAGTTCGCGCACGCGCCACGCGTAGACGGGGGCCTTGAATCGGTCGGTGCGCGAATACGATTCGGCCTCGCCGAGCAGGTGGGCGTTGTCCGCGTGGAAGGCGAAGAGCGCGTCGAGGAACACGGTGAGGCGCTCGTAGGCGGTCGCCTCCTTGGGCAGGCCGAAGTCGGCGAGCACGTTCTCTTGCAGCTCGCGCTCGTTCTCGTCGAGCAGGGCCAGGCATAGGGTGCTGCGATCGACGAAGCGCCGGAAGACCGTGCCTTTTCCCACGCCCGCGGCGCGCGCGACATCGTCCATGCCGATCGCTTCGATGGGGCGCTTGGCCAGGAGCTTGCGCGTTGCGTTGAGGATTCGAACGCGGTTTCGCGCCGCATCAGCCCGCTCGGCGATGGGCTCCGGCCGGCCCTGGATCGGCAGCGAGACGCGCTTCGTCATCGAACGGAAGGATGGGGCAAGCGGCAATTCATGTCGAGGTCTTGACGAAGCGGACCCCGGTCCGCATAACCTCGAGCGCTAACCGGACTCGGGTCCGGATCCTACTTAGGAGGGATGACGCCGTGAAGATTGGAAAGCTGCTCTCGAAGACCGTGGCCGTGCTCCTCATTGCCGCCGCCCCCGCCACCGTGTTTGCTGCCGATTGGGACGTCGACGCAGGGCATAGCCGCGTCGGTTTCGGCGTCAAACACATGCTGGTGTCGACCACCCGCGGCACCTTCTCCCGCTTCGCGGGCGTGATTGGCATCGACGACGCGGACGTCACCAAGTCGCGCGTGCACATCGACATCGAGGCTGCCTCGATCAACACCGACAACACGAAGCGCGACGACCACCTCAAGTCGCCGGACTTCCTCGACGTGGGCAAATACCCGAAGATCGTGTTCGATTCGACCAAGGTCGAGCGAGCAGGCGCCGATCGCCTCAACGTGACGGGCAACCTCACCATCAAGGGCGTCACCCGCCCCGTGGTCCTCAGCGTGAGCGGTCTCACCCCCGAGGTGAAAGATCCCTGGGGCGGCATCCGCCGCGCCGCGCAGGCCTCGACGAAGATCAACCGCAAGGACTTCGGCATGACCTGGAACAAGGCCATCGAGGGTGGCGGCGTGGTCGTGAGTGACGAAGTTCAGATCGATCTCGAGGTCGAGCTGACCAAGAAGAAGTGATTTTAGAAGTCACCCCCTCCCAGCCTCCCCCGGAGGGGGAGGGGCCGTAACGTCGAGCTCTCGCGCAAAGACGTTTCGGCTCCCTCCCCCGGAGGGGGAGGGTAGGGGTGGGGGAGTTGACTTATATTCGGACCGCATATATGTTGTTTGCATATATGGCGGCTGGAGCGGACAGAAGTACCAAAAGCGCGGGCGCGGAGCCTGCTGCCGCCGAAACGCCTGAGGAGGCCGCTTTTCTGGAGCGGTACGACCCGGCGGAGTTCGAGCGGCCGTCCGTGACGGTGGACGTGGTCCTGCTCACGGCGCGCGATGGCGAGCTGTACACGCTGGTGGTCCAGCGGGCCGACCCGCCGGCCAAAGGGCGCTGGGCGCTGCCGGGTGGGTTCGTGCGCATTCGCGAGCCGCTCGAGGACGCCGCCCATCGGGTCCTGCGGACCAAGTGCTCGCTCGAAAGCGTCTACGTCGAGCAGCTCTGCACCTTTGGCCAGCCGGATCGCGATCCGCGCATGCGCGTCATCTCCGTGGGGTACTTTGCGCTCGTCGATGCGCGCCGATTCGATCGTGCGTGCCAGGCGCAAAGCGGCAAACGCCACGTCACGATGGCGCGCATCGTCGTTCCATGGAACGGCGAGACCGGCGGCGACGTGCACCTCGTCGATGCCCAAGGCGAATCCCTCCCGCTGGCGTTCGACCATGCCGACATTCTCTCCGTCGCGGTGAAACGCATTCGCGGTAAGCTCGATTATTCGCCCATTGGATTTCAGCTCCTGCCGGAGCGCTTCACCCTCCTCGCGCTCCAGAGCGTGCACGAGACCGTGCTCGGACGAAAGTTGAACAAAGATTCCTTTCGCCGCCGCATGCTGTCATCGGGCGAGCTCGTCGCCACCGGGGAAATGCAAAGTGGCGTCGATCATAGGCCGGCCGAACTTTATCGATTTCTCAAACGATCTGCGATTTGAGGCGTCCCATGTCTCTTCTTCATACCGATGGCTACAAGTTCAGCATGGCGGAAGCCGGGTGGCCTCTTCGTCAGGAGACCTTCTACTACGCGCACCGAAAGGGCGCGGCCGCCGTACTGCCCTTCGATGCGGAGGCCGAGGTGCGGAAGCTCATGCCCGAGCCGACGGAAGAGGACTATCGCTACCTCGCCAGCCACGAATACGAAATGGGGGCCGGCTTCAAAGCCGCCGTCCTCCGTCGCGATCGTGTGATCATCCGGGCGCTGCCCAAGGGCGCCTGGTTCCTCCCCCGCGAGCCGGCCTTTTCCCTGTCGGGTCCCTCGGCGCTGATCTCCTGGCTCGAGCCGCAGGTTCTGCACCTTCACTATCGCATCCAGATTGCCACCCTCGCGTTGACCGATCCGGCGGCCCTCGCCGCGGAGGTGGCCACCGTCACGTGCGACGATCAAAAGAACATCGTGCTCGCCACATTGGACTCCGTCGGGGTGCGGGCGCCGGTCGCCATCACCGTCGACTCCGATGCTTATTTCCAGCGCGTGAAAGCGTGCGCCGCGCAATTGGCCAGCATCGTGGGCGACCCGGCGCGCATTTTCGAAGTCGGGCTTCGCGCTGCGACATGCCTTTCGCAACATGCGATTGCGCTCGAAGCGTGCAAAGCCGCGGGCGTTCGCAGGACCAGCCACGTCGCGGCGGCGCGCGCCCTGGACATGATTCCCGTGGGCACGATGGGGCACGAGCACGTGCAGCGTTATGGCTCGGACGAAGCTGCCTTTCGCGCGATGCGCGATCGCCGTCCGGGGCGCTCGAGCTACTTGCTCGACACGTTCGATACGATTCGCTCGGGCATTCCCGCCGCCTACCGCCTCATGGAGGAGGGGTACCAGAGCGGCGATTCCATTCGCTACGACTCGGGCGACAAAGAGGCACAATACCGATTCGCCGCCAAGGAAGCGCGCAAGCGCGGCATCCGTTCGGTGCAGATCCTCGAAGACGGATTCGATGCCGCGCTCACCGAGAAGTTCGAAGTGCTGCGCCGCGAAGTCGGATGGGGCCCTGACGAGCAGTTTTACGGATATGGCGGTTACCTGATCGCCCGAACCAGCGGCACGTCGTTGGTGCGCGACCGGGTTGCGGCGGTTTACAAATTGAGCCAAACGGCGACGTCCCCCACGATGAAGTTCGGTGACGACGACCATGCGGGCAAAGAGAGCGTCCCCGGCAACCCCGTGGTGTTTCGCCGCCGCAGCGGCGATGTGCGCGGAGGACCTCGCGGCGTCATCGGCCAGGTCGGCGAGCCCCCGCCCGCGGGGTACGTGCAGCTCACGGGCGAGGTCGCGGAAGTCGATGGTCAAGGTCGCGGCCTTGGGAGCACTCGCCCCGAGGGAGCGCGTGGCGCGCACGACGTCGCGCTTTCGCCCGAAACGGTGGCCATGGCGACGAAGCTCCGCCAGCAGCGCGAGGCCTTGGTCGAAAGGCAGGCCTTCGCATGAATCCGCTCCCGCTACCGTCGTTCTTCGACCCGAAGAACGCCGAGCGCCACGCCTACGATCCCGATCAAGCGCGCCTTCTGCCCGCGGCGGCGGCGTGGCGGCGCGAGCACGGAATCACGCCTTCGTCGGAGGACGCGCGCACGTCGCGAAAGACGCACCTGCTGCTGATCGACGTGCAGAAGGACTTTTGCTTCCCGGAAGGCTCTCTGTACGTGGCCGGCCGCAGCGGTCGCGGTGCGTTGGACGACAATCGCCGCACGGCGGAGTTCATCTATCGGAACTTGGGCGCCATTACCGATATTACGGCGACGTTCGATACGCATTACGCATTTCAAATTTTCTTTCCGTCGTTTTGGGTCGACGCCCACGGAGCCCCGCTCGCGCCGTTCCGCGAAATCTCGGTGAGCGACATCGACGCGGGGGCGGTGAAGCCCAATTCCGAGATTGCGGCGTGGCTTTGCGGCGGCGATGAAGCCTGGCTGCTCGAGCAAGTGCGCCACTACTGCGCGGAGCTGGAAAAGGCGGGCAAGTACCGACTCTATTTGTGGCCCCCGCACTGCATCTTGGGCAGCGCGGGCCATGCCCTCGCCGGCGTTCTCCATGAGGCACGACTGTTTCACGCGTTTGCCCGCAGCACGCAATCGTGGAGCGAAATCAAAGGCGGCCACGCGCTGACCGAGAATTACTCGGTGCTGCGCCCCGAGGTGCTCTCGCGCCACGACGGTGGGAGGCTTGCCGAGGCCAATTCGTCCTTCCTGAAGACGCTGCTCGCAGCCGATCGCGTGATCATCGCCGGCCAGGCGGCGAGCCACTGCGTGAAGAGCTCGATCGACGATCTGCTCGACGCGATCCAACAGCACGATCCGAAGTTGGCCCGCAAGGTCTACCTCCTCGGCGACTGCATGTCCTCCGTCACGGTGCCCGATGGCCAGGGCGGATTTGCCGCGGACTTCACCCCGCAGGCGGAGGCCGCGTTCGAGCGCTACCGCGAGGCGGGCATGCGCATCGTGCGCTCCACCGAGCCCATGGAGGCTTGGCCGGCGTTTCGTTGACATCCGTGAAGTTCGCGACGCCGCGAGCAACTCGAGATTCGTTGCTTTTGTGGTGATCGAGGATTTGCTCTAGAAGCGGATCGGGGCGGGCGAGGCGAGCATGCAGCGTACGTTCGATCAAAATCTGAGGCTCATCTTCGATCAGATGCCCGGTTTCTGGGGCTGCAAGGATGACGAATCCGTCTTCATGTACGCCAACGAACTGTACGGGCAGTTGATGGGGCTTCCACATCATCTCGATGTGATAGGCCGCACCGACTTCGACATGCCGTGCGACACCGTCGTCTGCGCGGAGTCGTTTCGGGCGCAGGATCGGCAGGTTTTGCAGGCGCGACAGCCGATGAACATTCTGGACGTTCATCGTTTTGCCGGCGGGGAGTGGAAAGCCTTCATCGTGACGAAAGTGCCGTTGTACGACGAGAACGGCGACGTTGCGGGGAGCATCTTCCACGGACGCGATATTACGTCTCCGTCGACCATCGAATTGGGAACGCTCCTCGGCCGCATCCACGCAGATGCGAGCTTCGCGGGCGCGCTGGATCAGGGCAGCTATCTGCTGGACGATTCGCGCGAAGTCGATTCGTTGACCAAGCGTGAGTCGGAGGTGCTGTTCTTCTTGATTCGCGGTAAGTCTGCAAAGGAAATTGCGAACCTGCTTTCACTGTCCTACAGGACCGTCGAGCAATACGTCGATGCCATCAAGAGCAAATTCGACGCTCATTCGAAATCCGACCTGATCGAAGCCGCGATTTCGCGCGGATACATGCACAGAATTCCCCATTCTTTGTTCTCCCGTCAGCTGTCCGTTGCGCTGCGCCCTGGATGATTTCGCGGGCTCATTCTTCGACCACGGGACGAGCACGATCCGTGAGATTGACGATTCGAGCTCTCGCGGCCTGCACAAGGTGCGTCGGCTGGATGAGAATCTCATGCCCCCACATTCCCGCACCGACGCCGAGCACCGGCTCGTCGAGAAGGGATGCTTCGACGTACGTGGCGAACCCCGGGGGTTGCCAATGAAAGGGCGGAATCGACCCGATCTCGTAACCCGTGGTGGCGAGTACGATCTCCGGTGCGGCCATGCGAACGTCGCGTGAGCCGACGGCTTTCTTCAGGTGCCCCGAGATGGCATTCTGATCGCCTCCCAACAACACGGCCACACACGACCCGGATCCGGTTTGAAAGAGGATGGTTTTCACCATGCGCCGCTCCGGCTGTCCGAGCGCGCGTGCGACGCTCGCCGCACCTTTCTCGATCGAAGTCGGAAACGTCACGGGCTCGTACGGAATGCCCTGATGGTCGAGAAATTCATGAGAAGGGAGTTTCATGTGCCAGCCGATTTCATCCTATGAGCGACCCACAGAGACGCTGGAAACGCAATGGCCAATAAGGCCGTCGCTGCGACGGTCACGGCCGTCGCACGATCGGACCCGAGGCTCATGATCCACACTCCGAACGCGGCGGCCGCGTAGAGGATGGACATATTCCAGGACAGCGCGACGGCGGTAAAGCCGGCGGACATTCCGGCGATGAGGGTTTGCTGGTTGGTGTCGAAGGCGCCCGCGACCGTAAACCAGAGCCCGATCGCCACGAGCGACAACCATAGCCGAGGCGCGCAGATCGCCAGGGCAAGTGTGACGAGGAGCACGCCGATCCAAGCGGAAAGCAGCAGGGATTCGGTGCGGCCGCGCGCGCGAACGCGATCTCCCAGGCGCCCGCCCAGGGCCGAGCCGACGAACATGCCCATCCCGCTGAACAATCCGATGAACCCAAGCGATGTCACGGACAAGTGGTGTTTTTGCGCGAGCAGGTCGGACAAGAAGGTGTATCCCCCCAGGTTCGCCGCGTGGAACAGGAACGTTACCAAAATCGTATACCGGAGGCCGCTCACTCTCCATACCGAGAACAAGGTACGCAGCTCCGCTCGGAGATCGAGCCGAGCCTTCATTTGCTGGGAGGGATCGGCTCCACGGAGCTTCCACCAGAGAAATGGGAGCATGCATGCGGAGGCGAGGGCGAGGGCTCCGAACGATGCGTGCCAGCCCATGTTGGCGGCGATGAACGCCCCAATGGGTACTCCGAATACCTGGCCAATCGCGAAGCTTCCCATGCCTGCGCCAATGGCCGTCCCCCGAAATTCTTCCGCGGCAGTCTGCGCGATCCACGTCCATATGGCGGGCCCCGCCAGGGCTACCCCGAGGCCGGCGAGCGCCCGGACCACGACGAGCACGAGGTAGTCGCTGCTGAACGTGGCAATGGCATTGGCACTTGCGAAAACGACCGCTCCCCCCGTAACCAGCATTCGCGCTCCCCACTTCGCGTAGCCAAGGCCGAGCACGGGGCCGATGAGCGCCTGAATCAGAACGTACGCCGTGACCAAGCCGGCGGCGCTCGTGATGGGAATGGCCAAATCCGCCGCGATGGTGGGCAGGAGGGGGGAGACCAGGTACATCTCGGCGCCAAAGAGGAACAGCAGCGCATACAGCACGGCGTACTTGGCCAAGGATGCCCACAAGGAAAAGGAGTTTTCCGTGCCAGAGGCTTCGGCTTCACCTACTGCCGTTTCGTTGCTCATTCGGTGGTCGTCCTTCGGAGTAGTAACGGGCTTTTCAGAGTGGCAGCGTTGGCTGGTAAATTTCGAGCCAATGGGCGAAATTGAGAATGACCTCGCTGGCGACGTTTCCAATCAAACTACCTGGCTCGGAAGCCGTTGCCGCGATTCTCAGCTCGTCTTCGTCGAACAAGTCGAACAGTGGACCGTTCGAGTCGAGCAGGCGGTCGCACAACTGCTTACGTATTGCTTCCGAGTAGGCAGGATCGGGGGTGGTTGGATAAGGACTCTTCGGGCGCATCAAGATGGATTCTGGCACGATGTCGCCCATCGCGGCCCGTAAGACGCTTTTTTCGCGAGAGTCGGCATACTTCATGGCCCAGGGAAGCCCATATACGTAATCGACGAGACGATGGTCGCAGAACGGAACACGGACTTCCAAACCCACCGCCATGCTGAGGCGATCTTTCCTGTCCAATAGCGTCGGCAAGAATCGAGTCAAGGCGAGATGGCAAACTTCGCGCATTCGTCGCTCGACGGCATCCTCCGCTCCCTGCCGAGGTACCTCAGCGATCGCGGCTTCGTACTCCGCCGCCACGTAATCGCCGACCCCGAGCCTGGCAACGAGGTCCTTGCGGAACAACTTGACGATCCGCTGGTGGAGACGTCCATGCGCGGGTGAGTCCGACATCCAAGGGAAGGTATCCGCCGCGACCGCATCGGGGTGATGGAACCAGCGGTATCCGGCAAACACTTCGTCGGCCGATTCTCCCGACAAAGCCACGGTCGAATGCTGTTTGATGGCCTTGCATAGCAAGTAGAGGCTAATGTCCAGATCTCCAATTCCCAGCGGCAAATCGCGCGCCTCCACGCATGCCGTGCGCGCTTCCGGTGATGCGAGCTGGGAACCATGAAGCACGATGTTGGCGTGCTCCGTTTTCAGATGGCGTACGGCTTCGATCACGTAGGGCGCGTCCTCCGTGCTGCGGGCCAACGACGGATCGGCGACGAAGTCGACCGAAAACGAGCGTACCGGCTTGTCGTGCAGCGCATTTCTCGCCAGCGCGGTGATCGCCGTCGAGTCGAGGCCGCCGGAAAGCAGGGTGCACAACGGCACGTCCGCGATCATCTGCCGGCGAACCGTGTCGGCCAACAGCTCACGGACGGTGCCTACGACACGTCCCCAGGTATCGCGATTCGTACGCGTCGTGGCCGGGCTCCAATAGGCGTACTCGCGAGTCCTCTCACTCGTTCGAGAGATGATGTGTCCAGGGAGGACTTCCCGTATTCCGGCGTAAGGGGTCCGCCCTGGAAGCTTGAGCAGCGGCAGCATCAATTGGACGAGGCCCTCCGAATCGACGCGCGGTGATGCCGCGTCGTGGGCGAGAATGGCTTTTGGTTCGGACCCAAAGATGATCCCATTGGGTGTCATTTTGTAATAGAGTGGCTTGATCCCGAGTCGATCTCGCACCAGCCACAGCTGACGCTGGGATGCATTCCAAATTGCAAACGCGTACATCCCGTTGAATCGCTGGACGCACTCGGCTCCCCATGCCGCCCACGCCGCCAGAACGACCTCCGTGTCGCTCTCCGTATCGAATCGATGCCCGAGATCTCGCAGCTCCGTCCGAAGCTCGCGGTAGTTGTAAAGCTCGCCGCTGTACGTCAATACGAGAGCCGGGGCGTCTCCCCGTTGGAGCGACATGGGTTGCCGGCCGCCTTCGATATCGACGATGGCCAACCGACGGTGCCCCAATCGCACGAAGTCGTCGGCCCAATGCCCGCCGGCGTCTGGTCCTCTTCGGAACATCGTCTCGATCATCCGATCGAGCGTGCCCATGTCGTTTGGGAGACCCGTGTAATCGAGGTACCCTGCTATTCCGCACATGAATCTCTCCCGCGGGTGCCGATCAATGGATTCGCACTCGGTAGGTTCTTAGCCACGAATTGACGTTGAGCAGAAAGTTCAGCCCCGCGGTTTGGCTGCTCGAAGCGCGGGGGCTCGGCAGCGGCTCCCCGGCGTTTAAGCGACGGCGCACCTCCACGCGGTCGACCAAATCGAAGACCGGAGCGTTCACGTCGAGCAGCAACTCGTCGACCCGCTCTCGCAGCGAGCGCACGTAGCCGGGATGCGGGTTGGCCGGGAATGCACTCTTGCGTCGATGTACAATCTGCGCGGGGAGGAGATCTCGCACCGCGCGGCGCAAGAGTCCCTTCTCCATGTCTCCTGCCGTCTTCATGCTCCACGGCACGTTCCAGAGGTACTCGACGAGCCGATGGTCGCAGAATGGAACTCGCACTTCCAGCCCACTCGCCATGCTCATTCGGTCCTTTCGATCCAGAAGTGCGGGCAGCCACCGGGTGAGTGCCAAGTACGCTACCTCCCGTATCCTGGCATCTTCGCGCGTATCCTGCCCTAGCTTCGGTACCTCTCCGAGCGAGCGTCGGTAACTATCGTGAGCGTACTCCAACGGGCGTACCCTTCGGCGTACGTCTTCGGTGAGAAGCGCGCTAGGGCCTTGTTTCCCAGCCATCCATGGAAATCCATCGTGCGAGAGCGCCGCAGGATCTCGGAAGAACGGGTATCCGCCGAATACCTCGTCGGCCGACTCGCCGGACAGAGCGACGGTCGCGTGCTCGCGTACTTTGGCGAAGAGCAAATAGAGGGAGACGTCCATCTCACCCCACCCAGGTAAGTCCCTTGCCATCAAGACGCGGTTCTCGAACGCGAGCACGTCCTCGGGCTGCACCACGATGGTCGTGTGCTGGCTCCCGACATGCGCCGCGACTTGCGCCACATACGGCTCATCGAGACTGTCGTGCCATTCCGTTCGTCGGAAGGAACTCTCGCTGTTCGGAAAATCGACCGAGTACGTCGAGATTTTCCCCGCCCCGTGTGCCGCGAGTTTTTCGGCTGCGAGCGCGGTGATGGCGCTGGAGTCGACTCCACCCGAGAGGAGAGAGCCCAATGGGACATCGGCCACCATCTGGCGAGAGACGGTGTCGCTGAGCAGCGCCCGTACGCGCTGGGTCGTCGTCTCCAGATCATCGGTGTGGAGGTTGGGCCGCAATTTCCAGTATGCCATCTCCTCGACGCCGCGCCGATTGGCACGCACTACATGGCCAGGTCGTACCTGGCGCAATCCGCGGTAGACGCCATGCCCAGGGGTAGGAGCATTGGGAAGCACGAACAGCTCGGCGATGCCCTCGTCATCGAGCTCTGGAGAAAATAGAGGATTCGCGAGGACCGCTTTTGGCTCCGAGCCAAATAGCATACCGCCGCCATAAGGATAGTAATACAACGGCTTGATGCCGAGGCGATCTCGAACGAGCAAAAGCTCGGAGCGGGGTTCGTCCCAAATCGCAAACGCACACATCCCATTGAATCTCGCGACGCAGTCGACGCCCCATTGTAGATAGGCGCGAAGTACGACCTCCGTATCGGATCTCGATCGAAAACGGTGGCCGTGTGCGGCGAGTTCCGTACGAAGCTCGCTGAAATTGTAGACTTCGCCGCTGTAACTGATCACCGTCGCGGCAGCATCGTCCGACTCCATGGGCTGTTGGCCGCCAACCAGATCGATGACGGCGAGCCGGCGATGGCCCAAGAATGCCCGTTGAGAGACCCAGAGCCCTCCCGTATCCGGGCCACGAAGGGACATGGTTCGGGTCATCGCCTCCAGCGTTGGACGTTCCGCCCGCAAATCACGCTCCCAATCCACCCAACCAGTGATTCCACACACGTCAGTCGTTCCTTTCTAGAATCTCAGGGATGCGCCGGCAGATCCGATGCGAGCGCCGACCATTGGCAGCCGTGAACCTCTCCATCCGAGAACAGCTCGTGTCGAGGTGCGTACCCTTTTGCCATGATGTTCGCGGCGACCGCTTTGGTGCAATAATCACAAGGAGAGTCTAGTGTGATGGGGATGCCGCGTTTTCGCGCACGTTCACGATAATTCCATATTCCACAACGGGAAATGCGGATTGTTGCGCACGCCGGCTCGGATTCGAGTACCGCGATCGCTGAATCGTAATTCTCCAACTGCCGGCGCAGACGGTCGATGACATCGGCGGCGCCACACCCACGGTCGGGCTCGATCATCGCGTAAATGCGAGCGTTTGCCAAAGCCCACGTTTGCATCGCTGCGTGTCCGAAATGACCGACCAGGAATCTTTCCATGAGCGCCTGGCCGCGGAAGAATATGCGCTGCCAAGCGAGATGATCGCCATCCCCCTCACCTGGCAAGTCGCGAAAAATATCGGCCTGTACGCCGAGCCATGCTGGCAAGGTGTCTCGAGCGTGCCGTTCCGCAAGGTAGTTGGTCATTCCTGCGACGGCTTCGAACAGTCTTTGCTGCCATAGCTGGGCACGCTCCTCCGTCGTCATGGAGGCATCGACGATCGCTTGGCTCATGGTTCAATTCTTCGGTTTCGAAGTTGAGGATAGGCGTGCAAGCGGTCGATTCACCGCAGTGAGGATCCGATCGAGGGACCCCATGAGGCTCGCAAACTGCTCCGGAGCGAGGGCTTGATTGGCGTCGCATAGAGCCTCTCTCGAGTCGACGTGTACGTCGATGATGAGCCCGTCGGCACCGACGGCCGCTGCTGCCAGCGCGAGTGGCTTGACCAAGTCGACGCGCCCGCTCGAATGGCTTGGATCGACAATCACGGGAAGGTGGCTCAAACTCTTGACCACCGGCACGGCACTTAGATCCAACGTAAAGCGCGTGGAATTCTCGTAGGTGCGAATCCCTCGCTCACAAAGGACGACTTGAAAGTTGCCTTCAGATAAGATGTATTCCGCGGCCGATAACCATTCTTCGACCGTCGCACTGATGCCTCTCTTGAGTAGTACGGGGCGCCCCGAGCGTCCGACCGCTTTGAGAAGCGGAAAGTTCTGCATGTTTCGCGCTCCGATTTGCAGCATGTCCGAGCTGCGCGCCACGCGATCGACCTGCGACGGTTCGAGCACTTCGGTGACCGTGGGCATTCCTGTCCTATGGCGCGTCCGATCCAGCATATCGAGACCAGACTCCCCGAGTCCCTGAAAGCTGTAGGGCGACGTCCGCGGTTTGAATGCGCCGCCGCGTAGTAACACGGCCCCTCGCTGGACGACGGCATCCGCGGTTGCACCGAGAAGCTCCTCGCTCTCGACCGCGCAAGGGCCAGCCGCGACGACGAACTCGTTTCCGCCGATGGCAATCCTCCCTCGCTCGAGGGTCACCGTGCTGGACTCCGAACGATAGCAGCGAGAGGTGAGGCGGCAGCTATCGGATGTCGTCACGACGTGGCTGACACCTGGGAGAGTTCCTACCCACTTTCTCCTTTCCTCCGACACGGCTCTTTCAACCACCAGGACGCATGGTTTGCTCTGCGCGCCGAGCGTAGATGGCAAACCCGCGGCGGTCATGTTTGAGACGATTTGTTCGATTTGATAAGTGGATATCTGATCGTCCAGGACGACAATCATGTTCGTTGTCCTTTTGCGGTGACGCGTCGGTTACGAAGATGTTTCGGAGAGTTCTCCGAGCTCTATCGATGTCGAGTGAATCGCAACGCGAGAGCGGCAGTAAGATGGCCCAGACGATAGGTACGGTCGTTTCGGCTCGCATCCGTAGTGACTACGGATGTTCTGGACTCGTACGGCGCTCATCGAAAAAGAGAGCCATGCGTGGCTTTGGCGAACAACGAATCCGTGCGAAGGCCGACTGTGGAGCGATCGCTAGCGCCGTAGCTCGAATTAAGCTTGGCGCCACCGCTGAACGTCGTCGAACGTGGCGTTGCCACCGCACACGACGAGCCCCAAAACGCCGTCGCCGCCCACGCGTTCGATCACCTGGCGGGCGGCAGGAACGAGGCAGCCGGCGGCCGGCTCCGCCCAGACTTTTGCCCACTCGGCGAGTGCGAGCGTGCCCGTGATGGCCTGGGCGTCGGAGACGACGAACACGTGCTCGACCAAAGCTTTCACGTGCTCCAGCGTTCGCTCGGTCACCGTGGGCGCGCTCAGGGTGGTCGCAATCGACGTTGGCTTGATGGTCACCGGACGGCCTTCGGCGAGCGCCCGCGACATGCTGTTGGCGCCGTCGGTTTCGACGCCCCAAATGCGCAGACTCGGCTTCATCGCCTTCATGGCCGTCGCGACACCGGAGATGAGGCCCCCGCCCCCGATGCTGACCACGACGTCGGTCAGATCGGGTACGTCGCGAATGAACTCGAGCCCGAGGGTGCCATGCCCCTCGATGATCTCAGGATCGTCGTAGCCATGGATGTACGTCAGGCCTGCACGGCGATTTTCTTCGGCGAGCGCGAAGGCGATGGAAACGTCGGCCGCCAGAAGCAACCGCGCGCCATCGGCCGCGACGCGCTCCTTGGACCGTGCGGGGGCGGCGTCGGGCATCACCACGGTCGCGGCGATGCCCATGGTGCGCGCGATGTTCGCGATGGCGATGCCATGGTTGCCGCCGCTGACGGTGATCAGTCCTTTCGAGCGCTCCGCATCGGACAGGGAGGCGAGTCGGTTCACGATGCCCCGCGCTTTGAAACAACCGCAGCGCTGGAGGTTTTCCAGTTTGAGCGCCGTTCGGCATCCGAGGTGCGCGGAGAGGCCGTCGCTCACCACCGCCGGCGTGCGCGTGACGTGCGCGGCGATGGTCTTTTCGGCGGCTGCGATTCGTTCGACCGAGATGAGAAGGCTCATGAGTGACCCCTCGTTAGGATAGATCGGCGCAGGCGGGGGAGGTAGTTCAGCCAGGGTCGCGGGTCGTGGTATACGGGTCGGACTGGAGGAAGCACCGTGGCCAAGAACGAGAAGAGCGCCATTTCGCCGACGCGAGCCCAAGACTATGCCGAATGGTACCAGGAGGTCGTGCGCGCGGCCGATCTGGCCGAGACGTCGCCGGTGCGCGGCTGCATGGTCATCAAGCCGTGGGGCTACGCTCTGTGGGAAAATATCCAGCGCGAGATGGATCGCATGTTCAAGGCCACGGGGCACAAGAACGCGTACTTCCCGCTCTTCATCCCCAAGTCGTTCCTGGAGAAAGAAGCCGAGCACGTGGCTGGCTTCGCCAAGGAATGCGCCGTGGTCACGCACCATCGCTTGGTGGAAGGACCCGAGGGCGGCCTGGTGGTCGATCCCGAGGCCAAGCTCGAGGAACCGCTCATCGTGCGGCCCACCTCGGAGACCATCATCGGCGCTGTCTTCGCCAAATGGGTGCAGAGCTACCGCGACCTGCCGCTGCTCATCAATCAATGGGCAAACGTGGTGCGCTGGGAGCTGCGTACGCGCCTCTTTTTGCGCACGGCGGAGTTTCTCTGGCAGGAGGGCCACACGGCCCACGCCACCGAGGCGGAGGCGCGGCACGAGACGAAGCAGATGCTCGACGTGTACGCCACCTTCGCGCAGGACTACATGGCCATGCCGGTGCTCAAGGGCCCGAAGACGGCCAGCGAGCGCTTCCCCGGCGCCGTCGACACGTTCGCCATCGAGGCCATGATGCAGGACAAAAAAGCCCTGCAGGCCGGCACGTCGCACTTCCTCGGGCAGAACTTTTCGCGCGCGTCCGAGATCAAGTTCCAGACGAAGGAAGAGACCTACGAGTATGCCTGGACCACCTCGTGGGGTTCGTCCACGCGCCTCATCGGCGGTCTGGTGATGACCCACTCGGACGACGACGGCCTGGTCGTTCCGCCGCGCCTCGCGCCCTCCCACGTGGCCATTTGGCCGGTTTTCCGCGGCGACGAAGGCCGCGAGAAGATCGTGGAGTACATTCAGGCCTTCGCCAACGAGCTGCGTGACGTGGCCCTCTGGGGTCGCGCGCTCGAGGTCGAGGTGGACATGCGCGACATCCGCGGCGGCGACAAGCAGTGGGAGTGGGTCAAGAAGGGCGTGCCCGTGCGCATCGAAATCGGCCCGCGCGACGTCGACGGCGGCGTGGTGACGGTGGCGCGCCGCGACCGCTCGCCGCGCGAAAAGGAGACGTTCACGCGCGCGGAGGCGCCGGCGAAGATCCGCGCCATCCTGGAGGAGCAGCAGCGCGGCCTCTTCGAGCGCGCGTCCAAGTTCCGCGACGAGAACACGCGCGTGATCGACGACTACCGTGCGCTAGGCAGCTTCTTCGACAAGGAAGGAGGCGGCTTCGCGCTCGTGCACTGGGATGGCACGCCCGAGACCGAGGTGAAGTTCAAAGAGGACTACAAAGCGACCATCCGCTGCCTCGCCGAGCCACCGCCCGGTGTGGCCTGGGCCGATCGCTTGCTCGAGTCGGGCAAGTGCGTCGTGAGCGGCCAGCCCAGCGCGCGCCGCGTGGTGCTCGCCCGCTCGTACTGATGGCCCTAGAAGGTGTACTTTCGACTGGAGGTTCGGGGTCTCGAATCTGCGCTTTGCGGAGAGCGCGGCAGCGGGACGAAACCGGCGAGCCCGGTGCGATGCGTGGTTCAGAAGAAAGGATCGCCATAACGTCAGGCGATCCTTGTGGGCGAGAGGGGACGAGGGCGCCGGCCCCGCCGGGGATTGTTCCGCTGCCGCTGCTCGACAGCAAAGCAGTGTCGGATTGGGACGTCGAATCGAATGTTAGGTTAAGGTATGCACGCCAAGCACATCGTTTGGGACTGGAACGGGACCCTGCTCGACGACAACCACGCCGTCGTGGAGAGCGTGAACGTGGTTTGCGACTTCTACGGAAGGGAACGCGTCACGCTCTCGGAGTGGAGACAGACCTACTTCCGTCCCATTCCGGATTGCTACGAGCGCTTGCTGGGAAGGGCCATCGACCGCCTCGAAGAATGGCCCCGCCTGGTGCAGCTCTATTATGAGGCGTACAAGCTGCGCCTTCCGACGTGCCGGCTGTCGCTGGACGCGCCGGAGGCGTTGGTGCAATGGGCCCAGCACGGCGGCACCCAGTCGGTGCTGTCGATGTGGCCCCACGACGAGCTCGGCCCGTGCCTTCGCGAGCGGGACATCGAGGTGCACTTCACCCGCATCGACGGGCTGCGCGGCGAAGATACCGGTCAATCGAAGGCCGAAAGCTTTGCCGAGCATTTGAAGGCCCAGGGCCTCGCGCCGGACGATGTCGTGCTGATCGGTGACATCCGCGACGATGCGGAGGCGGCGGCCGCCGTGGGGGCGCGAAGCATCTTGCTGACCACGGGGATCGCTACGCGCGCGGGCTTGGAAATGGCCGGCGTACCTGTCGTGGATTCGATGAGCGAGGCCGTCGCGCTGCTCGTCGCCGCGGCAGCCAAGAGCTGATAGCCTTCCGGGATGTGAAATTTCTCAACGATCAACAGCCCGCGCAGGATCTGACCTACAACGACGTTTTCATCGTGCCGAATCCCTCGACGGTCGCCTCGCGGCTCGACGTGGATTTGGCGACCAACGATGGCACGGGCACGACGATCCCGCTGGTCGTGGCCAACATGACGGCGGTCGCCGGGCGGCGCATGGCCGAGACGGTGGCACGGCGCGGCGGCATCGTGGTGATTCCGCAGGACATCCCCGAGAACGTGGTGTCCGACGTGGTCGCGTGGGTGAAGGCGCGGGCGTTGTTGTATGATACACCGATTTCGCTGGCGCCCACGGATACGGTGGACAAGGCGATTGGCCTTTTGCCGAAGCGCGCGCACCAGGCGGCCGTGGTGGTGGAAGGCGGACGCCCGGTGGGCATCGTGACCGAGGCCGATTTTCAGGGCATCGATCGGTATACGCAATTGGGGCAAATCATGTCGCGGGATCTTCTGACTTTGTCGGAAGGGGTGACGCCGCGGCAAGCGTTCGACAAGCTCGAGGGGGCGCGGCACCGCTTGGCGCCCGTGGTCGATGCCAATGGGCAATTGAAAGGGATTCTCACGCGCAAAGGGGCTTTGCGCGCGACGTTGTACACGCCGGCGACGGATGCTAAGGGCCGTTTGCGTGTGGCCGCGGCCGTGGGCATCAATGGCGATGTGGGGCGCAAGGCCGAGGCATTGCTCGCGGCGGGCATCGATGCGCTGGTGGTCGATACGGCGCATGGTCATCAAGAGAAGATGGCGGCGACGGTCAAGGCGATCCGCGGGATGGGCGGTGCCAAGGTGCCCTTGGTCGCCGGCAACGTGGTGACGGCGCGCGGTGTCGCGGACTTGGTCGAGGCAGGGGCCGATATCATCAAAGTGGGTGTCGGCCCGGGGGCGATGTGCACGACGCGCATGATGACGGGGGTGGGGCGGCCGCAGTTCTCCGCGGTGCTCGAATGTGCGGGCGAGGCGCGGCGCCTGGGCAAACACGTGTGGGCGGACGGCGGCGTGCGCCATCCGCGCGATGTGGCCCTGGCCCTCGCGGCGGGGGCATCCAATGTGATGATCGGTTCGTGGTTCGCAGGGACGTACGAGTCGCCCGGCGACACGATGCGCGACGCGAATGGGCGACTCTACAAAGAGAGCTTCGGCATGGCCTCGGGGCGTGCGGTGCAATTGCGCACGTCGAAGGATTCACCGTTCGACAGGGCCCGCAAGGCTTTGTTCGAAGAGGGTATTTCCACATCGCGCATGTACCTCGACCCGAAGAGCCCCAGCGTGGAAGACTTGATCGACACGATTGTGGCGGGGCTACGAAGTGCGTGCACGTACGTGGGGGCGCGGACCTTGGACGAGTTTTATCGCAACGTGGTGGTCGGGCTGCAAAGCATGGCCGGCTACGCGGAGGGGATGCCGCTGCATACGAGTTGGTAACCGGGACGACACGGAGCCATAGCGGATGACTATGGCAAGAATATGCTCAATTTAGTGGCCCGACGTCGGGCCCGCCGTTACAGAAACTGAGCCGGTGCGTTGCCGGCTCGGATCGGTCGTGCGGGTCTGACTCGCGACTTCACTGGAGAAAAGCATGCTCTCTGTCCGAGCATTGGCATGGATAATGGGAATTTGTGCCGTCGTTGCCTGCGGTTCGTCTTCGGGGAACGATGACGAGGGTTCCAACTGTTCGTGTGACATCTCGTATAACGGTGCAAGGCGCACCATTTCGTGCGAGAGCGATACGTGTTTGAACGGCGTCTCGTTTGCGTGCAGGAAGGGGGCCATCGTCTCGCAAGGTGGTGCGTGTTCCACTGGCGGCGAGATCGGCGACGGCGGTACCGCCGGCCAAGGTGAGGGGGATGGTGGCCCCGTCGATCCCGGTTCCAGCGATGGCGACGCTGGCGATGGAGCCGTTACCGATCCTCCCGGAAGCATCTGTTCGGATCCCACGGCGAAATTTGCATGCGGAAGCGAGACGTGCCGAGTAACGGAGATATGCGTACACCCTCAGCCGGGTTCACCGGTGACCGATCTCTGTCAGAAGGTCCCCGAGGAGTCGCAGTGTACGCCTTGCTCGACGCAGCTATACGATGTGCCCGAGAGCTATTGTGACCGATCCCTCGGATACACGTTTAGGCTTTCGGGATCGAGCGACACCGGATGCACTGCAACGTGTAGGTGACGGCGCGCCGCTGCATACGAGTCGTGATGAGGACGACGAAACTTCGTTCGCACGAGGGACGATGGACAGGGCAAATGAAAACGACATTTGCCCTTTGCACGGTCCTGTCACTCGCTTGTGCCGGTTTGGTCGCTTGTGGGAGCGATTCGGATGACGGAGCTGCGGCGCCGTCGGGCGACCAGGTGGACGGCGGCACCGACACCAAGCCCGATGCCGCGCCTCCTGCCCCAACGTTCGTCTCCAATACGCCCAATGCCGCGGTTCGCGCCGCGTCGCAACCGCGGGCCGACCTCGTTCTGGTGAGCTCGAACTTCAAGCAAGAGGCGAGCGAAAGCCGTTATTACCGCGAGTGGCTCGGCATCGTGTACAACGCCGGACGAGACACGGTGTGCCAGACGCAGGCTGAGGTCTCGCTGCGCGACACCCAAAGTGCGGAGTTGGTGAAGTTCTCGAGCTTCGTTCGAGCCCCGGCGTTCAAGAGCCCCAGTGGGGCGATCTTCTCCTTGCCGTGCGTGGCCCCGGGCGAAAGAGGGGTGATTTACAGCAATGGGTTCGGCCCCTCGGAAATCGCACCCACATCCGTCGCGGTCATCGACATTCAGTTCGAGCCCAGCGTCTACCCGGGAGTCATTCCCCATCCCGACGCACCCGCGGTCTCGGGCGCACTGCGTCCGTGGGGGCTGGGTGGAAGGTACACGCAATTCGCGGGATCGGTGACCGGTGGGGCCCACGCCATCTCGAGCCTCTCGGTCACGACCTACCCCCTCGATGACAAAGGATTAGCCGTCGCGCAACTCGACGAGTCGTTCTCGGGTGGGCTAGCTGCGGGCGAGACGCGAGACTTCGACACCGTTGCGGTTCAAGGCAACTTTACGAAATACATCCAATTCGTCGATCTCTATCAGTGAGGAGGGCGGTTGGCGGGGGTGAGGAATTGCCAGACGGCCAGGGAGAAGAGATAGAGAAAGAGAACCGCGGGCATGACGAGGTACCAGCGGGCTCTCTGGCCGCCCGCGTCGACGTGCTTTTGTACGATGGGCCGATGCTCGCGGTAGAGGACCCACGCCATGGCCACGCGGGCTCCGAGAATGAGCAACCATCGGAGCCCTTCGTTCGTTGGCCCATGCGGGCTCGTTGGCAGCCACACCAGGACAACGCCCGGAACGACGAAGAGCAGGACCGTTCGCCAGAATGCCCAGTCGTCCCGCAGCCGGTGGTAGTTCAGTGCCGCGAGAAGGGCTCCCGCCGCCGGTGCCATGACGATGGCGTGTGCCACGATGAGGTGTGGGTCGACGAGCCGGATGCGCTGCGCGTTCTCGGGGCGGACCGTGCGCGCGCGCGGCGGCGTATAGGGGTTATCAGACATGGTGCATCCAGCCTGAGTTGCCGTTTCGGGAAACGAACCACTTCGACATCGCTCTCCTCCGACGTTGCCGTGCCTACGCTATTCGTTCGGCCGCGGGCGGAGGAAGGTTGCGAGAATCGGCGAGAGAAAACTGCGACGATTTGCCTTGACGCGCTTCGTTGAAGGGGGTCGTAGTTGCCCCGCAACGACGATGGCCTCGATGCCACTCGTGCAGATTCGTCGATAGCGAATCCCTATGGCTTGAATAGCCACGATTTAGTGGCTCGATGTCGCTTGAGACAGTAGAGGATCTGAACCGAAGCGTCTCCGTCCGAAGTCTGCACTTCGTGGAACCCGGTTCACCCGTGAAAGATCTCCGTCAGGAGGTCCCCGTGGATGCATTCAGTCTTTTGGGTTCTCGCGACACTGGACGACGGCAACGTGTAAATGACGGCGACGATTCGTCTCGTCCAAGTCCTGGAGGTAATCATGAATAGACTATGCGTCTCCCGTTCGTACCCTGCCACATGCGCCATCAAGGTATCGCAAATCGTCGATTGTTATAGAGCGGCCAAGGTAAATGCATGTCCCGCTTTTTCCGATAACGGTGCCTGCAGCGTTTTGATTCAAACCGAAGGTTGTCGATGAATCGCGCGCCGCAAGGCTTTCCGGGCGATTCGTGCGCGTGCGGTGGAGCCATGCGGCCCGACGGCAGCGACCGTCATCTCGGAGGATGCAGAAAGATAGCAAGCGAACTCGTGCGCCCAGGAACGGCGCGACGCCCATGGCTATGGCGAGCGGGCGCCTGCCCGCTCTCCGACCATGCAGATGCGTGGCCTGCCAACGAATCGCGGCGCTGCTTTCGTATAAGGAGATATCCAGCCGGAGTAAGCCGCGAGATACTCGTCACGTTTCGTCTAAATTTTAGAGGTGGCCGCGCCAGAAAGTCGCGTCTTCGACAAAATAAGCAACAGTTCGGTTCGATGTTCTGTTGGCACGCCAACTATATCTTCAATGCCCATAAAGTAGCCCGATGACGGTTTGACATCGGTGTCGCCAGCGACATTGCCGTCGATTCGTTTCATCGAAATACGAAACCTTCTCGTCCGATGTGCCGAAACTCTCTTCATGATACCAAGCCTCGGGACGCCAGGCGTCATGCGACGCACACTTGATCAGCACGCGCGGGCGCCGCGAGAAAACATCGTCCTCCCATTTCACGATAAGTTCGCGACCGAGATTGACACGGAGCGTCTTTTGGCCAATGCTACACCGTCGCGATATCACCGCGCTTAGCTGCCGCTCTTCGCGCACCTTACCCAATACAAGTAGCGCCTCTTTCTTGAAATAATCGATGCCGATACCGCAAATCGGGGCCGCCTCCGGGCGGAACGGATCGTTGAGCGCAGCATCGCTCGCGAACGAACCTCGAAACGTCGTTCTCCGGGAATAAATCCTATCGAGCGAGGCGATGCTGCCCGCGTCATTACGGATTAACCACCGATAGCCATCCGCATGTCGGCGTGAGACGTCCGATCATCGTGCGAAGGCTCACACTCGGCCATCAAAAACAAAGCAGGATCACGAGATGACTTCGATCTACGTCTTTCCCGGTCAGGGATCTCAGCACGTCGGCATGGGTGTCGATCTTTTCGCGAAATACAGAGATGTAGTGAGCACGGCCGATCGCGTGCTCGGGTATTCCATTGTCGATCTCTGCCTCCAGAATGACGGCAATCGCCTCGATCGAACCGAATATACGCAACCTGCGCTATTTGTCGTCAGCGCCCTCAGCTACATGGCAAAATGCGATGCTGGAGTCGAGCCCGACGTCGCGGCCGGTCACAGCCTGGGTGAATACAGTGCGCTCTTTGCCGCGGGCGCATTCGACTTCGCGACCGGACTTTCGCTCGTCAAGAAACGTGGAGAGCTCATGTCCGGGTCGGCTCCGGGCGGCATGGCAGCGGTCATCGGTCTCACGGAAGATGAGATCATGGGTATTCTTCGCGTCGAAGGTGCAAATGAGATCGACGTGGCCAATCTGAATGGTCCTCGGCAGATCGTACTGGCAGGACCGGTCGATGATCTCGCACGCTGCAAAGGGCCATTCCTTGCTGCAAAGGCCAAAAACTTCCTACCGCTCCGCGTGAGCGCCGCGTTCCATTCCCGCTACATGACCGGCGTTGCCGACGAGTTTCGCACCTTCTTGAGCAAGGCTCGAATGCATACACCCAAATTTCCCGTAATCTCCAATGTCGACGCGCAACCTCACGAGCCGGAAGCCATCGTCGAAAAATTAGTCGCGCAAATTGTGAGTCCAGTGCGGTGGACGGATACGATTCGAAGGCTTATGTCCTTGGACAATCCTCGATTCGAGGAGGTGGGACCGGGCAAGGTTCTCTCCGGTTTGATCCGGCAGATCCGAAAAACGGAGCAACCGCTCATGGGTTCGTTCGACGATCGCGGTGCCGCGTGAACGACAGTTTGGTTCAACGAAAAATCATCGGAGGAATGTCGACGATGCATGGCATTGCGCACATCGATGCGGAAGTGATTATCGTAGGAGCCGGGCCCGCAGGGTTAATGCTCGCGGGCGAGCTGCGGCTCGCGGGAATAGCCGTCACCGTTCTAGAACGGCTTCCAAAGCGTACGGGGGAGTCCCGTGGCCTGGGGTTCACGGCGCGCACGATGGAGGTATTCGATCAGCGCGGCTTGTTGCCGCGATTTGGCGAGATCGAGCTCAGCACCTTGGGACACTTCGGCGGCCTCCCAGTGAATTTCGGGCTGCTCGATGGGGCTTACCAAGCTGCGAAGAGCGTGCCCCAAGACCGCACCGAGGCGGTACTGGAGGCGTGGGTACGCGAATTGGGGGCCGACCTGCGGCGCGGGCACGAAGTCCTGTCGGTGAGCGATCACGGAGAGCACGTCGAGGTCACGGTTCGCGGGCCAAAAGGCGTTCAGACACTGCGCACAAGCTATCTGGCCGGCTGCGATGGAGGGCGCAGCCTGGTTCGTAAGGCCGTGGGCTTCGAATTCCCCGGCACCGCATCGACGATGGAAATGTTTCTCGCCGACGTGAAGGGGCTCGATCTCGAGCCGCGCATGATCGGCGAGACCCTGCCCGGCGGTATGATCATGGTAGGCCGGCTTCCTGGCGGCATCACCCGGCTTATCGTCTGCGAGCGGGGCGCACCGCCTCGGCAGCGTACCGAACCACCGGCCTTCCGTGAAATCACCGATGCATGGAAGCGTCTCACCGGTGCGGACATCTCACACGCGGAACCCGTATGGGCCAGCGCATTCGGCGACGCAGCTCGATTGGTCAGCCAATATCGCATCGGCCGCGTGTTTCTGGTCGGCGATGCCGCCCACATTCATTTGCCAGCCGGTGGTCAAGGTATGAACACTAGCATACAAGACGCCGTCAATCTCGGCTGGAAGCTCGGCGCCGTCCTGCGAAAGCGGGCGCCGGAGACCCTCCTCGACACGTATCACGACGAACGCCGCCCGGTGGGCAAACGCCTCTTGATGAACACACGCGCCCAGGGGCTCTTGTTCTTGAGCGGTCCCGAAATACAACCCATGCGCGATGTCATCACGGAGTTGATCGGATACGACGACGTCGGCCGCCACTTCGCCGGCATGGTAAGCGGTTTGGAGATCCGTTACGACGTGGGCTCGGGCAGTCATGGTCTCCTGGGAAGACGCATGCCGCACGTGGAACTGCTCGGTGGCCGCCCCAGGTTCAGCACCGAGGCTCTACATTCTGGGCGCGGCGTGTTGTTCGATTTCGCGGACAATGCCGAGCTGCGCCGCCGAGCTGCCGGCTGGGTGGATCGGATCGATGTCGTGACCGCCGCCCCGCGTGGGGCGATCAACGGTCATCCACTCGGCGCGACGGCGGCCATCCTGGTCCGTCCCGATGGCTACGTAGCCTGGGCTGCGCCGGGTAGCCATGGCGACTTACCCATGTCCCTGGAGCGCTGGTTCGGCCCTGCTTCGTAGCAACGTTTCGTTCCTTCATCGATTCACGAAAGTCCCTCTTTGTACGATCGCGCGCAGAGGCATCTGCCCGTGGAAGGAGATGACATGCATAGCACGTTGATTGTGGCCCGCATGGAGCCGCACTGGAGCACGAACGTCGTCCAGCTTTTCCGAGATTTCGACCTGACCGACATGCCCCATCGTATGGGGACGCGCCGACGCCAGCTCTTTTCGTACAAAGGCCTCTATTTCCATCTTCAGGATTTCGACACCGACAACGGGGGCGAGCTCATCGAGCGCGCCAAGTCCGATGCGCGATTCGTCAACATTAGTACGGATCTCAAGCCGTTCATTCAAGCCTATGACCCGGCCACGTGGCGTTCCCCTAAGGACGCCATGGCTACGCGCTTTTACAATTGGGAAGCTTCGAAGTGATGCGCCGGCGTGTCGTCATTACCGGCTTGGGCGTGGTGGCCCCAGGCGGCATCGGGACCGCGAATTTCTGGAAGTTGCTCTGCGACGGCCGGACCGCAACGCGGAAGATTTCCACCTTCGATCCCTCGCCGTTTCGCTCGCGCGTCGCGGCGGAGATCGACTTCGACCCCGAAGCGAGCGGCCTGGAGCCCCAGGAAATCCGCCGAATGGACCGCGCCGCGCAATTGGCCCTCGTGGCTGCGCGCGAAGCGATCGCCGACAGTGGTATCGAAATGAATCGTTTCGATCCTTACCGCATCGGCGTCACCATCGGCAGCGCGGTCGGTGCCACCATGGGTCTCGACAGTGAGTACCGCGTGGTGAGCAACGGCGGCCGGCTCGAGAGGGTCGATCACACGTATGCGGTCCCGCATCTTTACGATTACTTCGTGCCGAGCTCCTTCGCGGCGGAGATCGCGTGGGCGTTCGGCGCCGAAGGGCCGAGCACCGTGGTGTCCACCGGTTGCACTTCGGGCATCGATTCGGTGGGCCACGCCGTCGAACTGCTCCGCGAGGGCTCGGCCGACGTCATGATCACCGGCGCGACCGACGCGCCCATTTCGCCGATCACCTTGGCCTGCTTCGACGCGATCAAGGCAACCACGCCGCGCAACGACGATCCCGAGCACGCCTCGCGGCCGTTCGACGCGACCAGGGACGGATTCGTCCTGGGCGAAGGCTCCGCCATCTTCGTGCTCGAGGAGTTCGAGAGCGCCAAGCAGCGGGGAGCACGCATTCTCGCCGAGATCACCGGATATGCCGCGCGTTGCAACGCTTTCCACATGACCGGGCTGCGCCCGGATGGTGTGGAAATGGCCGAGGCCATCCGCGTGGCGCTGGAAGAGTCACGCATGAATCCCGAAGCGATCAACTACATCAACGCGCACGGCTCCGGCACGAAGCAGAACGATCGCCACGAGACCGCTGCATTCAAGCGGAGCCTGGGTCAGCATGCCTACCGCACACCGGTGAGCTCCATCAAATCGATGGTTGGGCACTCGTTGGGCGCCATTGGCTCGATTGAAATTGCCGCGTCGGTGCTCGCCATACAGCACAACGTGGTTCCTCCCACGGCCAATTTGCACAATGCCGATCCCGAGTGCGATTTGGATTACGTTCCGCGCGTTGCGCGCGATCACAAAACGGACGTCGTACTGACCGTCGGCAGCGGATTCGGCGGATTTCAGAGCGCCATGGTGCTCGCCGACCCGAGCACGACCATTGCAAGGAGCGCGGCATGAGCACCTCGGTCGTGGTGACCGGTCTGGGCATCGCATCGCCCAATGGCCTCGGTACGAAGGAATATTGGTCGTCAACTCTCGAAGGCAAAAACGGTATCGGTCGCATCACCCGATTCGACCCGACGGGATATCCATCGCAATTGGCCGGTGAGATCGACGGCTTCGAGGCGGGGAAGCATCTGCCTCAAAGGTTGCTCCCGCAAACGGATCGCATGACCCGGCTCGCGTTGGTCGCCACCGATTGGGCGCTGGAAGACGCGGGCGTGAAGCCTGGCTCGTTCGCCGACTTCGACATGGGCGTCGTCACCGCCAGCTCTTCGGGCGGGTTCGAATTCGGCCAGCGCGAGCTCCAAAGGCTCTGGAGCCTGGGCAGCCAACACGTCAGCGCATACCAGTCCTTCGCCTGGTTTTACGCGGTCAACAGCGGGCAGATCTCCATTCGCAATGGAATGAAGGGCCCGAGCGGCGTGGTGGTGAGCGATCAGGCCGGCGGCCTCGATGCCCTCGCGCAGGCGCGTCGCCAGATCCGCAAGGGTACGCCCCTCATCGTCTCCGGCAGCATCGATGCGTCGATATGCACGTGGGGCTGGGTGGCGCAAGGAGCGAGCGGACGACTCAGCACTCGAACCGATCCGTCGCGCGCGTATCTTCCGTTCGACGCCGATGCATCGGGCTTCGTCCCCGGCGAGGGTGGTGCGATCCTCATCCTCGAAAACGGGAGCGCCGCACGGCAACGCGGCGCGAAGATCTACGGTGAAATCGCCGGATACGGCGCGACCATCGATCCGAAGCCGGGAAGCGCACGCGGCCCCGGTCTGCGCAAAGCCATCGAGCTGGCCCTGGCCGACGCCGGTGTCGGAGCTCGCGACATCGACGTAGTCTTCGCCGACGGAGCCGCGATCCCCGAGCTCGATCGTATCGAGTCCGAGGCGCTCGCGGAGATTTTCGGCCCGCGCGGCGTGCCCGTCACCGCCCCCAAGACGATGACCGGACGGCTGTACTCGGGCGCCGCACCGCTCGACGTGGCCACGGCGTTGCTCGCCATTCAAGAGGGCGTCATCCCTCCCACCGTGCATACCGCGGCAATCTCCGACTACCAGCTCGATCTGGTCACCGGCGCACCGCGACGAGCCAAAGTCCGCACCGCACTCGTTCTCGCCCGCGGCTATCGCGGTTTCAACTCCGCCCTCGTCGTGAGGGACTTTCGCGAATCCTCGAACAACTAGTTGCACAATACAGGGAGCCAACCATGACCAAAGAATTCACCCTCGAAGATCTCAAGCGGGTCCTTCTAGCTAGCGCCGGAGCGGCGGAGGGCGTCGACCTGGACAGCAATATCCTCGACATCGACTTTGCAGACTTGGGCTACGAATCGGTGGCCCTGCTCGAAACGGGCCGGCAGATCGAGCTCGAATGCCGCGTCTCCCTCGACGATGGCGCGCTCGCGCAGGTCCGCACGCCCCGCGCCCTGCTGTCTTTGGTGAACGGCCACCGCAACGCCGCCAACGCCCAGCTCCGCGAGGCATCATGAGCGAGTCGAATCAGCGCGTCGCCCTCGTCACGGGCGCGACCAGTGGCATCGGTCTCGCAGTCGCCCGATTGCTGGCCAAGCAGGGACATCGCGTGTTCATCGGCGCCCGCAACGCCGACAATGTGAAGGAGACGGTACAGAAGCTGCGTGACGAGGCTCTCGAGGTCGATGGTACCACGCTGGATGTGCGTTCCATGGAGTCGGTGCGCGCATTCGTCCAGGGCGCTGTCGCGCGCTTCGGCACGATTGACGTCTTGGTCAACAACGCCGGCCGCAGCGGCGGCGGCATCACCGCCGACATCAGCGACGACCTCTGGAACGACGTCATCGAGACGAACCTCAATAGCGTCTTTCGTATTACGCGCGAAGTGCTCGGCCCGGGCGGAATGCGGCAGAAGAAATGGGGTCGCATCATCAACATCGCCTCGACAGCCGGCAAACAGGGTGTCATTTTGGGAGCCCCGTATTCGGCGTCGAAGCACGGCGTGGTGGGGTTCACCAAAGCACTGGGCAATGAGCTTGCACCGACCGGCATCACGGTGAACGCGGTATGCCCGGGCTACGTGGAGACGCCGATGGCAGCGCGCGTTCGCCAAGGTTACGCCGCGGCGTACAAGAGCACTGAAGAGGAGATTCTCACCAAGTTCCAGGCAAAGATTCCCCTCGGCCGATATTCGACGCCGGAGGAAGTGGCCGGCCTGGTGGGCTACTTGGCCACCGATACCGCGGGCTCGATTACGGCGCAAGCCCTCAACGTGTGCGGCGGTCTGGGCAACTTCTGAGCTGCGCCCCGCCCATCAGTTCATAGAAATTCATCCAGGAGACATATCCCATGCCGACGATGGGCCTCAAAGAGGTCGAGCACGAGATCACGGTGCTCGCCCCGGCCGAAGCCGTGTACCAATTGATTGCGGACGTGCAGAATTGGCCGCAAATCTTCCCTCCGACGGTGTACGTCGATCGTTTCGAGCAAACCGAGCGCGAGGAGCGGATTCGGATTTGGGCGACCGCCAATGGGCAGGCAAAAACGTGGGCGTCGCGCCGCGTCCTCGATCGCAAGAAGCTGCGCATCGAATTTCGGCAGGAGGTGTCCGCACCCCCGGTCGCCTCGATGGGTGGAACGTGGATCATCGAGCCGATTTCCAACTCCGAATCACGGGTTCGGCTGCTCCACGATTACCGAGCAATCAACGACGATCCGGCGGGCCTGAAGTGGATTGACGAGGCGGTCGACCGCAATTCACGCTCCGAGCTGACCGCACTCAAGGCGAACGTCGAACGGGTGACCGCCTCCGAGAAGCTGATCATGTCCTTCGAGGACGAGATCGAGATTCGTGGGTCGGCAAAAGACGTTTACGATTTCATCAACGAAGCGAATCTGTGGACCGAGCGCTTGCCTCACGTGGCGAGGGTGAGTTTCGAGCAGGACGAGCAGGGCCTGCAAACCCTGGAGATGGACACGCGGGCCAAGGATGGGTCCACCCACACCACCAAGTCCATTCGCGTCTGCTTCCCCCATTACCGGATTGCCTACAAGCAAATCACGCTTCCCGCGTTGATGGATCTGCACACCGGCTATTGGACCTTCCGCGAGACGGTGAATGGCGTCCGCGCAGCGTCGCAGCACACGGTCATCATCAAGGAGGAGAACATCGCGAGGATTCTCGGCCCCCAGGCCGACGTCGAAAAGGCGAAGGACTACGTTCGCACCGCGCTGAGCACGAACAGCCGTGCGACCCTCGGTTACGCCAAAGAGTACGCAGAGGCGAAGCGCAGCAAATGACGAATCGGACGCAGGTCATCGTCGTCGGTGCAGGGCCGGTCGGTTCGATGCTTGCCGGGGAATTGCGGCTAGGCGGCGCCGAGGTCATCGTCCTCGAGAGGCTCGCGGTACCGATGACCGAGTCGCGCGCCTCCACCTTGCACGCGCGCACCATGGAAATTTTCGATAGCCGAGGGCTATTGGAGAAGGTCGGAACGCCGCCGAACGACGTCATGGGGCATTTTGGCGGGCTTCCGCTCGATCTGACGCTTGCGAGCCCGTACTCCGGTCAATGGAAGGTCGCCCAAACGCGATTGGAGCAAATCCTCCACGAGTGGGCCGTTACTTCGGGCGCGGACCTTCGTCGTGGACACCAGGTGGTCGGCGTTACGGTCGGGCCGAACGACGTCGCAGTCCAGGCCGAGGGGCCCAACGGGATCATCGAGTTCGCGGCGCAATACGTGGTGGCCTGCGACGGTGAGGACAGCACGGTACGAAGGATCGTTGGGGCGGCTTTTCCGAGCAATGCGTCCGAAGCGCACTTCGAGCGGCTGCTCTTTCGCGCGGACATCGTCGGCATCGAGATTCCCAATCGGCGCTTCCAGCGTTTTCCAAAGGGGCTTGCCATCGCCGCGCGTCGCAACGACGGCGTGACACGAGTGATGGTGCACGAGTTCGGTCGAAAGACGGATTCTCTCCGGGGTCCCGCCGAGTTCAACGACGTTGCCGAGGCGTGGATGAGCGTCACCGGCGAGAACATTCGCGCCGGGACGCCGCTCTGGGTCGACGCTTTCAGCGACGCCTCCCGCCAATTGAGCCACTATCGCCACGGGCGCATTCTGTTTGCTGGCGACGCCGCACATCAAAAAATGCCGACCGGGGGGCAGGCGCTCAATCTGGGTTTGCAAGACGCATTCAACCTCGGGTGGAAGCTCGCGGCGTGCGTTCGACGAAGTGCTTCCTCCGAGCTGCTCGACTCCTATCACCACGAGCGGCACCCGGTCGGTGAGCGCGTGCTGTCCAACATTCGCGCCCAAGCCACGTTGTTGCTCGGTGGCCCCGAGGTGGAACCGCTTCGAGACGTATTTGGCAAATTGACAAAGCACGACACCGTGCGCGCCGAATTGGCGTCGATGATCGCGGGCACCGATATCAAATACGACACCGCAGGTCGAAGCCCGCTGCTCGGCGCACGCATGCCGCGCGCGGAGCTGGTGACGGCATCGGGGACGACGAGTAGCACCGACCTGCTCCGCACGGGGCGCGGCGTGCTCGTTGTTCTCAGCGACGACGCGCAGCGCGAGCTCGCACCCGTCGCAGCACCATGGGTATCTCGAAGGATCGACATGGTGCCAGCCAAGCTCGCACCGGAACATCCGCCGCTGGGAACGGATGCGATCCTGATTCGCCCTGACGGTCATGTCGCCTGGATTCGCGGCGACACGAGCGATCTCACCACTGCGCTCTGCCGTTGGTTCGGCGAGCCGGCTCATTCAATGACGAAGAACAGGAGAAACGGCTTCATGGGAAAACTCGCTGCCAAGAGCGCACTGGTGACCGGCTCGAGCCGCGGAATCGGTCGAGCGACCGCCATTCGACTCGCGCGGGAGGGCGCGCTCGTCGCCGTCCACTACACGACCAACGCAAATGCGGCCTACGAGGTGGTCACCTCGATCGAGAGAGACGGCGGACGTGCCTTCGCCGTACAGGCGGAGCTCGGGGTTCCTGGTGACGTGCACCAGCTCTTCTTGGGCCTCGAGCAAGGACTGAAGGAGCGCACCGGCTCGACGACGCTTCACATTCTCGTCAACAACGCCGGCGTGATGAGCGGCAACACGGCCCCGGAGAAGACGACGCCCGAGGCGTTCGATCGTCTGATGGCTGTCAATGCAAAGGCGCCGTTTTTCATCATACAGCGTGCGCTAGCCAACATGCCCGAGGGTGGCCGCATCATCAACATTTCCACCGGGCTCACGCGGTTCGCGAACCCTCATGAGATTGCCTACGCGATGAGCAAAGGCGCCGTCGAAATGATGGCGTTGCACTTTGCCAAACACCTCGGACCGCGCAACATCACCATCAACAGCGTGGCCCCAGGCATCACTCGAAATGACAATCCCGTCTTCGACATTCCCGACGTGGTCAATCAAATGGCACGCCTGTCCACCTTCAACCGGGTCGGCGAGCCGGCAGACGTAGCGGACGTCGTGGCGTTCCTCGCTTCCGACGACGCTCGATGGATCACGGGGTCGTTCGTCGACGCGAGCGGCGGATCGTTGCTCGGCGGCTGAGCCGATGGAACTCGGTCGATGGAGTTCGCGCCAGTACGGCCTTTTGTGCGTGCTCGCGGGCAACATGCTCATCGACGCCCTCGAGGTATCCGCGGCGATCGTGCTACTGCCGCGCCTGCGGGCCGATCTTGATCGGCCGCTCGCCACCGCGCAGTGGGTGATGAGCGGCTTCGCACTCGGTTTCGGTGGGCTGATGCCGTTTGGCAGGCAGGTCGTGGCCCTCTTGGGGCGGCGCCGCGTTTACCTCGCGTCGCTCCTCTTTTTCGCAGCAGCATCCGTCCTCGGTGCGCTCACCCGCGATCCATTGCTTCTCGTGGCGACGCGTTTCGTCAAAGGCTTTTGCGCCGCGCTCGCCGCGCCCACCGGGCTTGCCATCATCGGCACCGCGTTCGAGGAAGGCCCCGCCCGAAATCGTGCACTGTCCGTCTATATGCTTTTTGGCGCTTGCGGATTTACCGCCGGCCTCCTGCTCTCGGGGTTGCTCACCGGCGTCGGCTGGAGGTGGACCTTTCTGTTTCCCTCCCCCATCGTGCTGGTGCTGTTCACGATTGCATTGTACATCCTCCCGGCTGAGCATCCCCCGGGAGAAGCCCGCCTCCGACTCGACATCGCCGGTGCGTGCACCTTCATCGCCGCACTGGTGGCGCTCGTGCATGCCATCGTATCCCTGCCCGGCCACGATTGGACGGAGCCACGAACGCTCCGTGCGTTTGCGTTGGCGGCGGTGCTGTTCGGCGCGTTCGTGCTCGTCGAACGGCGCGCTGCGGAGCCACTGATCCGTGTTTCACTCCTCGCCCATCGGACGTTGATCCGATCCGCCCTCGGCGCCGCGGCGCTCAATGGCTCCTACCTCGGCTTTTTGCTAATCCTCACCTTCCATTTTCAATCGCTGGCCGGCTGGTCACCTCTACGAACGGCACTGGCGCTCCTTCCGGCGAGCGCACCGCTCGCGGCGACGTCGTGGTGGGCGGGACGTGTGGTGAGTCGGCTTGGCGCCGCACGCCTGATTGCCATGGGCGCGTCTCTCCCGCCCATGGGGTATGCCTTTTACGATCTACGTCTGCGTTTCCCTCTCACCTACACGGCCGACGTTTTTCCGGCATTGCTGCTCGTGGGGGCGGGCTTCGTGCTCGCCTTCGCCGCCCTCAACGTGCAGGCTACGTCGGGTGTGCCGGCGGCCGCGCGCGGTGCGGCGGTCGGCCTCTACCAAACCGCGGTACAACTCGGCGCGACGGTCGTGATTGCGCTGGTCACGGCGCTGCTCGGGCGGTCTTCGGCGGCGTTCGATGCGTCGGACGGCGCGCACGCATCGATTTACCGCCCCGCGCTGCACCTCGTCACCGCCATCGGCGCGCTGGGATTCATCGTGGCTTTGGGGGGAGTCCTCTCGACTCGAGCCGAGGGCGCGCCCGTTGCGCGACGCCCTTCCTGACCCGACGCGCCTTTCTCGAAGCGATTGCGCCAACCTTCGGTTTTTTACTTTACGGAGACTCGTCATGTACATTCGTTATCCAACTCTCGGCCTTGCCAGCGCCCTCGTTGCCGGTCTCGTCGGATGCAGCGCAAACGGCACGGGCGATACGTCCCACGATGACCCATTCACTGACTCGGTCGCGAGTGCACTCGAAGATACCGCGACCGACGACGACACGGGCTCCGGCGAAGAGGTTCTCGTGTACGATGATTTCCGCGGCGGATTCACCACGGAAGGACCCGGCGCGAAATGGGACCCTCCCATCTTTGCCGACGGCATCACGAGCACGTCCTCGCGCGGACTTCGCGTCATTCCATCGGGAACGAATCCGGTCACCGGGCAGCCCGCGTTCGCCTCCACCACGGGCCAGCAATCTTCCGGCGGGTACGGCACGATGGATCACATCAAATGGGCGGGCTTGCTCCGACACACGTCGACCGCTGGATTCAGCGGATGGGACACGCCCGCAAGCGGCGTTCTCTCCTGCACGACCACGATTTCCTCCGTCGGCACCGGCCTCGACGCGCACCCATTCGGCTCCAACGTGTCGGACGCCCAATCCGATCTTCGACTTGGCGCCTCGGTCATGTTGTTCACCGATCAGGAGACCAACTCGGTATTTGATTTCTTCGTGACCAACAAGCAAATTTATGCCATTTACGAAAGACTGCCCCGCCAGGGCTCGACGTATGCGGCATTCAACTATTCGGTGCCCGTTGCGACACGCACGTCGACCGCGCAGCAGGATAACCTCACGATCTCGGTCAACCAACAATCGAGCTCCGCGACCTGGTGGGTGAACGGCCGATCGGTGCTCCAGGTGAACGGCATCGGCACGCGTGCCGTGGATCGCAAATACATGACCCTCGACCACGGCGGCACCCCGCAAGTCGTGCGACCGCGGCAACTCGATTGCGGTCTCGGCACCTTCACCCTGCTCGATGGCGCGCTCGCCCCGCAAAGCGCGGGCCTGGTCCGACTCGATTCCACCGTCGATTATTTCGCGCCCCGTAGCGGCGCGCCCGCACGCCAAACCTTCTTCGACGAACACAGCGACGCCCAAAATCGGCTCTGGGGCCAAGGCGTGCAGCTCAATGTAGCGAAAATCAAGGTCACGAGGAGCGCAAAATGACGAAAAGGAACGTAGTCCTGGTTACCGCGGCCACTGGCAACTTGGGGCCGCACGCCGTCCGGCAGCTGTTGGATGCGGGAGCTTCCGTTCGGGCACTGGTCCTGAAAGACGATCCGAACGTCGGTCGATTGCCAAAGGGCGTCGAAATCCACATTGGGAATTTGGGCGATCCCGACAGCCTCGATCCAGCATTGGACGGAGCAGACGGCGTCTTTCTCATGTGGCCCTTTTTTACGCTCAACGTAAACACTGCGCCGGCCGTGGTGCAAAAGATCGCGGCGCGGCCACGACGGGTGGCGCTCGTCTCGTCGGTGGGGGTGCATATCGGCCTCGAGCCGATCGACAACAATTGCCACGCGTACATAGAGCACCTTTTGGAACGAACCTCGGTCTCGTGGACATTCCTCCGCACCACCGGATTTCATGCCAATGCGTTGGGCTTTGCTGGCCAAATTCGTGACGGCGGCGTGGTGCGGTTCCCCTACGGTGCCGCGACCCGCACCTCGGTGGACGAGTCGGACGTCGCGGCAGTCGGCGTGAAGGCGCTGCTCGAGGACGGCCATGGCGGACGGAAATACTTGGTCTCTGGCCCGGAGGAGGTCGCCCAACGCGAGCAGGTGCGCATCCTCGGAGAGGTTTTGGCCCGACCCTTGTTCTGGGAGGACGTGGAACATCAAGCCGCTCGGGATGCGATGGTGGCCGCGGGCTGGCCGCCCTCGTATGCCGACGGGGCGCTCGACTACTTCGCGATGCTCACGAAGAAACCCGAGGTAGGCTCCAAGGTCGTTGAAGAGGTGACGGGCCGCCCGGCACGCACCTTTCGGCAGTGGGCCATGGAGCACGCGAATGCCTTCCGCTGAGCCGCCGCACGCTCACGCGACCTTCGTCTCGATCGAGCGCGTCGCCGTGCACGATGCCGCTGCGGCCGCTCGTGTGATCGACGATGCCACCACGCGCGGATCCGTCTTTCGCGCGACCGAAGGTTTCCTCGGTGACCAGATCCACCAGAGCGCCGACCACCACACGGTGATCCACCGCGTCGAATGGGCGAGCGAGGCGGCGGCCGCCGCCTCCGGAATACGTGCGGTATCCGCGTTTCTTGGCTGGACGGCGCCGGCCCTCCACGGGCCGAACGATACGGACGTTCCGGGCGTCGCGTCGCTCGCGACCCGGCACCTACGCGGTCGGGAATCCTACGATGCGTTGCTCGCGCTCATGGCCCAGAGCGGGGCGTGGAAACGGAATTTCCCCGGATTTATATTTGCCATTCCGCACCTCGGTCTAGATGGCCGCACCTTCGTCATGTATACCGCGTGGGTCGACCACTCCGCCTACCGCGCGTGGATCTCGGACCCGCGGCTCTCGGTCGGGCAGGAAGAAATTGCCCGGCTCGAGGTCGCCCCGCCCGAATACCTTTTATGCGAAATCGTTACCAATAGCCATCGAGCCATCCGTGGGCCAAGCCGAACCTGAAAGGCATCCCGTGACCGTTATTCCGCTTCGAATCGTCGTGATCATTGCCAGCACACGCGAGGGCCGCTTCGCGACCGTCGTCGCCAATTGGCTCATCGAATACGTCAACGCGCGTGCGGGCATCGAGGTGGACGTCATCGATCTCGTCGACCATCCGCTGCCGCTCGGCCTATCGCGCAACCCAGAGCCTGCAGTGGCCAAGGCCCTGGCAGAACTGGGAGACCGCTTGATTCGCGCGGACGGATTCATCGTCCTGACCCCGGAGTACAATCACAGCTTTCCCGCGCCGCTGAAGAACTTCATCGATTGGCACTACACGCAATGGCGTGCCAAGCCGGTTGCATTCGTCAGCTACGGCGGACTGTCGGGCGGGCTGCGCGCGGTCGAGCAGCTTCGATTGGTATTTGCCGAATTGCACGCCGTGACGGTGCGCGACACGCTGAGCTTCCACAATTCATGGAAGCAATTCGGCATCGAGCAACCGCTCCCGGCCGAGGTTCCAGCCGCGGCGAAGGTGCTCTTGGATCAGCTTCATTGGTGGGCCGACGCCTTGCGTACCGCACGCGAGAAGAGCCCGTACCTGGCATGACTGCAACACCATAATCAAGCGTTCGCGCGAGGTATTTTCATGAAGTTACAACAGCAAAATTCTCGTCGGGTCGAGCTCTTTCTCGATCTCACCTGCATTCACTCGTACATCGGATTTACCCGCTTCGAACGTGCTGCCGATCGGTACCGCAAGGGCGGAGGAGAGCTCGTCGTCGTCTTCCGTCCCTTCGAGGTTGCGCCGTATGCTTCGGTCGTCGGCGAGCCCTTGCGGGACGTTCATCGGCGCCATTTCGGCGACAACGCGGCGCGGCTCGTGAACAAGATGGCCATCGTCGGGGCGCAGGAGGGACTTCCATTCAACTTCGCCCAAGCCGTGCACGTGCGGACGTTCGACGCGCACCGGGTGCTCGCCGCCGCGGCCCATCAAGGGCGCGGTGAGCTCATGGCCGAGCGTCTGTTTCGCGCCTACCTCATCGAGGGCCAGAACATCGGCCATCGCGCCACGCTCGCTCGACTAGCCACCGAGGTGGGCGTTACGATCAGCGACGGAGGCGTGATGGAGCTCGAAGCGGAGCTTGCGCGCGTGCTCCAGATGGGCATCCGCTCCGTACCGGTTGTCCGCTTCAGCGATGGGTTGACCCTCTTGGGATCGCAGTCCGAGAGCGCGTACTTGGAGGCGCTCCACGCGCCTGCCGTCGCATGAGCATGCGGATCTACAGTACGGGTTCGCTGACGAGGGGCGTCTTGTCGCCGCTCGATCAGGTGCGGCTCTTCGAACGAAAATACGATCCAGGGAGCATCGCCATTCTGCAAACGCTTCCACTTCGCCGAGAGTGGCGGTGCCTCGACATCGGTGCAGGTGCAGGCTCCATGTCGCGATGGCTGGCTGAGCGCGTGGTCCAGGGCAACGTGGTTGCCGTCGATCTCGACACGCAACACCTGGCCGCCGCACCCAACGTGACCGTGCAAAGGGCCGACATCACCCAGGCAGCCTTCGAGCACGCTTCGTTTGACCTCGTGTTTGCCCGCGCCGCGTTCGGACATCTACGAGAACCGGAGACCACGCTGCGTCGCGCGTGGAATTGGCTCCGGCCCGGCGGATGGATGGTCGTGGAGGATAGTTACCACTTGCCGCCCGAGCACGCGCCCACCGAAGCGGGCCGCATTCTCCTCGCGGCCTACCTGCGCGTCTTGGCCGAGCAAGGTGCCGACCTGGCGTGGGGCCGTAAGCTTCCTCGCGCGCTCGCCCGGATTGGATGCATCGACGTCGATGCTCGTATCACACCGGCGGGCCCCGGACAGAGCCCCGCGGATGACGATTTGATCGGCCTGCGCCTACGTCAGGAGGGGCACCGAATCGTGGAGAGCGGCCTCGTGACTTCCGAGCAATTGGCGGAATTTCTGGCTCATCTGGGCAGTCCGCTCGGCCGTGACCTCAGCGTCTTGATGGTCTCCGCGTGGGGCCGGCACTCGTGAGGTCACAAAATGAAAATCATTTGGCCGGCCACCTAGATATTTGGTCCACCAATCAATATGATTGGTCTGCCACATAAATTCTTGAATCAACTGTTCCGGAGAGGTGAATGATGTCGACGAACGACGAGATCTTGGTTTTCGGTGCCACGGGGCGGCAAGGTGGAGCGGTGGCGCGCGAACTGCTCCGCCAGGGGCGGCGCGTGCGTGTGCTCGTACGTGATCCTTCGTCGGATGCGGCTGTCGCGTTGGCAAAAGCCGGGGCGACCTTGGTGCGCGGCGATCTGGAGGACGCGGCATCGCTCGACGCCGCGCTGAAGGGAGTCTACGGCGTCTACAGCGTGCAGACGTTTCAGGGCCCCGACGGCGTGAAGGGCGAGGAGCGCCAAGGTCGCGCCGTGGCCGATGCCGCCGTGCGCGCACGCGTCCGGCACTTCGTATATGGCTCGGTCGGCGGCGCCGATCGGGAGAGCGGCATACCGCATTTCGACAGCAAAGGGCGCATCGAGCGTTACATCGAAAGCGTCGATCTCCCGGCGACCATCTTGCAGCCGACCATGTTCATGGGAAATTTCGCGTTCATCGGCCCCGCCCGCACCAAAGACGGTCTGGTGCTGTCCCTCGCGCTGGAGGAAAAAACGGCGCTGCAGATGATCGCCGTCGAGGACATCGGCGTGTTCGCGGCCAAGGCCTTCGAAAATCCGAAGCAGTATATCGGGCGCAAATTGGAAATTGCCACCGAGTCGCTGACGGGACGACAAATTGCCGACGCGTTTGCCTCGGTCGCCGGCGAGCTCGTGGCCTTCCGGCAGCAGCCGGTCGAGGAATTGCGTCGGTTCAGCAGTGAGGCGGCGCTCATGTTCGATTGGTTCAACCGCGAGGGCTACCGCGCCGACATCCCGGCCTTGCGTGTGGTTCACCCGAATCCCGTCAGCTTGGAAAGCTGGGCGCGCACCCACTGGACGTTGCCTGCAAGGTAAGCCGCCACCACTCTCACCTTAGGCGCCGTCATCATGAATGATCCGTCCCAGACATCATCATTTCGCGAGGAGATCCTTTCGATGTCCCTGCTGCAGCTCACACCGCTCAAGGACATCGCGGCCGTCGCGCAGGTGGCCGCGCGGCATGCATCGGAAGGGGAACTTCACCGGCGCTTGCACCCGGAGGTCGCTCGGGCGCTCACCGAGTTCGGGTTCGCCCGTCGGTTCGTGCCCGAGCGCTTCGGCGGAGAGCCCGTGAGCTACGCGCAGCTCACGGCGGACGTCGCCGTCGCGGGCGCCGGGTGCGCTTCGGCCGCGTGGGTGGCTTCGCTGCTCGCCTACTCGGGGCGGTTTGCGACCTTTTTACCGGAGCGCGGTCAGGAAGAAGTCTGGGCGGGCGGTCCCGATGTGAGATTCGTGGCCGCCATGATCCCGCAAGGCAGGGCCGTGCGCGTGGACGGCGGCTTTCGTCTGTCCGGCACCTGGCATTACGTGAGCGGCGTCGACTACGCGGATTGGGCGCTCGTCCTCGGGCCCGCCGCGGAGAACGCGCCTTCTCGCTTCATGGCCGTTCGACGCGAAGACTTCACGGTCGAGGATACGTGGCACACCCTGGGGATGCGCGGCACGGGCAGCCACTCGATCACGCTCACCGACGTGTTCGTTCCCGAGCATCGCACCCTGCCGCAGGCGGACTTGTTCGCGGGCAACCGTGGTGGAGTGCATGGGGCTCCGCCCCTGTTTGCGGTCAATGGCCTCACTTTCGCGGCACCGCTCCTCGGCGCGGCTCGAGGTGCCGCGCGCCTGGCTGCTGCGACGCTTGGCGACGCGCCCGGACGGCCGCCCGCGAAAGAGTCGTACCGCATCGCGTACACGCGGGCGACGGCGGAGGTCGATGCCGCCGGGTTGCTTTTGGCCCGAGTGGCCGAGAGCGTCGACGAGGGGCCGGTGACGCCAGAGTTGGTCGCGCGCAGCCGGCGCGATGCCGCGTACGCAACGCAGCTCCTCGTTGATGCCGTCGATCGGCTTTTCGAGGGCAACGGTGTCCGGAGCCAGGCGCAGTCGAATCCCCTGCAGCGTTTTTGGCGGGATGTACGCGGTGGGGCGACACATGGGGTACTTCAGTTCGAGGCCGCTGCGCTCGAGTTCACCAAGGGCCCCGGCGGCTGACGGATATCGGTACATAACGAACCACTTGGCATCGAGCAGCGCACCGACGACGATGGCTTCATGACTGGTACAGCCATCGTTCGGAGCCGTAAGCATGGATGAGCAAGACGACGTGAATCATCTCATCATACGACTTGCCCATGCCCACCGCGCGACCGCGGCCACCCTGCTCGCCGAGGTGAATCTTTATCCCGGTCAAGAGCTGCTCCTCATGCGGCTTTGGAAGACCGATGGCCAGTCGCAGACGGAGCTGGCCAATGCCTTGAACCTCGATCGTTCGACGGTAACGCGCACGGTGCAGCGGCTCGAGCAGCAACGACTCATCTACCGCAAGGCGTCCGCCACCGACGGCCGTGCCACAATCGTGTGGCTTACCGCGGAGGGCAAGAGGCTCCGCGATAAAGTCGACGGGCTCTGGGACCAACTGCGGGAACTCACGCTCACCGGGCTAACCGAACGCCACCAGACGGACCTGCAGCGGCTCCTACGCAGACTGGAGGGCAACCTACGGGGTTCCAGCGAATAAAATGGTGGTCAGGCCTGTCGCTAAAGTCGTCCCGACACCACCAGGCCCGCTTGGCCGATGCCTACCGAAGGCGCCACGCGAAGGACGTAATCCGAATGTCTCTTTCGCGCCGTGAAGAAGAGCACCGCACCGGTGACGGCCATCGCTGCACCCGCGCCCACCACGATGGTCGACACGAGCGCCCTGTCACGGGCCGCGTCGGTGGCGCGCTGACCCTCCTCGTTGCACGTGTTGTCGCTGTGCGAGCAATCCTTCTCGAACGCGTCGTCGTAGCTCGCCTTCGCGGTCAGTCCGAGGAGCCCCCCGGCGGCCATCGTGAAGAGTCCTGCACCGCCCACCAAGAGGCCGATGGCGCGTTGTGGCCCGTAGTGGGACGGGCTCATCGGCTGGACCTCCGTGCGCAGTGGCGCCTTCGGCTGGACGACGGCGCGCGATGTCTCCGTCGATGACGGCAACGCTGGGATCTCGACCCGCAAGGATGCGCCCTGCTCGATTTTTACCCTGTGGCTCCACGGCTTGCGCTCTGGTGCGGTCGCCTCGATGGTGACCTCGCCCGGATCGACCGCGATGGCGGAGCCGAGTTCGCCTTGCACGAGCGGCTCGCCGTTGCGCTTGACGATCAACCCTGGCGTCGTCGCAGCCGTCACGGTGATGCGCGCCAACTTTGGCTCGAGGGCCTTGGCGCGATCGACCGCCACCTGTTGGCGTGTCGCGTCCCCTGCGCGCGCGGCGAGAACGGCGACCTCGCGGTACAGAGCCCAGGCGCTGGCGGTGCGACCGATCTTCTCGTAGCACTCGGCCAACTTGCCGCGTGTTCCGTTGCCGGGGAGGCGCGCCAGGCTCGCCTCGAATTTGGGACACGCCTCCGCGTATTTTCCGCGCTCGAGAAGCTGCATCCCCTCGTCGAAGAGCGCGCGGCCGGCGGCGAGGGATTCGCCCGATTGTGCCCACGCCGGAGATATGGGCTGGTACGCGAAGCACGCGCACATACTCACCACCGAAACGAACGCACGGAATGCCGACGACCTCATCGTTCGACACCCTACCATACGAGGTTTGGCGTTACCCTGGCGGGATGACGCGACCGTCGTATGCACATGGCACGAGCGACATCCCCTTGCTGGGGGAGACCATCGGCGAGAACCTGCGGCGCACCGTCGAGCGCGTGCCCGATCGCGATGCGCTCATCGTTCGCTCCCAAGGGTACCGCGCGACCTATCGCCAGCTGTGGGACACCACCACCGCCTTCGCGCGGTCGCTGATCGCGCTGGGCATCAAACCGGGGGACCGCGTGGGTATCTGGTCTCCGAATCGATTCGAGTGGGTGATTGCCCAATATGCGACGGCGCGCGTCGGTGCCATTTTGGTCAACGTCAATCCGGCGTACAAAACGTCGGAGCTCGAATATGCGCTCACGCAATCTTCGGTCAGTGTGCTGTTTTTGGCGCGCCGGTTTCGGCAAAGCGATTACGTGGACATGCTCGCGCAGGTGCGCGACCGCATCCCCACCTTGCGCATCGCCGTGGTGCTCGACGACGATTGGGACCGCGTCCTCGACATGGGCAAGGACGTATCCGATGCCGATTTGGCCGCGCGCGAGCGTTTGCTTCAATTCGACGACCCGATCAACATTCAGTACACGTCGGGGACCACCGGCTTTCCCAAAGGGGCCACGCTGTCGCACCACAATGTGCTCAACAATGGCTTCTTCATCGGCGAGGGATTGCGGTTGACGGAAAACGACCGCGTTTGCATTCCCGTTCCTTTTTACCATTGTTTCGGAATGGTCCTGGGCAACCTCGCCTGCACCACACACGGCGCGGCGATGATCATCCCGGGCGAAGCGTTCGAACCTCGCCTCGTCTTGGAAACGGTGTCCGCCGAGCGCTGCACGGCGCTCTACGGTGTTCCCACCATGTTCATCGGCGAGCTCGATCTTCCGGAGTTCGACTCGTTCGATCTCTCGACCTTGCGCACGGGCATCATGGCCGGGTCGTCGTGCCCGGTGGAAATCATGCGAAAGGTCGTTTCGCGCATGAACATGCGCGAGGTCACCATCTGTTACGGAATGACGGAAACGTCGCCGGTGTCCACGCAGACGGGCGCCGACGATCCGCTGGAAAAGCGCGTGGGAACGGTGGGGCGCGTGCACCCGCACGTCGAGGTGAAGGTCATCGACCCCGAAACCGGGGTCATCGTCCCGCGTGGTGCCCGCGGCGAGCTTTGCACGCGCGGCTACAGCGTCATGATTGGATATTGGAACGACGAAGGTGCCACGAAAAATGCCATCGACCGCACCGGCTGGATGCACACGGGCGATCTGGCCACGATGGATGAAGATGGTTACGTGAACATCGTCGGCCGCATCAAAGACATGATCATCCGCGGCGGCGAAAATGTCTATCCGCGCGAAGTCGAGGAGTTCCTCCACACGCACCCCGCCGTGAGCGAGGCGCAGGTCATTGGCGTTCCGTCGGCCAAGTACGGTGAGGAGGTGATGGCCTGGGTTCGCCGAAAGCCCGGCACGTCCGTGAGCCATACGGACCTCGGCGCGTTCTGCGCGGGCAAGATTGCGACGTTCAAGATTCCTCGCTATTGGAAATTCGTCGAAGAGTTTCCCATGACGGTGACGGGCAAGATTCAAAAATTCCGCATGCGGGAAATGGCCATCGTCGACCTCGGCCTGCAAAACGTTGCCGCGACGAAGATGGCGTGATTGCCATGCGAGTCCTCATTCCACTTCCCGATCGCGATTTCGACGTCACCGAGGTGGCGGTGCCGTGGCACGAGCTCGTTTCCCACGGGCATTCGGTCACCTTTGCCACGGAGGACGGCGCGCGTCCTGCGGCGGATCCGCTCTTGTTGCGCGGGGTGATCTTCGGCCAACTCGGGGCCGCGCCCGAGCCCAAATCGCTTTACGAGAAACTCGAGCGCGACGATGCGTCGTTCGCCGCGCCCATGCGTTACCGCGACATCGATGTTGCTGCCTTCGATGGTTTGCTTCTCCCAGGAGGCCATGCCCAGGGCATGCGGCAATACCTCGGTAGCGAGCTGCTTCAATCGAAAATTGCCGCGTTCTGGCAACTCGAGCGGCCCGTGGGGGCCATCTGCCATGGCGTTTTGCTGCTCGCGCGGGCCATGCACCAAGGCAAGAGCGTGCTCGCGGGGGTGAAGACCACGTGCCTGCCGAAGTACATGGAGCGAAGTGCCTATTTGCTGACCTTCTGGAAACTCGGCCGCTATTACCGTACCTATCCCGAATACGTGGAGGATGAGGTCAAACGCGCCCTCGGGCGTCCCGCCGAGCAATTCGTCCTTGGACCGCGCACGCTCAGCCAACGCGGCACGGCCACCGACGATCGGGCCGCCTTCGTCGTCCGCGATGGACGTTACGTTTCGGCGCGGTGGCCTGGCGATGCGTATCTTTTCGCCAAGACGTTTCGCGGCCTTCTCGAATGACGCGCTCCGGGCTCGACGACGACGTCGCGCTTGGTCTCCCTCAATCGTCGTCGTCGTCACTCTCGTCGTCGTCGTCACTCTCGTCGTCGTCGGCTCCGCCGCTCTTCAAGATGCTTGCGAGATGCTCGGCGGAGACGTGCTCGGGATCGAGACCGTACGACCGGACGATTTCCTTTGCCTCTTCCTTCAGACGCTCTCCCTCGGCACCTCCCAGCTTTTCCCCTATCCTTGCCAGCGCGCAGGCCACGAACGGGGGTCGTTGGCCGCTGCCCTGGTTGCGGTGAAATTCGTTCACCGCCATTTGATAGTAGTTGCGAACATCGGACTCTTTCCCGTCGAGAAGAGCCTCTCCCTCGTCGATCGTCATTGCCAAGTCGTAATACGCCATCGCTCGAGAGTCCGCGTCGAACCCGGCCTCGCTGCAGACGAAATTCAATCGCGTTCGGCACCATTGAATCGCTTCTTCGTGTTTGCCCGCCTTTTTCAACAGGCGCGGATACATGACGAGCGATAGCTCCATGCGATCCTTCGAGTCGTCATGATTTCGATGCGCGCCGCACCACGCAATCACCCTATCGAGGCAGCGAGAAACCAGTGCCGCGACGTCATCCGCGACGGATGGGGCGGGATCGTCGCAAATGGTGCAACACCCATCGAGCAAACAAGACGAGATGCTACTCTGCGCTTCGGCGTCGTGCGCGTGCAGCGAATCGAGTCGTTCCAGGAAGAGCTCGAACCATTTCGTCTTCTCGAGCGCCACCGCTCGCTCCAAGAGGTGCTTGCAAAAGCTCGCGGTGTCATCGTTGACGCTCCGATGCGTGGAAAAATAGGCCTCGACGGCGCGACTCATCTGATCGTCCACGAGCTCCTCTTGCCCCTCGTCCTCTTGAAACTGTGCCCGCCAAAGATATGTGACCCCGAGGCAAAGGCCGGGGCGGTTGGTTTGTACAGCCGTGGCCAGTGCGTCGTTCAAAGCTTGTTCGCGATTCGGATCCTCGTACTCCCAATTGTCGGTCAGCTCGTCGATGAGATCGACCCACTCATCGAATGCGCCTTCGTGCGACACGGCGTAGTCGCTCTCATCGGCGTTCAAAAAGCCTGCGTAGCCACCGCTCGGAACATAGTCCGGATCCCGACCTTGCGACTGAACGATGGCGCGTGCTTCTTGGACGAGCGCATGACTGCCGTACTCAGGGCCGTTCCTCGTCGAGAACGACAGCAGAACGTCGACCAGCAATGGGCTCTTGTCATCGTGCTTCCGAATTTCGTTGATGGCGCTTTCGTAGTGATCGCGAACTTTGGAATCAATGTCGTCTTCATCCAAAAGATTCTCGCCGTCCGCCAGCGCCTTGCCCAGCTCAGCGTGCGCTTTCCCTCGATCCATTGCGTCGAACCGATCGTCCGAGCGAACGAGATTCAGCTGTGTTTTCAGCCAGTAAACGGCATCCGGATACTTGTTTTGTCGCTTCAAGAACTCTGAATACCCGTGGATGGCTCGCGACATCAGTTTCCATTCTTCGTCGATCCATTGACCACGGTGCGCCTCGCAGCAGGCGATGACCTTCTCGAAGTAGCGCGTAATCCATCCCTCGACGGTATCGGGCATACTGGCGTACAGATAATCGCGGAAGCCTTCGGCGCCGCGGCAGACGTAGAGCATGAGTTTCCGTTGTTGATCTGGTTCGCTCGCGTGGCGGGAGCCGAGCTGCTCGAGGAAGATGTCGAACCACTTTGGCTCGCGCATGGCCACGGATCGTGACAAGATCTCCATGCAGAAGGTCGTCGAGTTTGCGCCGATCGTCGTGTGGCTTGGGAGATACTCTTCGAGTGCGCGACTCATGTGATGGTGAATCGCGTCCTTTTTTTCTTCCACATAGGCCAAGTGGGCGAGGCGGAGATGCGTGCGTGCGCTGCAAAGGCCGGGCGCGTTCGTCTTCCGAGCCGCCACGAGAGCTCGATGCAGCAGTTCCTGGGTTTGGGCATGCGCGACTTTGCAGAAACCGGCGGTCGCCTCCTTCTCGAGCTCACTCCAATGCGCAAATGCCAATTCTTGATCGTTCATACAATGACCTCGTATCAATACGACACGCCAACATCGCCGAGTCGTGTTCTCTGGATGTTGATGATTGATGTAATGAAAATAACGGCCGCAAGACGTCATTGGGATGACGTCGGCGGTTCGATCAAAAAATCGACGCGGCTCGTCCGGCTATAGCTTGGTAAGCTCGGTGCGAGCCCTGCGGCCTTCTGGAATGAGCCTCACGGCCGGATGCGGTCGAACACCCACCGCGCGAGATCGGCGGCGCCCTCGATGGAGTAGTGGGCGCCGTCGGGGCGGATGGGGACGCCGTCGTGTTCGCGCTGGCAGGTGCCCTTCGGGCAGAGGTATTCGGCGAGATCGAGCACGTCGACGTCCTTGGAGAGGGCGGCGGTCTTGCGGATGGTCGCGTTGATGCAGTCGACCTCCGCGCGGAAGTCGGCGCGGTCCCAAGGACCGAGCGGGTAGGGGACGGTCACCGCCCACACGCGCGTGTCCTCGCGTTTCAAGTCGTCGAGGCGCTTGGTGAGCGTCTCCTGGAACTTGTGGTTCCATTCGCGGTGACACGCCTTGTGCCAGCGGTTCTTCACGGTGAGGCCGTGCAAGAAGGCGCCGCCCAGAAACACCAGGCTCGCGTTGGGCTGCATCGAGGCGGTGTGCTGCGCCCACAGGTGCCCGTCGCAGGTGTCCCACAGCATCGTGCAACCGTCGCGCCCCATGAGATCGACGGCGACGCCCGGTGCGTGAAGTCCGCGCAGGCCCCAGCCCAGCGAGTTGGCCGTGGAGTCGCCGACGAGCATCACGCGAAATTGCACCGGTTCGTCGGCGGGGGGCGGCTCCGCGGGGCCCGAAGAAAGCGTGGGCGGCGCGAAGGCTTGCGGCTCGCTCGACGAGGCGCGTGCGGAGGTTGCGCGCACCACGAAGAGCACGACGAGCGCGAGCGCCGAAGGCACCACGTACACGGGCTGCCCGAGGCGAAGCCTGCCCTGACGAATCGGTTGCTCAAGGTACCAATACGAGACGATGGCGATGCCGAAGGTGAGCGCCATCTGCACCAGTGGGAGCCATCGCCCGGCGGCGATGCGCTCTGGCGTGAGCCATACGTCGATGGGCCAATGCCAAAGGTAGACGCCGTAGCTGACGGTCCCGACCCACGTGAGCGGCCGAAAGGACAGGGCCCGCGCCACGAGGCTGCGTTCCCCCGCCGTCGCGCATGCAATGAGCACGAGCGCGCCCGCCTCGGTGAGCCACAGGCCACCGCGGTACAAGAACGGATCCTGCCCATCGAGCGAACACCACGCGATGCCCAGCCCCACGATGGACGCGAGTCCGAGCGCATCGAGCGCGCGCACCGTCCGCGGAGAAAATGAGCCACCCAGCGGGAGCACCGCGGCGAGGGCGGCGCCCGCGAGAATGCCAGCGGCGCGCGTATCCGTGCCGAGGTACACGCGGGAGGCGTGCTCGGCGTCGAACAACGCGAGCATCGCCAGCATGGAGAGCGCGGTGAGCACCAGCGATGCCAGCAGCACCGCGCGGCTTTTCCAGCGACGGAGCAGCAGCGCCACGAGCAGCGGCCAGAGCACGTAGAACTGCTCCTCGATGGCGAGGCTCCACGTGTGCTCGAGCGGCGATGGCGTGACGAAGAGGTCCCAGTAGCTCTTTTGCGCGAAGATGGTGCGCCAGTTCGCCACGTACGCGAGGGTCGCCAGGCCATCGGCGCGCAGTCCCGAAAGCTCGTCCGGCTTGGCGAAGAACCGGCTGTAGATCGCCACGGCGAGCATGACGCAGAGCAAGGCCGGCATCAGCCGCTTGGCACGGCGCACCCAGAATGGCGCGAGCGCGATGCGCCCGGTGGTGCGATGCTCGGCGAGGAGCAGCGACGTGATGAGAAAGCCCGACAGCACGAAGAACAGGTCGACCCCGAGGTAGCCGCCGGGAAGCGCACCATTCGCGTGGAAGAAGAGCACCCCGAGCAGCGCCAGCCCGCGCAACCCGTCCAGGGCGGGAAGATGAGGAACGGCGTGGTTTCGCAACGTCGGGCGACTATAGGCCGCCTTGCTGCCCCGCGTCACACTCGCCGGTTCTACCGGAGCGGCGCACCTGTACGAACGTCTAGGTCCTCTTTCGTGAGGCCCTTCACCATCTCGACGATCTGGAAGCCCTGCGGCGTGACGTCGATGACCGCCAAGTTCGTGTAAATGCGCTGCACCACGCCCAGCGCGGTGAGCGGGTACGAGCATCGGTGCACGAGGCGGGCGATGCCCTCCTTCGTGGTGTGCTCCATCATGACCCAGATCCGCTTGGCGCCGACGGCGAGGTCCATGGCACCGCCGACGGCAGGGGCCATGTCGGCCTCCGACGTTGCCCAGTTGGCGATGTCGCCATTCTCGGCCACCTCGTACGCGCCAAGAACACAGAGATCCAAATGGCCGCCGCGGATGATGGCGAAGCTATCCGCGTGATGCATGTACGCCCCGCCCGTCTGCAAGGTGACGTGCTGCTTGCCGGCATTCACGAGCCAATCGTTGCAATGCTCGGGTGCGGGGGCGGGCCCCATACCCAAAATGCCATTTTCGGAGTGGACGACGATCTCACGATCGCGGGGCAACACGTCGGCAATGATCGTGGGAATCCCGATCCCAAGGTTCACATACCACCCCTCGGGAATGTCACGAACGACGCGTTCGGCCATCTGGCGACGTGTGAGCGGCTCGAATCTCATGCGGCAACTCTTAGGAGAGAGAATTGACATGAAGGCGGGAAGGCGGGAAGGCGTTTCGGCACGAGGCGTCGCGGAACGCTGATTTTGGGTTTTCCAGTTGGCTCACTGCGCCAATTGAAATCCCAAAAACCTTCCCGCCTTCCCGCCTTCATGTGAATTCTCTGAATGGTCATTGAGGCACCGGGAAGTGGACCACGCGGTGGACGTAGACGCCGGGGGTGACGATGGCTTCGGGATCGAGGGTGCCGAGTTCGACGATGTGGTGCGTTTGGACAATGGTGAGCTTGGCGGCGGTGGCCATGACGGCGTTGAAGTTTCGCCCCGTTTCGCGGAACGTGAGATTGCCCCAGCGATCGGCCTGCCATGCTTCCACGAGGGCGACGTCGGCCGGAAGTGCGTATTCGAGCACGTGGGGGCGGCCATCGATGATGCGCGTTTCTTTGCCCTGCGCGAGGCGGGTGCCGTACGCGGTGGGCGTATAGAAGGCGCCGACGCCTGCGCCGGCCGCACGAATGCGCTCGGCCAGGGTGCCCTGGGGGACGATTTCGAGCTCGATTTTTCCCTGCCGGTACAGTTCCTCGAACACGACGGAGCCTGCACTTCGGGGGAAGCTGCAGAGGATGCGTCGCACCCGCCCGAGCTCCATGAGGCGGGCCAAGCCGACGTGGCCGGTGCCCGCGTTGTTGGAGACGATGGTGAGATCTCCGGCGCCCTGTTCGATCAATCCATCGATGAGGGCATTGGGTTGCCCCACGGAGCCGAAGCCGCCCACGAGCACCGTGGCGCCGTCTCGAATGTCCGCGACGGCTTCGCGAATCGATGGTACGCGCTTGTCGATCATATTCGTCGTTAGACCTCGAAAAACACGGTTTCGTTTTCCCCCTGCAGCCGAATGTCGAATTGCCATCGCGCCTCGCCCACCGGATGCGCCAACAAGGTGGGGCGGCGGGCCGGATCGATGGATTGCAGCACCGGATCGCGCTCGTTCATGGGATGGTTGGCGAAGTAGGCGCGGGTGAGGAGCGGCTTGAGCAGACCGCGCGCGTGCACCAGCACGGTGATGTGCGGGGCTTGCGCCGGATGATCGTCCGGGATGAGCGTGCGGATGCGAAAGGTGCCTTCGGCGTTGGTGGCGCAACGGCCCCATCCCGGGAAGGTGTCGCTCGCGGGCGGGCTCGTTTGCCACGTTTCGATGCAGGCATCGGTGACCAGTGCACCGTTTCCGTCGACGATGCGGCCGGTGAGGATGAGCGGGCGACGCTCCCCCGTGTCGCCCCCGAACCGGGTCAGGTCGCACCAGTCTTCGTCGGCAAGGCCGTGCCAAAACGGCCCGATGGTTTGCTGGCTCGTTGCGGAGGTCATGCTCATGTTCCTTCGAACGGGGTGCTTCGGGTCCCGCGCAGCACCAGATCGAACCTGTAGCCCAGTGCGTATTCCGGCAAGGTTAATTCGATGTCAAACGTGGATATCAGGCGCCGCCGCGCTTCGGCGTCCGGAATGGAATTGTAAATCGGATCGAGCGCCAGCAAAGGGTCCCCGGGAAAATACATCTGCGTAATGAGCCGCGAGGCACACCCGGGTCCGAATAGCGAAAAGTGAATATGATTCGGCCGCCACGCATTGTGATGGTTGCGCCACGGATACGCGCCGGGCTTGATGCTCATGAATCGATAGAGCCCATCGTCATCCGTGAAGACGCGCCCCACACCGGGAAAATTCGGATCCACGGGCGCATCGTGCGTGTCGCCGGGGTGGTCGTAGCGCCCCGCCGCATTGGCCTGCCAGAGCTCGATCATGGTGTTCGAGACCGGGCGCCCGTCCTCGTCGGTCACCCGCCCGGCCACGACGATGCGCTGCCCGGCAGCCTCGCGGCCATCCGCCGTTTTGGACATGTCCGCGATGGGTGGAACGTGCCGTGGCGAAAAGGTCGGCCCGCTCGACTCCGTGCATCCCGGGGGGAGGCGGACCAACGGCTGCAGCGGTGAACGCTTGCGCGTGCTCTGGTAAGCCTCGTGCAGGTACTCGGGCTGGCTGCCCGCGGTGTGCGGTCGGTAATTCATTGGAAGGGCAATCCCGCGTAGTTTTCCGCCAGCGAACGCTGGGCCGCCACGGACGATGTGAGGTAATCGAGCTCGGCGAGCTGAATGCGAACGTCGAAATCCGTCGAAATGGGCCCGCGGTGGAAGGTGGAGGTCATCCAGGACGAAAAGCGCTCCGCCTTCCACACGCGGCGCAAGCACCGCTCATGATATTGCTCGAGCAACGATTCATCGCCGCGTCGGTAAAAGGCCTCCACCGCCTCGGCGAGCCATCGCACGTCGGCCACGGCGAGGTTCATGCCCTTGGCGCCCGTCGGAGGAACGATGTGTGCGGCGTCGCCGGCCAGAAAGAGGCGCCCGTGGCGCATCGTCTCGCAGACGAAGGCGCGCATGGGGGTGATGCCTTTTTGCAGAATGGGCCCGTCGTTCAGCACGAACCCGTCGCGGGTGGCCAAGCGCGCGGCGAGCTCGGACCAGATGCGGTCGTCCGACCACGCGTCGAGTGATTCGTTCGGTGCGCACTGCAAATAGAGCCGGCTCACCGTGGGCGAGCGCATGCTGAGCAGCGCGAAGCCTCGCTCGTGGTGCGCGTAAATGAGCTCGCGCGAACTGGGCGGCGTCTCGGCGAGAATGCCAAGCCACGCGAAGGGAAACTCCCGGTCGAAGCAGCGGAGCGCGCGTTCCGGGATGGCGGCGCGGCAGACGCCGTGGAAACCGTCGCACCCGGCGATGACGTCGCACGCGAGCTCCGTCTCCTGCGAAGCTCCATGCTCGCGGTAGCGGATGCGCGGCCGGTCCGTATCGAGGTCCTCCACGCGGACGTCCTCCACCTCGAACCGAAGCGGCCCATCGTAGGCGAGGCGCGCCGCCACCAAGTCGCGCACGACCTCGTGCTGGCCGTACACCGTGATGCCCTTGCCGGTGAGCTCGCGAAAATCGATCCGGTGCGTGCGCCCGTCGAAGCGGAGGAACACGCCTTCGTGCACCAGCCCTTGCCGATGCATGCGTTCGCCGAGCCCCGTTTCGGTGAGCACGTCGACCGTGCCTTGCTCGAGCACGCCCGCGCGAAGCCGGCTCTCGATGTACGTTCGCGAGCGCGCCTCGAGCACCACGGACTCGATGCCGCGAAGATGAAGGAGATGGGCGAGCAGGAGCCCTGCCGGTCCTGCCCCCACGATGCCTACCTGCGTGCGTTCCATGTTCATAGGATGATCTAAAACGGACGCGCTGGGGGCTGCTCGCGAACGGTCATCCACTGCCATTGCGTGAATTCTTCCCAATTGGCTGGGCCGCTTACGCTCGTTCCATTGCCCGAAATGCCCACGCCGCCGAATGGATTGACGATCTCGTCGTCCACGGTCTGATTGTTGATATGAAGCAGACCGATGCGCAATTTGCGCCCCAGCGCCATGGCGCGCCCCACCGATCCGGAGAGAATGCCCGCCGAGAGCCCGTAGTCGGTTTGGTTGGCCAGGGCGATGGCTTCTTCATCGTCGTCGAACGCGGTCACCGGTGCCACGGGGCCGAAGATTTCCTCGTCGAAGGCGCGCATGCCGGGACGAACGCCGCTCAGCACCGTGGCTCGATAAAAGAGCTTCTCGAAGGTGCCGCCGGCCTCCAACGTTGCACCTGCCGCCACCGTGTCGCGCACGATGCTGGCGACGTGATCGAGCTGCGCCTGGTTGATGAGCGGACCGAGAACCACGTTGCCTGCCGCCGGATCGCCCACCGGAAGGTGTTTGGCTTTTTGGGCGAGGCGCGCGACGAACTCCTTTTCGAGCTTGCGTTGCACCAGCACGCGGCCCGTGGCCATGCAGATCTGCCCTTGATGCAGGTACGCGCCGAACGCCGCATTGGACACGGCGAGATCGAGATCGGCATCGTCGAGCACCACCAGCGAGTTCTTTCCGCCCAGCTCGAGCGACACCTTCTTCAAGTGCCGGCCCGCAAGCTCGCCGACCTTGCGCCCGGCCGACGTCGAGCCGGTGAATTGAATCATGCCGACATCCGGATGGCTGCATAGCGCCGCACCGGCATCGGCACCGCCGGGGAGCACGTGAAGCACGTCGGGCGGCAGGCCCGCCGCCTCGAAGAGCCGCGCAATGACGAAGCCCCCGCAGATGGCCGTGCGCGGATCGGGCTTGAGCACGACCGCATTGCCCACGGCGAGCGCCGGTGCCACCGCCCGCAGCGCGAGGATGAAGGGAAAATTGAAGGGCGAGATGACGCCCACCACCCCAATGGGACGGCGCCGCGCGAGGCTCGTCACGTCCGCGGGGCTTGCGAGCACCACGCCCTGAGGCTGCGATGGCATGGCCGCGGCCTCGAGGATACTCTTGAGCGCAATGCCCAGCTCGAACTCCGCCTTCGGCTGCGTGGAGCCGCTTTCGCGCACGATCCACGGCACAATCTCGGCGGCGTGTTCTTCGACCAGCCGCGCGGCCTTGCGAAAGATGGCCGCGCGCTCCTCGTAGGATCGAGCGGCCCACGCGCGTTGCGCCTGCCGGGCCGCCGTTGCGGCGCGCGCGATGTCGTTCGGGCCCGCGATCCCGATCCGGCTGAGCACACGCGAGGTCGCTGGCTCGACGGCATCGGCTGCGCTTTCCAGCTCGCGCCACCCCGACGAAAACACCTTCCCGCGCCACACGGATTCGTCGAGTAGGTCGGCAAGCAATTCAGCGCTTCTCATTTTCGCCTCCGAAAAGTTTGTTCGATAAACGAACATTTGTTCGAGATCGCGTGCTACATCTCTAAAGCCGAGGCCTGGACTCGGTCAAGGGGCCGAGATAATTACGCAGTGCGCAGAGGAGGTACGCCATGACCGACACCGTACGAGACGCCGTGCGCCATGGTCCGATGAGCCGTTTTCAGCTGGTGGCGGTGGCGATTTGCATCGGCCTCAACATGCTCGATGGATTCGACGTGTTGGTCATGGCCTTCACCTCCTCGTCGGTCGCCGCGGAATGGGCGCTGTCCGGCAGGCAGGTGGGGATGCTGCTCAGCGCAGGGCTTTTCGGCATGACCGCAGGTTCCCTCTTTCTCGCACCGTGGGCCGATCGATTCGGGCGGCGCGCCATCGTTCTCGTCTGTCTTACGCTTTGCATCGTCGGCATGCTGCTCTCGGCGTTTGCCGGCGGACCGGTCGAGCTTGCGGCATTGCGCGTGGTCACCGGCATTGGCATTGGCGGCATGCTCGCGAGCATCAATGTCATCACGGCCGAGTACTCGTCGGATCGATGGCGCAACACGGCGGTGAGCCTACAGGCGACAGGCTACCCCATCGGGGCGACCATTGGCGGAAGCATCGCCGCGGTGCTGATCACGCACTACGGGTGGCGCTCCGTGTTCGTCTTTGGCGCGCTGGCGTCGGCGGCCATGGTGCCCATCGTCCTCGGGCGATTGCCCGAGTCGCTCGATTTCCTGCTCGACAAGCGCCCGCCTCGCGCGCTCGAAAAGGTCAACGCGCTCTTGCGGCGCATGATCCGCCCCGAGGTGCGCGAGCTTCCCGCGCCCGCGCCTTCCCCCGTACGAGCCGCCCTGCCCATGCGGCGCCTCTTTGGCGAGGGGATGACGCGCCCGAGCGTGCTCATTGCGCTCTCGTTCTTCTTGCAGATGCTCTCCTTCTATTTCGTCCTCAGTTGGACACCGAAGTTGCTTGTGCACGCGGGCCTGTCGAAGCAGCAAGGCATCACCGGCGGCGTGCTGCTCAACCTCGGCGGCATCGTCGGCGGGACCATCTTCGGCTACCTCGCCGCGCGCTTCGGCGTGCAGCGGTTGACGGCCATCGCCATGGTGACCGCGTCGGTGTGCGCCGTGGTCTTCGGCATGGTCGCGCGCGATCTCTCGATGGCGTTTCCCGTGGCGCTCTTGATTGGCGCCTTCATTTTCGCGGCCATGGTGGGCCTCTATTCGCTCACTCCGTCGCTCTACCCGCCGTCGATCCGCACCACGGGCGTGGGCTGGGCCATCGGCATCGGGCGTCTCGGCGCCATCCTCGCGCCGTCCACCGCGGGGTTTCTCGTGGAAGGCGGCTGGCAGAACTCGGCGCTGTATGCGCTTTATGCCCTGCCCCTGCTCGCGGCGGCCGCGATGGTGATGGCCATTCGCACCTCCACGGGCTTCAAGGGGGAGAGCGCGGCCTCACGGGAGCAGGGTGCGGGCGTCGTCGGCGGCTCGTTTCAGCACCGGTAGGAACTTGCGCTTCATCACGTCGAGGCTGACCCGGTTTGCCTGCGCGCTCACATTGATCGCCGCGTGCACGCGTTGGTGGCGGTCGACGAGCGGCACCGCAATGGATCGAAGCCCCTCTTCCAGCTCTTGATCGACCACGCAGTAACCGCGCTCGCGCACCTCGTCCAAGATCGTGCGAAGCTTCGATTTGCTGGTGACCGTGTGGCGGGTGAGCGCCACCAGCTCGGCGCGCGCGAGCAACGCATCGCGCTCGGGCACCGGCAGGAAGGCGAGCAAGACGCGGCCCATGGACGTGGAGACGGCCGGCAGGCGCGCGCCCACGCCCAGGTCGACGCTCATGATGCGCCGGGTGGAAACGCGCGCCACGTACACGATGTCCAAGCCATCGAGCACGGAGGCGCTCGACGACTCCTCGAGCGCGTCGCTCACCGTGCGCAAGAACGGCGTGACGATCTCGGGGAGGCGCAGCGACCGTAGATAGGCGAAGCCCAGCTCGAGGACGCGTGCCGTCAGTGTGAAGCGCTTGCCGTCGAAGCTCGCGTACTCGAGGTCGACCAGGGTGTGCAAAAAACGTCGCGCCGCCGCGCGCGTGAGGCCAGCGCGCTCGGCGACCTCGGTCAACGTCATGGAGGCGTGGGACGCATCGAAGGCTCGAATGACCCGGAATCCCTTGTCGAGAGACTCGACGAAATCAGCGCTTTTTTTCTCGGTCACGGAGCCGCATGCTCCGATACCGGACGCGATAGCTCAAGAAAAACTGGTGGAGGCGGTGACGGCGTCGACCGACACGGACAGCGCGCGCAGCACCAGGCCTGCCCCGAATCGCATCGAAAGGCCGACGAGCTCGTCGTAGAGTCCCTTGGTGCGAAAGAGGAGGCGATCTTGCCAGTGGCGCAAGGTGTCCGCCGGCGCGCGGAGCTCGCGCAGCCGCTCGATGCGCATGTTCGCATCCACGACGGCGCGGTAATGGCCGTTGAGCGGAGGTTGCACCCAGGTGGGGCCCACTCGTTCGATGTCCGAAGGGTGCAGCAGGCCGCGCTGCTCGAGGAGCTTCTCCTGCGTCCGAATGGAGTACTCGTTCATGGCGAGGATTTTCGCGCGGCGGTTCCACGCGGACTGCCGTGACTCCTCCGCGGAGCGCAGGATGAAGCGCCGGTAGCACGGCGGCACGACCAGGATGTGCGTGAGTACGTGGCCCGCCCGAAGCGGGTGCAGCATCGGCTCGTGGAGTGCAATGTGCCCCCAACGCTCGTGCCGCGCATCCTCGCCGAGGGCGTGCGCGAGGGCCGCATGGTCGGCCAGGCCGAACACCTCTTCCGAATAGAGCCCGCCCGAACGTGGAATGCGCGATGGAAAATCGTACGTGTCCGGTGTGGTTACTGCACCGCTGGACAGTGCCAGCGTTTCGGCCGTGGTAAGAGCCCGCCCCCGGTAAAGCAAGTCGTTCTGCATGATGCCTCTATGGTCTACGCCCCGCGGCGGGCCGGGCTTCCCGCGGTGGGTTGACAAAAATGTGTGAGTGCTAATGTATTAGCGCTAACATATTCAACCTCTACGACAGGTGCGATGAAAGCCAAGGTTCTTCTTTTTGGTCTGTTGTCCTCGTGCGTGGCCACCCCCGCGCCCTCCGCCACACCGGCCGCGCGCGCCAAGGCTCCGGTGGAGGACGCCGAGCGCATCGTGCAGGCCGCGGCGTCGGAGCTGGAGCACAGTTACGTCTTTGCCGACAAAGGGCACGAGTTTGCGGAATATCTACGAGGGAGGCAGCGCGAGGGAAAGTACGCGGGCGAGGAGACGTTGGTGCTCGCGCGCCATTTGACGGAGGATTTGCGCGCCAAAAGCCACGATGGGCACCTCTGGATCAAGTACAGCGAAAAAACGCTGCCCGACGAGGACGCGCACTCCAAGGCGGAAATGGAAAAACGGGACATCGAGAAATATTTCGGCCCGCGCGTGAACTATGGATTCAACAAGGTGGAGCATCTGCCGGACAACATCGGCCTTTTGGAGATGAGCGTCTTTGCTCCGCTCGACGTGGGGGCTCACGCGGCCAGTGCCGCGATGACGCTTCTTGCCACGAGTGACGCCCTGGTCATCGATCTGCGCAACAACGGCGGCGGCGACGGAGAGATGGTCGCCTTTCTGGCGGCGTATCTATTCGACAAAGGCCCGCAGACGATGAGCAGCACGTATTGGCGTGCGGAAAACAAGACCATGCCGGGCCTCACGCCAGCCTACGTTCCCGGCCGCCGTTTCGGCTCGACCAAGCCCGTCTACGTGCTCACGTCGAAGCGCACCTTTTCGGCGGCGGAGAACTTCACCTACGACTTGCAAGCGCTCAAGCGCGTGGTGGTGGTGGGTGAACGCAGCGGAGGTGGCGCCCACCCCAACGAGATGAAAAAGCTGACACCGCACTTTGCGATGTCGGTGGCCATCGGCCGATCGCTCAATCCGATCACCAATGCCGATTGGGAGGGCACCGGCGTCACCCCCGACGTGCCGGTGCCCGCGGAACAGGCGTTGGAGAAAGCCCTGGAATTGGCCCGCGCCGCGAAACCGCGGTGATTGGAAGCGCGATCAGTTCGCCGGAGGTGGCAAGCTGGCGAAGGCCTCCACGATGCGGGGCGGAGCCGCGGGACGGGCATACATGCGACTCATGTATTCGCGCAGGCGAGGGAAGGTCTCGAGGAGCTTGGCCTCGTTGGCCCAGTCGAGGGTGTAGGCCAAGACGAAGTCCGCCACGGTGACCTTGGATCCCGCGACGAATTGCCGGTTCGCCATGTGCTTTTCGAGGACGGCCGCCATGTCCTTGAAATCGTCGCTGGCGTTCCCGATCTCCGCGGGGATACGTTTTTCGGGGGAGTACAGGGTGTTGTGCTTCACGATGCGCCACAGCGGTTGCTCGAGCTCCGTGGCCGTGAAAAGCATCCAACGGAGCACCTCCGAGCGCTCCCGCAAGTCGGCGGGCAGCAAACCTTTCTCGGGGTACTTCTCCGCAAGGTAGAGCACGATGGCCACGGACTCGGTCAGGACGAAGTCGCCGTCGGCCAGTACCGGTACCTTGGCCGCGGGGTTGACCTCCAAGAAATTGGGCCGCCGAGCCTCGCCACAGCGGAGGTCCACGTTGACGTACTCGAACTCCAGTCCAAGTTCGCGAAGCATCCAAAGAACGCGGATCGAACGGGTGGGGGCAAAGCCATAAAGTTTGAGCATGCTTCATTCGTAGTACAGACGCGGACGAGAAGCATCCAAAGGCAGGCTCCCACCTCAGCCCTCAAGAGGGTGGCGCATCCGCGTCCATGAGCCAATCGCGCCCCTTTTGCTCCAGTTGCTGCACGCGCGCATCGGTACGGCACGGCAGATCGGCCCGGACGTCGCCACCGAGTTTGGTTTGAACATAGGCAAGGTGGCGATACGACTCGGGGAACCGATCGAGCAGTGCTCGGTCGAGCTCGGGCTTCGCCGCGGGATCGAGTGGGTCGAGCCGGTCCTGATCGTAAATCGACTCCCGCCGCACGATCGCCCATCGCCCGGCTCGGCGCTCGAAGAAGTCGAGATGTCGCGCTTTGCACGTCACGTCCACCTCGACGCCGTCGATTTCGGCGCGCTGATGAATGGTGACCTTGGTCTTTGCGATTGCCCTCGGGCCGTGCACGTCGACGGTGGTACCCCCGAGGGTGTGCAGGATTCGTATTCCGTTGGCGACTCCGCGCCGGCTCGCCTCGATGAATTCGGTCGCGGGTCCCTGGAACCAACTCGCCGTCATCCAAGCGTCGTCGTGCCAGGCCGAGCGAAATTGCTGCCAATCGCAGCAGTCTCGCCAGAACACCCAGTTCGTGATGACTTCGTGAATGAGCTGTTTTGCCTGGACGTTATCGGTCTCCATCGTTAGCGCCTTTCGATTGTCCGCCCTCGTCGCCCGAGACGGGGGCATTGAGCCAGTCGTCCAGCTGGGGCTGCCGGCGCGGTGGTGGGTTTGGGTTGAATTCGAAAATGGAATAACGTGCGCAGTCGTTCATGACGAACGGATCTTCGCGGAATATTTCCTCGATCTCGCGCCTCGACTCGCCTTTGGCGAGAATGATGCCGCCGCTGGGCGGATTTCGCCGGCCGGATCCGAGGACTCTGCCGGAACCATAATGCTTCGCCAGAAATGCGGCGTGCTGTGCATAGAACCGATCGACCTCGTCGACCGGCTTCAGATACTCGCTAATCAGAATGAACATGAAAGTCTTTCCTTTCCGTGACGCTGCCGCTGGGCCATCAGTAATCGTCGCGCGCCCAGGTGGGGGCGGAGACATTGACGATGGGACTCCGGTCCACCGGGGTTGCGGTAAGGCCGAACGTCACGCACGGTACGTGCGAATGCGGATTCGTTCCTCGGTGCACGACGCCGATGGGTTCGGAGTACACGTCGCCCGTTTTGTGCGCTTCATTTCCGTGCTCGTATTGCAACGTAATGAGGCCCTGCAATACGACGAAAAAGACCGCGCCGTTGTGGATATGCCATTCTACCGCCGCTCTCGGCTGAATTTGGGCAATAAAGCAGTTGATTCTGACCTGTGGGTCTTTCGGCAGGCGCTCGTAGATCTCGTCGAAGAGCATGTCGCGTACATACGTCGCTCCCTTCGGGACGAGCAGTGAAAGCTTCATTCGCAGGTCAGCGGGGATCTCCAGCTCCCGCGCCGCCAGCTCTTCTCCAGGTATCGTGATTCCGCTGCCATCGTCGAGATAGCACGTGCTCGTGGCCATGGTTCCTCCTGATCGCTCGACACCGCTCACCAAACGCGGGGTCTCGAGGGTTGCTCGGAAGGTAGGTTGTATCGCGGAGTGAGTCAAGTGACTCGCCCATCGATACATGAATAGCTTGGTCGTACTGACAATCAGGAGAGTGCTCGGTGTGCCAATCGAAGGCGTGGTGCTCTGCGAATTGCCGATTTGTCGGAATGTTCGCATTGGAACTAAATTAAATATATGTCTCTCATAGAGTTTGGTTATCGACCGTGCGAGGCGCGCGTGTGCACGTACCGAAAATGCGAATAGGTCATTGCGGATGGCAAATCGGTGTGTAAGGAGTAGCGAGTCAGGAGGCCCCGTTGCAGCGACAGGTCCACAGTCGGATGCCCATCCGCGAGACCGTTGCGTCTCTTCTCGAGGCGAAGCAGATCTCGAAGTCATTCGGTCCCAATCCAGCTCTCCGCGATATATCGTTCGACGTGCGGCCCGGGGAGGTTCACGTTCTGGCGGGTGAGAACGGCGCGGGCAAGAGCACGCTGCTCGATATTCTTTCGGGCATTCATACCGAGTTCCACGGGGAGATCCGCGTAGGCGGCGTGGTCCGTCGATTTCGCCATCCCAAGGATGCACTCCGCGCGGGGGTCGCGATGGTGCACCAGGAGCTCTCCTTGATCGGCTCACTGAGCGTGAGCGACAACCTCTTCCTCGGACGTGAGCGCACCGGCAGGTTCGGCCTCGTCGATGCTCGCCGTCAGACGCACGAGGCTCGCGCGCTTTTGCGCGAGCTCGACCTCGATGACGTGAGCGAAGACGAGTTGCTGGAGCGCCTTCCCATGTCGACGCAGCAGCTCGTGGAGATCGCAAGGGCGCTCGCCGCGAAGGCCAATGTGCTCCTCTTGGACGAGCCGACGAGCGCGCTCCGCGAACCCGAAGTGTTGCACCTCTTCGATCGCATCGACGCCTTGCGGCGGCAAGGAAAGGGCATCGTTTACGTCTCGCACAAGATGGACGAGATCTACCGCCTCGCCGATCGGATCACGGTCCTTCGTGACGGCATGCTCGTGGGGACGAAAGCCGCCTCGGAACTCCCCGCGAACGAACTGGTCCGGTGGATGGTCGGTCGCGAGCTGTCCTCGGGCAAGCGCGCCAACGCGGTCCGTCGCAACGTCGCGCTGAAGGTCGAACACCTCCATATCGGTGGCGGCGGATTGCCCAAGGCCGATGGGCGGCTTGCCGTCGACGATGTCTCCTTCGAGTTGCGCTCCGGGGAGATCCTTGGACTGTCGGGCCTTCGCGGCTCCGGCGCGAGCGACATATTGCACGCGATCTTCGGGGACCGCTCCGGCCGTGCCGCCGGGATCGTGTGCCTCCCTGGACGGCACGACGACAAGGGAGAAGCGCGCATCGACTTGGCGCGTGACGAGACTTCGCCTGCCGTCGCGATCCGCCGCGGGATCATGCTCCTCACCAACGATCGCAAAGGCAAGGGCCTCGTCCTCGACATGGACTCGAACGAGAACGCGTCACTGGCGAGCCTTCCGCGCTACTCGTCGGGAGGTATCCTGCGCGCCGGGCTGGAGACCTCGGCGGTCACGCGCGCCTTCCTGCAGCTCGGGCTCAAAGGCCAAATAGCGGCACCGGTGCGCCTGCTCTCGGGAGGGAACCAGCAGAAGGTGGTCCTCGCGAAATGCCTTCTCACGGAGCCCCAGATCCTGCTCCTCGACGAGCCAACCCGTGGCGTCGACGTTGGCGCGAAGACGGAGATCCATGCCTTGCTCGCCGAATGCGCGGGCCGGGGAATGGCCATCGTCCTCGTCACGTCGGAGCTTCCCGAGCTCCTCCGTCTTGCGGACCGTATTCTCGTTCTTCACCGCGGTCGGTGCACGGCGGAATTTACCCGTTCCGAAGCCACGCACGAAAAGATCGTCCACGCCGCCTTCGGACGTGGCCCCCTCCAAGGCGGTCCCCGGTGCTCAACGCCGGGCCGTCGGGTCGTGCGATGACGTTCCACCGTCTTCTGTCCTCTCCCATGGTCCGCGCGATGCTTGCTCTCGTGGGCATGCTCCTTCTCGGGACGCTGCTCCATGCCGATGGTGCCTTCTTCCATTGGGCGACCCACCGGGACATGCTTCGGCAAATCTCGGTTTGCGGGATCATCGCTTGCGGGATGACGCTCGTCGTCATTACCGGCGGCATCGATCTTTCGGTCTCGAGCGTCCTTGCCAGCAGCGCCGTCGGCTTTTCGCTCCTGACGATCCATTTGCAGGCCAATCCCTGGCTTGCCATCGTTTTGGTGCTCCTCGCCGGCGCACTCGTAGGATCGATCACTGGTGTATTGGTCGGGCGCTTCGCGATCCAACCATTCGTCGTCACCCTGGCCGCGATGGTGCTTCTTCGAGGACTCGCCAAGCGCCTCTCGGGCGGGCAGAAGATCTCGACGTACGTTGCCGCGTCCGATCGCAACGTGGAGCTACCCCGCATCTTCGAGCTGATCGATGCACGCGTGCTCGGAGACGAGATCGCCATCGTAACGGTGATACTCTTCGTCTGCGTCGCTGTCTCCGCCTTCTTGCTCCGACGCACACGACTGGGCCGCTACTTCTACGCGACGGGTGGCAACATCGAGGCGGCACGGCTGTCGGGGGTTCCCGTCATGCGGACCCTGGTCCTCGCATATGCGCTCTCGGGCCTCTTCGCGGCGGTGGCGGGCATCTGTCAGGCGGCCCAGGAGCAACAGGGCGATCCGGAGACGAGCGTGGGGTACGAGCTTCAGGCGATTGCCATCGTTGTCATTGGCGGTACCAACCTGTCAGGTGGGCGCGGTGGCATGGGACTCACGCTCGCGGGAGCCCTCACCATCGGGTACTTGCAAAAGATTCTCAGCATCAACGCTGTGGGCGAGGCAAGTCGCTTGATGCTCACGGGCATCATCATCGTATGCGCCGTTCTTTTGCAGCGACGCAAGTAAAGGACACATGATGAAAGATCATCGAAGGCTCGAAATATGGGCAATGGCGACGTTGGCATTCGCAGGCGGTGCCATGGCGGGCTGCGAAAACAAATCACCCGCGCCGAGCGGAGGCTCGACGACACTCGCGGCCTACAGGCCGACGACGACGATGAATGCGAAGAAGCACAAAGGGACGCCGGAGGACCCATTCGTGATCGGCATGAGCCAGTGCAACCTCGGCGAGCCCTGGCGCGCGCAGATGAACGACGACGTTCGCAAGGCCGCCGAGAAGCAACCGCAGCTCAAAGTCGTCTTCAAAGATGCGCAGAACGACTCGATGGTGCAGCGCTCCCAATTCGAGGAGTTCGTCGATCAGGGGGTCGACGTCATCCTCATCAGTCCCAAGGAGTCCGCGCCTTTGACCGAGCCGGTCGCCAAGGCCCATCGCGCCGGCATTCCGGTCATCGTGTTGTCGCTGGCACTTCTCAAGGACGAGTACACGACCTTCATCGGCGCAGACAACGTGAAGATCGGACAGGAAGCTGGCAAGTGGGTCGCCGAGACCCTCGCTGGAAAGGGCACCGTCGTGGAGCTCAAAGGCCTCATGACATCGGTCCCCGCCCAAGAGCGCCATCGCGGCTTTCTCGAGGGGCTCGACTTGAGGAACCACCCCGACATCAAGGTCGTGTTCGACGCCGACATGCAATGGCTCGAGCCGAACGCACGCAGGGAAATGGAATCCGCACTGGCGACGAATCCTCGGATCGACGTCGTCTACGCGCACAATGATCCGGGCGCGCACGGCGCCTATCTTGCGGCAAAGCAGGTGGGGCGCGAGAAGCAGATGAAGTTCGTTGGCATCGATGCCCTTCCCCAAGAGGGCATTTCGTACGTGAAGGATGGTATCCTCAGCGTAACGTTCCAGTATCCCACGGGCGGTACCGAGGCGATCGCGACAGCGCTCAGAGTCCTCGCCGGTGAGAGCGTGCCAAAGAAGATCACGCTGCCTACACGACTCTTCGCTGCCAACACGATCGCCGGCGGCGGCACCGCCGTCCAATGATGGATTTTACTCATACGTATCGAATGACTTCGAGCCACTAGGAGAGACTGACATGAATACAGGCAGTACGAACAATGCCGGCGGGTCGACGACGCTTGCGGAAGAACTTCGCGCCAAGCCCTGGATCGATGGCGAATTCCTCGAAAAGGCGCCGCTACGCGAATCGCACGATCCGGCGGACGACACGTTGCTCGGTCTGTACCACGACGCGGGTACCGAAGAGGCGCGCGTGGCCATCGCTGTCGCGCGCCGCACCTTCGACGAAACGTCATGGTCGCGCGATCGCATGCTCCGCGCCCAGGTGCTGGACGAGATGGCCGCGTGGTTCGTGGCCCACCGCGAGCCTCTCATCGCGATCCTCTCGCGTGAGAATGGCAAATTGCTCCGAGAGGCTGCCATGGAGGTCGACCACTCGGTGACCAAAATTCGTTATGCGGCCGCCCTTGCGCGAATCGATTTTGGACGGGCAGCCGACGTTGAACCGGGCTTCTACTCGACCATGATTCGCGAGCCCATCGGAGTCGCGGGTATCATCGTTCCGTGGAACTCGCCCGTGATCCTGCTCGTGCGCTCGCTGGCACCTGCGCTTGCCGCGGGCTGCACGGTGGTCATCAAGGCGGCCGCGCAGACGGCGCTCACGACCGGGCTGCTCTTTCGCGGTTTGTCGACGCTACCGAGTTTGCCGCGCGGCGTGGTGAACGGATTCATCGAAAGCGAGAGCGGCGGCGCACAATGGCTCGTTCGCGCGCCCGAAGTCGACGTGATCAGCTACACGGGGAGCACGCGCGTCGGGCGGCAGATCATGGCATCCGGCGCCGAGACCCTCAAGCGGTTGAATCTCGAGCTCGGGGGCAAGTCGCCGGCGCTGCTTCTCGAGGATGCCGACCTCGAATCCGCCATTCCGACGATCGTCACGGCCGGCACGCTGTTCGCCGGGCAATTCTGCATGGCTTCGAGCCGCGTGCTGGTCCACCGGTCCCGTTACGACGAGGTGCGCGAGCGATTGGCCGCTGCGCTCGCCGGGAGGGTGGTGGGGCCGAGCCGCGATCCTTCGAGCCAAATGGGCCCGCTCATCGACCGCCCGAACGTCGCGCGCGTCGACGCCATCGTGCGCAAGGCGGAGACCTATGCCGAGGTCATCGTTCGCGGCGGGCCCGCCCTCGGCCACCTCGCCAAAGGCGCCTTCTACCGCCCAAGCCTTGTGGCCATAAGCGACGTGCACGCGCCCATCGTGCAGGAAGAAGTCTTCGGTCCGGTGTTGACGCTCGAATCGTTCGAAAGTGAAGACGAGGCCGTGCATCGCGCCAACGCCACCACCTACGGCCTCTCCGCGAGCGTCTTCACGCGCGACATCGATCGCGCCGCCCGCATTTCGAGAAGGCTGCGCGCCGGTACCGTGTGGTTCAACACCCATGGCGTCATCCTCGACCAATTCGAAGAGGGCGGCGTCAAACAGAGCGGATTGGGACGTCTCAATGGCTTTGGGGGCATCGAAGCATTTCAAGAATGCAAGCACGTCCTGCATCGGGCGAACTTCCCAATATGACGTTCATCCGTGCAGCAGCAGCGTGCCATGTCGAGCCGAGAACGTGTAGGATGTCCATGTGAGCGACAGTAACCGAGGTGCCGGGCGCCCGCGCAACGCCAGTTCCGATCGCACGCTCGACACGCTCTTGTTGTTCGACCGCGAGCACCCGGTACTGTCCGCCAGCTACGTCGCCAGCCAACTCGGTGTGGCGAGGAGTACGGCGTATCGGTATTTGGAGAGCCTGACGGCATCCGGGCTGGTTACCGCGGAAGATGGGGATGGCGGCTTCCGGCTCGGGCCGCATATTTTGGCGCTGGCGCAGATCGCCCGCCACGGGTGGGACCTCACCAAGGTGGCCGTACCGTTCATGAAGCGGATCGCCGATCAAGTGGACGAGACGGTCATCGTGACGCGCCTCAGTGGCGATCGCGTGGTCTGTTTGGAACGCGAAGACAGACCGCACCGAATCCGATTGTCGTACGAGCGGGGGGACGTCATGCCGCTCAATGCCGGTGCCGCTGGGCTGATTCTGCTCGCATGGCAACCCGAAGACGAGCTCCGCGAGCTGATTGATCGACACCCCTTGCCGAGGTTCACCAAGGCGACCATCACCGATCCTGCGAAACTACGGACCGAGCTCGCGAAGATTCGCCGCAATGGCTATTACGTTGCTCACGGGCAGCTCGACCCGCACGCGGTTGGCATCTCGGTGCCGATTCGTGGGGCGGAGCGCTCCGTCGTTGCCGGATTGGCCGTTGCGGCGCCTGACTTCCGCATGAACTCGGATCGCATCGGCGAGATCATCGAAATTTTGCGAGGCGCGGCCGACGAAATCAGCGCCCAGCTTACGCTCTTGGGTGCTTGATACACCAACGGCCCGGCACGACAGTCGTTCCACTGCGACGGCGCGGCGAATGCCGATTTTGTCGCTCTGAATGGTGGGAAGTTACAATTCTCACCATGAGTATGTGTGAATGGCTCATGGGGCCAGCTTATGAGGCTCGATGATCGTGCTTGCGATAGCGCTATTAGTAAGAGCGCGCGTGGGAAGTTGTCTTCGATGGTTTGTGCAAATGCTCGTAGGGCGAGGAAGGAATGGAACGTATCGCCGTACGAATGCATGACATGTCTCGAGTGCACGGTTGTGTGCAATGAATGAATTGCTTTGGTGCGAAATTGGGCATGTCCGCAAGTTGTATTCAATCGTTTGTCGATAACGAGGTTTTACATGCCATCGATCCCCAGATGCACCTCCTTTGCTTTTCTCGTCGTCGTGTCAGGCGCTCTCGTTGCGTGTGGTATTTCTTCCAGAGATCCGGCTTCGAATGACGATCGTCAGGACCAGGAAACGACCATAGAGCCCGATGGTTCGGATTCACCGGGCAGGCTCAAAGTGGTGGCGCCGGACGGATTCACGGGAGGCAAAGTGAAGGTGCTCGACTCGTTGTCCGGGGAGCTCGGACAGGAAATCGGACCGCTCGCTGTAGGAAGAGCGTCCGTCATTCTCGAATCAGGCGTCGTGATCTCGTCGACCACGACGCAAATCGAGAAGAACCAACTGACGACGGTCCATACCGGTCTCATTGCCTTCGACGTCATGAACGGGCCTCCCGCGACCCTCGGACTCGGTCCGACCTCGCAAGAGTTCGCAGCGCACTTGTTTACGCAGGGTAGGCCCGCTTTGCGCTACGACCTTTCCGACGGAACACGTCCCTATGCCGTCATGCCCGGTCATTATTCCGTGAGTTACGGTCTCGGTCAGGCGGATGGCAATGACTTCGTCGTGGCGGCCGACGAAAATAAGGTCGCCAAGCTGGGCGACTACGCGGACCGGCAAGTGGTAAGAATCGCCGCCCCAGCGGTACGCGCGATGCCTTCGGCCTCCTGCTCTTCGACCGGTGGCGGCGCTCCCAGCTACACGCTGCGCACCACCGTGGATGGGAAGGGCTACTACTTGGACTTCGGGCTGCAGGAAAATGCGTTCAGGGACGTGGGCCGATATAAATATACGACCGCCTCATACACCCTTTCACTCGTCGGCGGCACCGTCGTTCTTCCGCTGGGCGCCCTCGGGGAGGGGCCGGTGACGTATCAAATCGGACGTCTCGACGTCGAAGACGTGGCCGTACGGCAGAACGACGGTTCCACGAAAATGGTTCGCGGCGCGTACGAAGTCTTTCCCAAGACCGGAACGGACGCCAGTGGCAAGGAGACCTTCGCGGACCGGAGTATCGTCAGCTCATGCAACAGCAGCTTGCAAGGGGCGCCAACCCACACCGGATATGACATGGTCCGAGGGCGCTACAAGGTCGTCGTATCGTATCCGACCGCCGAAGCGGGAACGAAAAGGGATACCCATATCGTCGACGTCGAGTAATTCCTCCAGCGCGCCGGTTATCCTTTTGTCCATCGGCTTGTCCATCGGCAGGTCAACGGGACACTGGCGTCGATTGACCGGACACCTCTCTCCCCTTCGAGAGATTGCTGCTCTTGTCCACGTGACGACAGGCGAAGTAGGCCTACTTCGCCTGGTTCCAGCCGGTAGACCCTATTCGACGTGGCCGAGGCACCCCGACGAGTCCGTCTCTTGCCACTCGGTGTTGTAGAAATTGTGATTCGCCCCCCAGACCGTAAATGTCGATTTGGGCCTAGCCGGTGTCTCCGTCGGAATCTGGAGCATGCGGTCGTAGGGCCTGATACCCGACAAATTGTCGACGTCGCCGTCGCACATGGGCAAAAGCACGGACCATGTCGTGCCATCCGCATTCAGGGTACGCGACGTTTGGCCATCGACAGGGCCAATTTCGAAAATAGCGCGGAACGAGACGGGGCTCCGAATCTTCGTTGGCCACGTGCTCCCGGGATCCCGGTAAAGGTTGTAGGCGGCGCGGCTTCCTTCACCGCCGCGCGAATGCCCCACGAGGCCTAGCTGTGAGAAATCCAGCTTACCTCGGAGCTCCACTCCGAGTGATGCTGGCGTACCGCCGTTGGCGTTCCACTCGCTGAGGCGCTGCAAGTGCTTCAGAATGAGGCGGCCGCGTGCCAGGTTCAGTCCGCGGTCACCGCCGTCGGGATCCACGTCGCCGCAGGTGATTCCGCGATTGGCATTGATGGATACGACGACGTATCCGTGCGAGGCAAGGCGCTCGGCCGCGTACGCGTACCCAAGGTAACTCGGCGCCATTTCGTACCCTTCGGGGCACGTACCGGTAGCCGTGTACTGGCAATCGTCGTCGACGCGCGGATTCGTGCCCTTGCCGCAGGTAGCATGATTCCCATGCAGAAACACGATGATGGGGTGTGGACCCCCTGCCATCGACTTCGGCCGGTAGACTGCCGCCCAAAGTTCCGTATCGGCGTGGGCGTAGATGTCGGGGTCTCGGCTTGCCGGAAAGCGATATTCCGCACTGACCACCGGCCGCGGACCGAAATCCGTCGGATCGGGGGCTACGGCGCCGGGGCCCGTCGTCTGCACCGTTTGCGCGACGGAGACCGTTTCATCCGGTGCCTCGGAGCTGCACGCCATGGTGCCGAATAGGGGAACTGCGAGAAGGCCAGCGGCGGTGCACAAGTGGCGCCAAGGTTTACGAATCATGGTCATCGCGGCTTGCCGTAAAGTTTCGCGGCGCCCTCGGCATCGAGTGCGGTGATGTCCATATCGCCGGTGTTCGAACCGTTGCCGCACCAAGCATAGTGCATGACCGACGCGGAATCGTACTTCGTCAACGCGCGCCAATCGTTGTCTTCGAAGCAATCCGCCGCATTCGCTTCCGGTCGCGTCTGTTCGTGGCGGAAGCCCAACGCATGACCCAGCTCGTGCCGCAGAAGGCCCCGCAGGGTGTACGGCCCCAAGGGGCTCGAGCCGCCCGCGGCCGCCGTGGGGCCGATGAGCAGCTCCCGTTCGCTGCGCACATTGAAGGGGAAAAAGGCGCGACCCGAAAAATCGCTGCCGCCGATGCGGGCATTGAAAACGACACGCTCGTTCTGCACCGTGCAATCGCCATCTTGCTCACGCACGTGGATGAAACGGATATCCGCGACCTCCGCCCAGTCACGGGTGGCCTGGGCTATCGCTCGGACGACGCGGTCGTAATCCGGACCGAAGGACGCTTTGCTCACGCAGTACGTGATACGCCGTTTCTGACGCTCACCCCATTTCGAGTCGATGCCGTTTTCGTTCGACACGAGGAGTGCGCCTTGCTGCACGTACTTCTCGAAAAAGGCCAGCAGCTTTTCCTCGCTATGGATGGGAATGTCGCCGTCGACGATCCAAACGCCGTCCGGGTCCCGCTGGACCGTCTTTTTCCATTCTTCGAAGGTCTTCCCCGTGCTGGCCGTGACCTCGCCCCCATCGTCGGAAGTGGTCTCGGATGCACAGTTGTTCGAAAGAAACGCAACGATTCCCACCGCGATGGCGAGGGACGACTTGGTTGGCATGTAACCTCTTTATGATGAGGGTGAAAAATGATCTTATCTCTTTAGGAGCGCCGGGAACACGGGCGCAGGCTGGTCGCGCGCAGCTTCCCAAAAATATTGGCGGTCGACGCCAAATAGGGAATAGACCGTGTTGATGACCGAGGCGAGTCCCAAGTATGCGCCCGGTGTGTATTGGGCGGGTTTGGCCTCGGTGGAACGACCGGTGGCCAAGTCGATGGGCAGCCCCATGCGCTTGATGCGCGCAGGGTCCAGTGACAGGTGGGCGCCCGACAGTTCTTCGGCCGGCGTTCGAAAGTCCGAGCCGCCGAGCACCATGCCTGGCGCGATGCCCTTTCCTGCGAGGAGAACCGTGCTTGCCAACGTATTGTGGTCGGTGCCCGTATCGTCCACCGGAGACCCGGTTCGGCGCATCGTGCGGCTGAACTCGGACGCAAACATGACGGTGGTCACGTCGAACAATGTTCGGCGCTCGTCGAAGGCGGTCTTCTTCAAATAAGCGAGAATCTGGGCGAGGCTCTTGGTGATCGCCTCGTACATGGGAAGCTGTTTCTTCGTTTCGGACGGCGAATGGGTGTCGAGGTCCATGTCGCCCGTCACGTCGAGCATGCACGAGTTGGTGATGCCGCGCCGAAAGAATTCGCCGATCATGACCAGGTTTCGTTCGAGTTTCACCTCGTCGGTGGGCGCGTCTGACGTGGCGAGTGCCGGCAGCTGGAGCGCGCGAATGCGTTCCGCGAGGGACGTGCTCTGGGCCGCCGCACCCCCGAGGATCCTGGCTCCGTTGGAAAAGCGACTCACGCCTGATGCCGACGCTTGCGAACAACGCGTTTGGAGAAACGCATCGAAATCGGGCGTGTCCGTTCCGGCGGACGACAACGAGGCTTGGAGCCCCGCCGCGGTTGCGGCATCCAATGGGACGAAACGAGCATCTCGAACTTCCGCGTCGAACGTGCCCACCTTGACGTAGTCGATGGGCGCTTCGCGGTTCAATCGCGTCATGGCGGGCACGCCGCCGAATGGATTCCCGGTCACGAGCAAATTGCGATTCTGGTCGTGGCCGTCGAAACCAAGGCTGGTCATGACACCGTTGACGATGGTGAGATCCTGCTGGAACGGCCGAAGCACCTGCGTCGGCGACGCGGCCAAGGTTCGCGTGCCGTCGCGCCCTTCCCATGCGGTGGGCTCCACGCCCATGTAATTCCGCTGCAATCCGGCGGCGGTCATGGCGAGCGGCAGGCCGTCGAACAAGTAGGACGCGTCCAATCCGCCGTAGACGACCACCTGCAGGAAGAAATGGGGCTCGCCGGGTGCGGCGGCATCGCCGCGAGCGCGGCGCGGAAGCAGGAGTGCGCCGAGCGTGCTCGCGACGCCGCCGAGGAGCGCACGGCGGCCGAGTCGGAGAGAGTGTCGGTCGATAGGGTGATTCATCGTGTCATCTCGTAGGATCAAGGCTGGAGCAGCACGTAGGGATTGAGCATGGCGGCCGTCACCATGAACGGGATGACCGTTTCGCCGGTGGCCGTGGCATAGGTCGGGCCCAAGAAGTGGTCTCGCCAGGCCTCGTACTCGGATTGCGGAGCATCGAAGGCCGTGAGCCCGTTCCAGAAGGCGTGCAGCACCGCCTCGTCCCGCGCGCTGGCCACGGGCCAAGCGCAGATCGATTGCACCACGGCGGCGAGGTCCGCTCGAATCTCGAGGTTGGCGACGGTGCGCGGTGCCGAGCTGCCCGGACAGAGGGCGGCAACGTCTTTCCCGAATCCCAAAAACGCAACTCGCCATATCAAGAAGCTCATGGCATTCGGGGTGCCGTTCTGAAACGAGTTGAGCGTGCCTTTACCGCTCCATGCCCCCACCAACTGCGCGAGGTTCGCCCCGACGCCCGAGCCCGCGTCGGCGCCCGGCGCGTCGAGGTACGAGGACAATGCAAAGGAGGCGGGCTTGGCCACCAATCGCGAACGGAGGATCTCGTTCATAGCCTCGTAGCCGCGATACTGCGCGCTTCGGGGATCCGGGCCGGCGTCACGCGCAGGCTGCGCCGTCGGTGCGGGCGGGGGGGCGTCGTTGGGGGCGGAATTGGTCGAGCATGCAAGGAGCAGCAGAAGGCTCGGCACGAGGAGACCACGGTTTTTCACGGTGCACCTCCACCAAGCCGCTCGGTGAGCCAGAGATAAAGGTCTTCACGCTCTTTTGGCGGCATGGATCGACCGGCAGGCATTTGACGAGCAGGGTCCGAACTCCGAATGCGATCCAGCATGCGGGTGAACGTCTCGCGGGCGGGCCACGAGGCTCCGCCGGGACCGCGGTGAGGAAACGTCTGTTCGTCGGCGCGCCACGCGGTCAGATCGAGCCCTGCTTGCGCGCCCGCACCGGAATGGCACGTTGCACAGTTCTTTTGGAGGATGAAGGCCACCGAGCACGGTGGACGGGACGTTGCGTCCACGCCATCCGGCACGTCGTAACATTCGTCCGAACGGGGATGCGACGTGCGGAACGTGCGGCTGGTGAGGACGCGGCGGACCAAATTGCGAAATGCGGTGGAAGAATTCGCTTTTGCCTCTTCGATGAACGAATTCGTCAGCCCCGCGAGGTAACCCGGGTCGACGATTTGTTCGTCGCCATTGAAGTATTCGAACGTGCGGCGCGTCAGACACGCTTTGACCTCGGGCGCTCCCTCGATGATGCGGAACAGGTCCTCCAGGCTCTCTCCATAGCTATTGAGCGACGGATCGGTGGTCGAGCGGACGTAGCCGATGTCCCACGAACGCCCGCTCGTACCTTTCCATTGCGACTGGTACGCCTCTTGGTTCATGACGGCTCCGTCGTCGAAGATCATATTCGGCTGACCCGCGAGGCTGGTACCGATGCGTCCGTATTCTTTGAAGAAGCCGGCCATCGGGTCGAGCTTGTAGTGGCACGACTTGCAAGCCGGATCCGATGCGTGGCGGTCGCTGGCGTGGGCCGCGGGCAGGGCGGCGTCGATGGGTTTCAGGTCGTCGCAGAAGAAGCGATCGAGCACGTAGGCGGCGCGGCGCCGATTTTGATTGGTCGAGGAGTTGTCCAGCGACTCCCAAAATCCTCGAAAGTCGAGATTCTTGGCCAGACGCTCCGCATGAAGGCGCTGGAGATTCACCTCCGTGAGATCGTGCAGGCGTCCCGTCTGCTCCGGTTTCGTCAAGAGCTCTTGGGCATAGTCGTGAAGCTCGATGGCGTATTGACGAAGCTTGCGCACTTCCACAGCCGCATCGACCGAATAGCTACCGGGCCACTCGCAGGCGAAGAACAAGGGCATGACATGGCCCAACTCCGTGGCGATGGGGAAATCGTCGTAGCTGCTGGAGAACAGGATGTAACTGAAAGACCAGAGCTCGGTTATATAGAGCTTCGTGTTGCAGAATGCTCCCCAGTCCATACCCGCTTGGATCGACGCGAGAAGGTCGTCCGCCTCCTTGAGCGCCACGTCCAAGTGGTGTCGAAGAAGCTCGGCATCGGACATCGCGGGCGCACCCTCCTCGAGCGCCTCGGGCGTTGGCCGAAACGCATATTGCGGCTGCTCGAAAGCGAGCAGGCTGAGGTAATTTCCGCCTTTCTCGAATTCGAAGGCCGCATGAAGCGCACGGCGCGAAATCACGGCGTCGCCGTTCCAACTGCCATTGGGCCGTCTGAGATTGCTTTGCTTCCATCCGAGAAAGTACTGATTGAAGTCGAATACCGTATCGACGAAGCGCGGATCTTTCATGAAATGATCCACGATTTCATCCGGTGTGAGACGGGCCAGTGCCTCCACGTCTTCGTCCGCCGAAAGGCCCGCCCCTTGCCGAACGGCTCGGGCCACCTTGTCGACGTAGAGGCGTCGATCCCATTCGAAGGGCGCATCGGCCCCTGCGTCCGTGTCCGCCGGGCGAGCGCTTGGCTCGGACGAACTGGAGTCGCATGCCGAGAGGCATGAGGCACTGGCCCCAAGCGCCAATGCGAGAGCGAGCCATGTATTTCGCGACAACATTCACGGAACATGGCATGCGCTGATCGGTTTGAGTATGTGACGGTTTAGCTCGACTCTGTTTCCGATTTCCATGGTGCACCGTCGATCCGGGAGGGAAGTGATGGTGCCCAGGACGTCAAAAGGTGCTCGCTATTCATGGATGTTTTACGCGGTATGCGGATCTTTCGAAGCATCGTGAGCACGGGGAGTTTTGCGGGGGCGGCACGTGTTGCGCGGACCACTCCGACGTGGGTGAGCAAGCAGCTTGCACAACTGGAAGACCACTTGGGGACGCAGTTGCTTCATCGCAATACGCGCGGTCTTTCGCTGAGTGAGGCTGGCCGGCTTTACCTCGAACGCTGCGAGCGCATTCTCGAAGAGGTCGACGGCGCCGAGCACCTTCTGAACAGCTGGCGCACGGTGCCACGCGGTCCCGTGCGGATCAGTGCGCCCATGGCGTTCGGTCTCGTCCGCCTTTCGCCGCTTTTTGCCCCATTCGCCGTGAAATACCCCGAGGTCGAATTGGACGTTGTCCTCAATGACCGCGTGGTCGATCTCGTGGAGGAAGGGTTCGACTTGGGCATTCGCGTCTTTCGGCGGCCTCTCGACGACAGCACGCTGACCGTGCGGCGCATTGGTGGCGGACGGCGCGTGGTGTGCGCGGCACCATCGTACCTTGCGGTCCACGGGCGACCGACGCACCCGCGGGATCTCGAAGATCACGTGTGCCTGCGTTACGGCAAGCAGATGCCCGGGTATTGGGAGTTCGACGGCCCCGACGGCCGGGTCGGTGTCAAAGTGGGGGGCCCGCTGATCGTCAACAACAGCCTTGCGATTCGCCATGCAGTGACATCGGGGCTGGGCATCGCCCTGGTCAAAGACTTCATCGTGGCGAAGGAGCTGGCCGAGCACGCCTTGGAGGTCCTCCTGGAGGACTACCCGCCGAATGGATACAGCATCTTCGTGGTATCGCCGCCATCGCGGTACGAGACTCCACGGGTCCGCGCCGTGACGGACTTCCTCGTCGAAGCGTTGGGCGCGGGCTAACGCCGCAGATCGCTGGCGAGCAGCCGATGAAAGAGATGCTCACCCGCCTCGCGGCGCACGGAGAGGCGGCCGGCGTGGTACGCACGGGACGACAGGCCGCGCTGGACCGATTCGCAGATGGCGTGGTCTTCGTCCTGGATGCGCACGCTGACGTCGATGCTGCGGCGATTGCGCTCTTGGGAGGACTCGCGTACGTCATCGAAGTAAAAATCGAAGATGACCTGCGTCTTGTCGATGCCGAGGGGGATGACCAGGTTCGTATCCAGGTATCCCTCGTACCAATTGAGCATCAAGTTGGGATACAGCCAGAAATAGTGCGCTTGGCCCTGGCGCACCGAGGCGGTCATTTCTTCGCCGGCACTTGCATCCACCGGGGACGATTGCACGCAGTAGCGCTCGCCGTTTTCGATGGTGTAGTCGTTGTGCTTGAGGATGCTGCTCAAACCCTTGTGCAGGTGCGGAACGTGGTAGCCGCCGTCCAGGTAATTGTCGATGAAGACTTTCCAGTTGCAGCCCAAAGTGAAGACGCGGCGTTCGGCGAAGTGCAAGGCTCCCAGGTGGAGCGGCGTGACGCGCTCGCGAAGGCTGGCCAGCCACACGCCGAGTGGCGGCGTGTCTGCGTCCAGTGCAACCATGACGAATTTCTCCCATACCGCCACGTGCGGCACGGGAACCAAGCCGTTCTTCGTCCGGTCGAAGTGGCAGACGCCCGCAAACTCCGTCACGCCTTTGAGCGCTCCGTCGAGCGTGTACGTCCACCCATGGTAAGGACAGCGCAGATGCGGCGCGCGGCCTTCCGGCAGGGTCATCACCGCGGCGGCGTGGTGGCGGCATACATTGTAGAACGCACGCAATGCGCCGTCGTCCCCACGGACCACGACGATGGGCTCGCCCGCAATGGTCGTGGTGACGTATTGACCGGGCAGGGCCACTTGATCGACCCGCGCGGCGAGCTGCCAGGTGCGGCTCCACACGGTGCGCCGTTCCAAGTCGGCCACGCGCGGATCGGTGTACCAGGGGCCCGGGATCGTCGAGGCTTCCGCCAGCGGTGCCCCCTCGTCGTAGTCGCCGATGATTTGCTCGAGCGTAGGTTCCATGTGTCACCCAAAGCGTCGGACCAAACGATACACGGGATAGCTTGCGGCCAGTACCAGCAAGGACGATACGCTATTTCTCGGGTCGCCCAGCACGGCCGCTATCAAGAATGCAACCGAGACGAGAAGCGCCAAGCCGGTGGTGTACGGATATCCCCAGGCGCGATACGGCCGCGGTAATCGTGGCTCCCGGCGGCGCAGCACGAACACGGCCAAGAAAGCCATGACGTAGTTGGCCACGAAGAAAAAGGCCATGACGGCGGCGATTTGTTGGAAGGAGCCCGTCAAAATGAAGAGAGCGGCCGCGCCCGCGCTGCAGAGCAATCCGAGCGCAGGCGTGCCGCCTTCGTTGACGCGCGTGAACGCTTCGGGGAGGAGCCGATCGCGGCCCATGGCCAAGGGGGTGCGGCTGCCCATCAATTGGTAGGCGTTGATGGCGCTGATCATGCTGACGATGGCCACCACGCGAAGGATCACCGCACCGCGCTCGCCAAAGACGCGGTGGGTGGCCGTGCCCATCGCCAACGTCTGCCCCGCTAGACCTTCGACGGGAACCACCCGCACCAGCGCCGCGTTCACCAGGAGGTACAGCGCCATGATCGATAGAACGCCGCCGATCATGGACCGTGGCACGTCGCGCGCGGGAGCGCGCACCTCCTCACCGAAATAGATGACACCGTACCAGCCGTCGTAGGTGTAAATGACGGCCTGCAGTGCGATGAGCATCGCCACCGCGAGTGGCATGGGCTCCGAAGGCAGCGCGAGCGGCACCGTGGGGTCGGTCCTGGGCGGTGCCCATGCGAAGAATGCGAGCAGGAGAAGCGCGAACACCAGCGCCTTGGCCGCACTGGATGCATTCTGCACGAAAGAGCCCCAGCGGATCCCGCGCGCTTGCAAAAGGGACACGATGGCAACGGTTGCCAAGGCAACATGTGTGTGGCGCCCGCCAAGCGCGGGAGCGAGATCGCACACGTACTCGCCGACGACGATGGCCGTTGCCGCCAGCGAGCCGCACTGGGCGAGCCAATCGGTCCATCCTACGACGAAGCCCGCGAAGTCACCGAAGGCGCGGTGGGCAAAGACGTAGTACCCGCCGGAGCGCGGAATGGCCGCCCCCAGCTCGGAAAGGGAGACGGCGCCGAGCAGCGCGTAGATACCGCCGATGACCCACACCGCGAGGAAGAGCGCGGTGTGGGGAAGTTGCGCGGCCACCTCTCCCGGCGTGCGCAGGATGCCGGCGCCGACGGTGTTGCCGATGGTGACGGCCAAGCCGAAGCCGACACCCAGCACGCGTAGGAGCGTGCCGCGCGAGGTCATGTCCGATGGATGCTTTGCGGGAAATCGAAGAACTTGTCCGCGTCGTACACTTTGGCCACTTGCTGCAGGCGGGCCAGGTTCGCCCCGTAATAGGCTTGCCCCCAATCGGCCATGCGCGGGTCGATGTAATTGACGTAGGCGCCAAAGCCCACCGCGTCCACCAGCGCCGATTGCACGTGGGCCACGGCTTGCTCGGACTCCGCGCGGTTCTCGGCGGTCGCTCCCCGATAGACCTGCACCGTGGCCAATGCTTGGCGATGTGGGAACGCCGTGGCGTGCGGTGCGAGGTTCTGAACGGCGCCGCCAAGGCCGTCGATGAGCAAGTTGAGCGTGACTTGATCCCGCATCACGTCGGCTACCTTCTGCGAATCCGCCCATTGCGCGATCACGCGCGACGAGCCTACGAAGGTGGCGCGGTCCAATTGCCCTCCGCCGGCGTCGGATTCTCCCCGCAGGTGGCATTGTTCGACGGTGAGCGTCGGGCAGCCAGCGAAGTACATCATGGTATCCATGTAGCCTTTCTCCGTGGCGGAGCGGCTCGACGGCTGCACACCTGCGCGTTGAATCAAGTTGTCGATGTGCGGGGCCAGATCGGAGGCGCTGCCCACGAAGCACCCTCCGACGTAGATGCCCGCGGGGTTGCCTGCACCGCCGGAGACGATGCAATTGGACCAAAGTTCCTTGGGGACGGCCGCGTACCAGAATTGCCAGGCGCCGAGCACGTCGACCGCGGATCCTCGGGGGAACGAGACTCCGAAAACGGTGAGCACCGGAGGCGCCGGTTGCGTGCGGAACGTGAACGAGGTGACGATTCCAAAGTTGCCGCCGCCGCCGCCGCGCAGGGCCCAATACAGATCTTCGTCGGCGCGCGGGCTCACCGTGCGGCGCGAGCCGTCGGCCAGGACGATGTCCGCGGAGAGCAGCGCATCGCAGGTGAGCCCGTATTTGCGTGTGAGCGCGCCGAGGCCGCCGCCGAGCGTGATGCCCGAGATGCCCACCGTGGCGCACGAGCCCGAAGGCAAACAGCGCCCCGCCTCCGCAAGCTTGGCGTACACGTCAATCAACTGCGCGCCGGCGGCCACGATGACCGTGTCCGGTGAGTCGATGACCACGTTGGAGAGTCGATGGAGGTCGACCACCAGGCTGCCCGGCGCCGTGGAATACCCACCAAAGCTATGGCCGCCACTTCGGGCCGCCACGCGCACCTCGTTGCGGCGTGCGGCCTCGATGCACGCCTGCACGTCGGAGGGCGCTACGCACTCGGCCACCGCCGCCGGAAGTTGCGTATCGAATAGCGTATTGTGCGCCCGCCGCACGGTATCGTACCGCGCGTCACCTGGTAGCACGAGGTCACCTCGCAGCTTCCGGCGGAGCTCGTCCCAGGTCGAGGGGCTGGCGTCGAGCACCTCCCCAATTTTCGTGGGGTTGTCGTCATCGTCGTGGCACGCACCAAACGCCGCCGCGGCGGCGCCAAAGCCTGCAACCTTAAGGAGGGCACGCCGGCCCAAAGTAGAAGTTTTCACGCCCCCGAGTCTAAGCCTTAAAGCTCCCAGCCTGGTTGATAAAGATGGCCGTGGGCTTCGTCGAGCGCTTTGCGTACGGCGGGGGAGTGTTGGTAGATGTCCACGAATTGATGCAGGCGAGGGTCGTCGTGGCTTTCCGGGCGGATGACGAACTGAATGACGTATTCCTTGTGATCCAGGCCATCGAACAGCAGCGCTGACTGCGGCTCGAAGGTCTTGGCCAGCCGAATGTAGGCCGGATAACCTTGAACGAGGTCGGCATCGTCGTAGGCGCGCACGAGCTGTACGGCTTCCACCTCGACGATTCTCAGGTGCTTCGGGTTGGTGACCACGTCGTCCCGTGTCGCTTTGTAGCCAACACCCGGCTTCAAGGTGATGAGCCCCGCCTTGGCCAAGAGTTGCAGACCGCGTCCGCTGTTGACCGGATCGTTCGCGATAGCGGCCTGCGCACCCTCGGGCAGCTCGGCAAAGCTCTTATACTTCTTCGAATAGAGCCCCACGTTGTTCAAAATACCCGACGCGTAGGGCACCAGGTCGAAGTGGCCCTGCTTTTTTGCATTCTCCAAAAACGGGACGTGCTGGAAATAATTCACGTCGATATCGCCATTGGCCAAGCTCGTGTTCGGCGTGACCCAGTCACTGAACTCCACCAGCTTCACCTCGAGCCCCTGCTTCTTGGCCTCGGCCACCGCAGCCTCCAACGGCGGAACGAACGCCCCAGTGGTGCCCAGCCGCAACGGTGCGGCATTGGGCTGGGTGACGGCACGGGATGCGCGATGGACGCCGAAGGCGAGGGTAAGCGTGATGGCAATGGCCGCAATGGCACCCGGCCACGACGGAGAAAATATGCGATTCATCGTGGTGCTCCTGTTTCGAAGAAGAATGGGGATTGAACAGGAAGACGGGAAGACGGGAAGGTTTATGAGGGTTTTTGTCTGCATTCTGCGCAATAAAAAAAACTTCCCGTCTTCCCGTCTTCCTGTGAACCTCTCAAAGCGCCCGAAAGCCGGCCCCGACGTGCTGTGCGGGCAATGTGTCACCGGCTCCGAAGAGCTTTTGTCGGAAGGTTCCTGGTGTGTATTCCGTTTTGTACGAGCTGCGGTTCTGCAATTCGCGAATCACGAGGTCGATGAAGTCCTCGTAGCTCTCAGTACGCGAGGGACGTGTATTCCGTGGAGCGGTCGCGTGGGTGCGTCCAAAGGCGGTGGTTGATGTGGCCTACGCAATTCATGTTGAAAGGCATTGAGCAAGATTCGTTTCTTCGGCATCGAACGGCCTCAAAGGGTGCCGCGGCGGGGCGGCAGTTCGTCGTTCAAATAGTAATTGCCTGCGGCGTGGTATTCGGCGAGCACCGCGAAGGAAGCCCCGGGCCGCCGTAGTCTTTGGGAATGGTGATGCTCCCCAGGTCGCTGGCGCTGAATCTCTCCAACTCGTCCACGGGGAAGATTCGCTCGCGGTCGCGCCGGGATGCATCGCGTCCGGCCAGCGTGGCGAGTTCATGCGCGGCGTGGATCGCCTCCGCCTCGCTCTCGAGAATGTGTGCCATGGGAAAAGACCTCGCTTCGTGGAGCAGGCGTCGCCGTTGGCGGGGCCTCACGAAGGAGGCGCCGACCTCGGCGAGCCTAACGACAGCGAAGCGGTTCCATGGATGCGGACACCGTTACCGCAATCCGCGGCAAAGTCAACGCCGGGTCGCGCACTTGGAGTCAGGCCTCGGGCTTTGTCACGAAAACCGCAAAATGACGAGCACGTACGATTGCATGACAAAACGGTGTCTATGAATCCATGTTGCCTTGTGAGGAGGGCATCATGCGACAGACCTTCGCGGGCCTGCTGCTGCTTAGTCTCGTCTACGGGACGGCGGGCGGCTGTCTAACGCGCCCCGTTGTCCACATCGATCCGACGGACAATGCAACGTTCATCAAGACCATAGGCTCCAGCGCCGTCGACAAGATCGACCTGCTGTTCATGATCGACAATTCGGCCTCGATGGGAGACAAACAGGAGTACCTGCGTGCGGCCATTCCCGATCTGCTGCAGAGTCTCGTCGCGCCGATGTGCATCGACGAGAATGACCCGAAGAAGGTCGTCGGGCGCTCGCAGAACGATGGGCAGTGTCCCGCCGGCTCGAGGGTGGAATTCCCTCCCGTACGCGACATGCACATTGGCGTGGTGACGTCGTCGCTGGGGCCGCGCCTGGGCGCCGATTGCGATCCCTCGGCCACGAGCGATGGTCTTTCTCTTCACAAGGACGATGCGGGACATCTCGTCAATCGGGCTGGGGCATCCCAGGTTCCCATCGAGAGCATGAAGCCGTCGAACTTTCTCGCGTGGTTTCCCAAGGTGGAGCAAAACAAGGACAAATCACCGGGGCCCGGTGCATCGCCCGTGGAGAATGCCGAGGCTCTGCAAAAGCAGTTTCAAGACGAGGTGGAGGGCATCGGCCAGCTGGGTTGCGGCATCGAGTCGCAGCTCGAGAGTTGGTACCGCTTCCTGGTGCAGCCGGATCCGTACGAAAGCCTCGCCCGGGATGCGGAGGGGAGGGCCACGTGGGTGGGCGTGGACAAGACGATCCTCAAGCAGCGTCACGACTTTTTGAGGCCCGATTCGCTGGTGGCGGTGATTGCCCTCAGCGACGAGAACGACTCGGAGATCGATGTGCGGTCGGTCAACGGAACGGCTTACCATTTCCTGGAATCGGGGTTTCCGCCACCACGGGGGACCGCGCCCTGTGCGACGAATCCAGCCGACCCCAATTGCAAATCGTGCGCGCTGGTGGATCCGGCGACGCGGGACGCCGATCCGAGCTGCAAAAAAGGCAACTACGGCGAGGTGCGGGATTGGGGGAATTACACCGGGCTTCGACATGTCCATATGAAGGAAAAATATGGCATCGACCCGCAGTTTCCCATATCCCGCTACGTGACCGGGCTGCGCTCGCCGCGCGTTCCAGATCGAACGGGGGAGTATCCGAAGCAGGGGTATTACGTGGGCGACACGAATTGCCAGAATCCGCTGTTCGCGGCCGCGTTGCCCGACGGGTCGGATACGAGCCCCGCGACCCTTTGCAATCTGCCGCCGGGCACCCGCACCAAGGAACTGATTTTCTATGCGCACATCGGCGGGGTGCCGGCCAATCTTCTGCATTACGATCCGAGCGACCTGCAGAAGAGCCGGCTTTCGGAAGCCGACTGGACGAAAATTTTGGGGCGCGATCCCGAGCATTTCGACTATTCGGGTATCGACCCGCACATGATCGAGTCGTTCGCGCCGCGCCCCGCGGTGGGGCATCCGGAGACGGAGGCCGGAAACGGATCGGATCTCGTGCACGGGCGTGAGTGGGTGACCAACGTGGGAGGGGCGCGTCCAGTCGATATCCAATTTGCGTGCACCTTCGACCGGGTCGACGTGGACACCGGTGCACCGCGCGAGCTCGATTGCACCAACAGCGTGGACAAGCAAATCTGCGATTGCCCGGAGCGTTCCGATGTGCCGTCCGGCCAGGTGCCGCCGGTCTGCAAACCCGGCGACGTGACGAAGCAGATCAAGGCGAAAGCCTACCCGACGGTTCGCGAATTGCTGCTGGCGCGCTTGATGGAGGGGCAGGGAGTCGTCTCGTCGATCTGCCCCATCCACGTGCGCAAGACGACGCCAGACGATCCATTGTTTGGATATCGGCCCGCCGTCGCGACCATCGTCGATCGACTGAAGGACGCGCTGGCCAACCAGTGTGTTCCGCGCAAGCTGCGAATCGATGAGGGCCGGGTGGCGTGCCTGGTTCTCGAGATGTTGCCCGATCCCGGCGATCCGAGCCAATGCGACAATCCGTCCAAAGGATTGAAACGCCCGGAGCCTGATGCGGTTAAGCCGTTCTTGGAGCAGGAACTGAGCCTCTGGAAGACCGCCGGTGGCGAGCGCTCGGGCCGTCCCGATCCGCGTACGAGGCCGATCTGCGAGGTCATACAGCTTCCAGCCAATTCGGATTGCAGCAAGGGTGAGGCGGATGCCGGCTGGTGCTACGTCGAAGGCGGGCGCTGCCCGCAGGCGATTCTCTTTTCGAAAGAGGGAAATCCGCCATCGGGCGCGCTGACGCGGCTGCAATGCATCGACGTGCGCACCGATGGGGGCGCACCATGAAGTGGGTTGCACTTTTCTCGATGGCTTCGCTGGCGGCCCTGGCCGGCTGCCATGGTCCGCGCGCGGTGGGGACGTCGGAAACGGGGAGCGTCGAGGGCACCATCTTCGTCTGGGACGACGAAGCGCACACCTCGAAGCACCCGCTCGACGACGCCGTCGTGGCGCTTACCCAATATGCCGGCAGGGTGGCCGAGCCTTCGCCCGCAAAGCGCATCGTCTTTACGAACGACGGGTTTCCCTCCCGGACGGTCACCATGACGTACGGTCAGCGGCTCGACATCGTGAACGCGTCCGACCGCGTTCTCGGCCCCAGCTTCGATCAAGCTCCGATGCCCGCGCTGATGGTTGCGCCTCCAGGTGGTCCGAACACGCAAGCAGATCCCATTTCACTGCATCCGCCGCACGCCGGGTATTTCACCCTGCGCGATCGCATGGGAAACGATGGCGTGCGCCTCGATGTCTACGTCTTGCTCCATCCGCTTCACACGGTGAGCACGGCGGGGGGGCGTTACCGCATCGACGGCGTTCCCTCGGGAACGATGACCGTGAATGCACGCGTGGCGAGCGTCGGTGAAGCGTTCGCGACCGTTCAGGTCGCAGCCGGCACCGTGGCCATCACGCACGCCGATCTCCATCTGGAGTACCGACCGAAGATCACGCGCGCTCCGGCATCCGCGCGGATCATCCCTTGAGCCACCTTCGTCGCGTTAATGCTTGCGGAACCTGACCAGCGTTGTAGGCATTAGCGCGTGAAAAATATCGAGCCGGCGAGCTTGGATCGAGATGCGGTGATGGCTCTTCGCGACGAGCGGATCGACTGGCGCTTCAAAGGCATGCCGGCGAAGCTGTTCGGTACGCGCGTCGTCGACGCCGTGAATGCCGGGCTCGATCTGTTCAACGACGATTTCGTCGGGCCCCTGGTCGTCCTCGACGAGCCTGCGCTGGAGCACAATCTGCGAACCATGGCGACGTGGTGCAAACGTCACGGCCTCGCCCTTGCGCCGCACGGTAAGACGACGATGTCACCGCAACTGTTCGCGCGGCAGCTCGATCACGGCGCGTGGGCCATCACCGCGGCCAATATCAGCCAACTTCGCGTCTACCGCGCATTCGGGGTCAGCCGTGTTCTGATGGCGAATCAATTGGTCGACCCGGCCGCGATTCGCTGGCTCACCGGCGAGTTGGACCGCGATCCTGGGTTCTCCTTTTCCTGCTTCGTCGATTCGGTCGCGGGCGTTGGCCGCATGACCGACGTTCTGGCGTCGCATCCCTCCGTTCGAGGCCGCCCCATCGACGTCATGGTGGAACTCGGCGGCGCGGGCGGTCGCACCGGCGCGCGCGGTCTTGCGGCGGCGGTCGAAGTGGCCGAGGCCGTAATGGCCAGCCCGGCGCTGCGCCTCGTGGGCGTGGCCGGGTACGAAACCGCGCTCGTGCGTGGTGCGAGCCCCGAAGATCTCGCCAAGGTGGATGCGTATCTATCGGACATCCGCGAGCTCGTGCTGCGCCTTGCGGAGGGCGGCCACTTCGTCGACTTGGGCACGGAGCCCATTCGCGTGACCGCCGGCGGCAGCGCATACTTCGATCAAGTGGCTGCGGCGTTCACCCAGACGTGGCCCGCGGGCCTGCACGTGCTCGGCATTCTGCGGAGCGGTTGCTATTTGACCCACGACGATGGTCTGTACCGCCGCCTCTCGCCCTTCGGTCGCGAGCACCGCATGGAGGGCGGCACACCGTTCCGTCCCGCGATCCATGCTTGGGCCCAAATCAGCTCGCACCCCGAGCCAGCTCTTGCGCTCCTCACGATGGGTCGGCGGGACGTCCCGTTCGATCAAGATTTGCCCGAGCCGCAGTTTCGGCGCCGCAATGGCGGGGTGACCGTGCCGCTCATTCAGTCGCGGGTCACGGCATTGAACGATCAGCACGCGTTTCTCGCGGTGGGCGAAGAAGATCGTGTCGAGGTGGGAGAATGGGTGCGCTTTGGGTTGTCGCACCCCTGTACGACCTTCGACAAGTGGCCGCTCATTCCCGTGGTGAATGGAACGCGCGTCGTCGATCTGGTGCGCACCTTCTTCTGATAGTGAGTCTCCCATGGATATCGTCTTCCGTGGGGTGCGGGTGGCCGACGGTAGCGGGGCACCTTCTTTTCGCGCCGACGTAGGCCTTTCCAAAGGTCGCATCGAGGCCATCGCGCGCGAGGGTGCTCGCCCGCTCGGGGGCCACCGCATCATCGATGCCTCGGATTTGGTGCTGGCGCCCGGCTTCATCGACATGCACTCGCATTCGGATCTGCAGGTGCTCGCCAAGCCGGATCACCTCGCGAAGATCTCCCAGGGTGTCACGTGCGAGGTCATCGGCCAGGACGGCCTGTCCTATGCGCCGGTCAACGATGCGGTGCTCGAGACTTTGCGCGCGCAGCTCGCGGGGTGGAACGACGATCCGCCGGGGTTTTCCTGGGACTGGCGCAGCGTGGGCGAATATTTGGATCGCCTCGACCGCGGCATCGCGGTGAATGCCGTGTACCTGGTGCCGCAAGGTACCGTGCGCATGCTCTGCCTCGGTTGGGAAGACCGCCCGGCCACGGCCTCCGAGCTCGATGCGATGCGCACCATGATCGACGAGGGCATGGCCCAGGGGGCGGCCGGCCTCTCGTCCGGATTGACGTACACGCCCGGCATGTACGCGGGCACCGACGAACTGGTCGCCTTGTGCGAGGTCGTTGCGCGCCGCCGGGGCTTCTACAGTCCGCACCACCGCAGCTACGGCAAGGGCGCCGTCGAGGCGTATGCCGAAATGGTCGATGTGTCACGCCGCTCCGGCTGTGCGCTGCACCTCGCGCACGCGACCATGAATTTTCCGGTGAACGCGGGCCGAGCGGAGGAGCTTTTGCACCTCGTCGATCGCGCGATGGCCGGCGGCGTGGACATCACCTTGGATACGTACCCGTACCTCGCCGGGGCCACGTACCTTTCCGCGCTGCTTCCCAGTTGGGTCACCGAGGGGGGGCTCGATGCCGCGCTGGCGCGCCTGTCGGATGCCGACACCCGCGAAAAAATCCGGCGCGAGCTCGAAGAAACGGGCTCCGACGGCTGCCACGGTGTTCCGGTGGACTGGCGGTCCATCGAAATCAACGGCGTGCGCCACGCCCACAATGCGCACCTGGTTGGCCATAGCGTCGCGGAGTCCGCATCGCGCACGCGAAAGGCGTCTGCAGAATTGTACTTCGATGTTCTGCGCGACGAGCGCCTGGGCACCTCCTGTTTGATGCACGTGGGCCACGAGGACAACGTGCGGGCCATCATGCGCCACCCGGCGCACACGGGCGGCAGCGACGGCCTCTTGGTCGGCAATCGTCCGCACCCGCGCGCCTGGGGCACATTTCCGCGCTACCTCGGGCACTACGTCCGCGAACTCGGCGTGCTCGGATTGGAAGAGTGCATCGCGCACCTCACCGGCCGCGCGGCCCGTCGATTGGGGTTCACGGATCGCGGCTTCGTTCGCGAAGGCTACGCGGCCGATCTCGTCTTGTTCCACCCGGACCAGGTGGCCGACACATCGACCTACGACGATCCGCGCCGGCGCGCGGCGGGCATTCCCTATGTCTTCGTCAATGGCGTGGCCGTGATCGACGACGGACGTCCTACCGGCGCCTTGCCGGGCCATTCCCTTCGCCATATGTCGTAAAGTCCAGGAAAGAACATGGATCGATTGCACTGGCTGCAACACGAGACCGGTGGCCTGCTCACGCTGTCCGCCGTAGGCATTGCCGTTTTGCTCCTGTTGATCATTCGATTCAAGATCGAGCCCTTCATCGCGCTCCTCATTGCAGGGCTCTTGGTCGCACTCGGTGCGGGGCTCTCGGTCGAGCAAATCGTCGGCTCTGCGCAAAAGAGCTCGGGCTCGCTCATCGAGGCGGGATTTGGCAACATTCTCGGTCACGTGGCCTTGATCATCGGCCTCGGCACCCTGCTGGGAGGCATTTTGGAGGCCTCGGGCGGTGCGGAGGTGCTCACCGCCAAGTTGCTGCGAATCTTCGGCGAAGAGCGCGCGCCGCTCGCCATGGGGTTGTCCGGTTTGATCTTCGGTATTCCCGTATTCTTCGACATTGGCATCTTCGTGCTCGCGCCGCTCGTGTACGTGGCGGCGCACCGTGGCGGTCGGTCCATCGTGCTCTATTCGATGCCCTTGCTCGCGGGGCTCTCCATCACGCACGCGTTTCTTCCGCCGCATCCGGGGCCCGTGGCGCTGGCTGGCCTTCTGCACGTGGAGCTGGGATGGCTCATCGTCATGGGGCTTCTCTGCGGGCTTCCCGCGTGGCTCGTGGCGGGGGTCTTCTACTCCTCGTGGATCGGTAAGCGCATCAACCTGCCCGTGCCCGAGGACATGCTCGCGGCCGCGCAAAAAGCGGAAAGCAAGACGCGCAAGCCGCCGTCGCTCGGTCTGGTGGCGGCCATCGTGGCCATTCCGCTGACCCTCATTCTCTGCGGCACCTTCGGCAGCATCCTCTTGACGGGCACCTTGCGCAGCGTGGTCGTCTTCCTGGGAACACCTGCGGTGGCGCTGACCATTGCCATCTTGACCGCCTTTTGGCTCCTCGGTTCCCGTCGTGGCATGAGCAAGGAAGAGTTGGCGCAACTCGCCAGCACGTCCCTGAAGCCAGTGGGCATGATCATCCTCGTCGTCGGAGGCGGCGGCTTTTTCGGCGCGGTTCTGTCGGCCACCGGTGTGGGCAAGGCGCTGGCCACCACACTCGCTTCGGCTGGCCTTCCCATCATCGCGTTGGTCTACGTGATCAGCTGCGGTCTGCGCGTCGCCCAAGGCTCCGCCACGGTGGCCATCGTGACAACGGGTGGCATCATCGCGCCGCTTCTGCCGGATCTTCACTACTCGCAGCCGCGCCTCGCATTGATTGCGATGGCCATCGCCTCGGGATCCATCATCGCCTCCCACGTGAACGACGGCGGGTTCTGGATCATCTCGCGCTATTTCGGAATCCCGGTCAAAGAGACATTGGCCACCTGGACCGTGCTGGAGACGATCCTCTCCGTTGTCGGATTCACCATGGCTGCGCTGCTGAGTCTCGTCATTCCATGAGGGGCAACATTCAACTTCATCGGCGGTGGGCGGTAACGTAACCTTGGTAGATGCAAGAACACGCTCGCCGTGATGGGCTCGCGCCCGCCGTGGTCCTCATGCAGTTGATCACCGGGAAGTGGGTCAGCCAAGCCATATCCGTCGCCGCCGAACTCGGGGTTGCCGATCAGTTGAAGGATGGAGCTCGCTCCAGTGACGAATTGGCGGCTGCCGTCGGCGCGAACGAAGATGCGTTGTATCGGTTGCTTCGCGCACTCACCAACGTCGGCCTCTTTCAAGAAGATGCGGCGCGCAGGTTCCAGCTCACGGAGCTCGGCCAGTATTTACGACGCGACGTTCACGGCAATTTGAATGGTTATGCGCGGTTCCTCGGAGAAGAGCACATGTGGAACGCCTGGGGCCAATTGCGCCATAGCGTTCGCACCGGCGAGCCCGCATTCGATCATGTCTATGGCGAGCCCATATTCGATTACGTGGCCAAGGCGCCCGACGTTGCGGCGGTGTTCCAGGATGCCATGACGTCCATCAGCGGGGCCGCTGGGCGCGCGATCGCCGCGGCGTACGACTTCGGCAGCGTGCGAAAGCTGGTCGACGTGGGCGGCGGTCATGGGTTCTTGCTCGCCACGATTCTCGCGGCGAATCCGCGATTGAAGGGCGTGGTGTTCGACGTGCCGCACGTGGTCGAGGGCGCGCGGCAGCTTTTGCGCGCCGAGAACCTCGGGGATCGCATCGAGGTGGTGAGCGGAGACTTTTTCGACGCGGTTCCCCAGGGAGGGGACGCGTACATCATGAAGCACATCATTCACGATTGGGACGATGCGCGATCCATCGCGATTCTGCGCAACTGCCATCGCGCCATGGTGCCGGGCGGCAAGCTGCTCGTGGTCGATCAGGTGGTTCCTGCGCCCAACGAAGTGGACTTCGCCAAGCTGATGGACCTGGAAATGCTCGCCCTGACCCCCGGCGGTCGTGAGCGAACGGCCGACGAGTTCCGCAAGATCTTTGCCGCGGCAGGTTTCACGCTGACGCGAATCGTTCCCACGGAAGCGTACCTCTCCGTGGTCGAGGGCCAGGCAGTGTAAGATTCGCCCTACCATGGGCAGTCTCGAGGACGATCTCCAGTTGGCATCCGCGTGCCTCGGTGGAGATCGTTCTGCGCTGGCGACGTTCGAGCGCGCCCACCTGCGTGAGATTGGCGCCTTCGTGGCGCACATCGATCGCGCGCCGGCGTTTGCCGACGAGGTTCGGCAGGTGTTGCGCGCGTCGCTTCTCGTGGCGGGCCAAGACGGTCACGAGCCGGGGCTTGCCGGGTACCGTGGCCGGGGTTCGCTTGGTGGCTTCGTTCGCGTGGCCGCGGTGCGCACGGCGCTGAATTTGAAACGGCAGGCACGGCGTGCATCCGCCCGCGAGGAGGCGGCGGGGACGGAGGGATTGGCGGCTGCAAGCGTGAGTCCCGAGCTCGCATACGCGCGCGAGCAATACCGCGAGGCCTTCGGCGAGGCCTTGCGTGCGACCATTGCCGAGTTGTCCGCGCGGGATCGCACGCTGCTCCGGCTGTACCATGCCGAGGGGGTTGCCCTGGAAGCGTTGGCCGCGCTCTATCGTGTGCACCTTTCGACGGTGTCGCGCTGGCTGACTTGCGCGCGCGAGCAGTTGTCCGAGGCCACCTTGCGCCGCCTGCGCGAGCGTCTGCGCGTGGGGCCGAGCGACGCCGAGAGCATCGCCGCGCTGCTCATGAGCCAACTCGATGTCAGTCTGGTGCGTCTTTTTCGCGAGGCCGGGTAGCCATGCACGCGTGCCTGTCCGACGAACTCGTGTTGGCCTTCGTCGAGGATCGGCTGCGTGCTCCCGAGCGCGCGGATCTCGAGGCGCATTTGAGTGGCTGCGATGAGTGTTGCGCGCTCGTCGCAAGCCTGGCCAAGACGTGGTTCGTGGAGAAAGAGCCATCGCGTTACGCCGCCGGCCAGCGCGTGGGGCCGTACACCATCGTGGCCTTCGCCGGCCGCGGCGGCATGGGCGAGGTGTACCGCGCGCGCGATCCGCGATTGGGGCGCGATGTGGCCATCAAAGTGCTGCCCGCGCGCTTCGCCGACGACGAAGAACGGCTCGCCCGCGCCCACGTCGAGGCGCGCGCCACGGGAAAAATTGCGCACCCGCATGCGGTGACGGTGTTCGACGTGGGGATGCACGACGGCGTTCCCTATCTGGTCACCGAATGGCTCTCGGGGATGACCTTGGGCGAGCGGCTGACCCGAGGAAAACTCGCCCCCTCCGAGGTGTGCCGCCTGGGGGCGCAACTCGCGCGCGCCCTCGGGGCGGCGCACGACAATGGGGTCATCCATCGCGATCTCAAACCGGACAACGTGTTTCTCTGCGACGGTGGAGGCTGCAAGGTCCTCGACTTCGGGGTGGCGCGGCTGGTGGCCTCGTTCGAAGAGTTTCTGCCCGGCCTCGCCACGGAGCCGGGGATGCTCGTGGGAACGGTGGGCTACATGTCGCCGGAGCAAATTCGCGGCGAGGAGGTCGACGCGCGTACGGATCTTTTCGCCCTGGGCGCGGTGCTCTACGAGATGGCCACTGGCCAAAAGCCCTTTGGAAACGGTACCGCGGTGGAGCGCATGACCGCGACCCTGCGGGACGATCCGCCGCCCTGTGAAGGCGACCTGGGGCCGATCGTGGCGCGCTGTCTGGCCAAGTCGCCGGCGGCACGTTATCAATCCGCACACGATCTCGCCTTTCAATTGGAGGCGCTCGCGAAGGCACCCGCGGCGGCGCGTCCGCCAGCACCGCGATCGCGCCGCGCCATGGTGGTCCTGGGGGCCGCGTCCCTGGTCGCCGCGCTCCTGGCATTTTCCATGGGCCGGCGCGCGGTCACCCACGAACCGACGGCCCGGCCCACGTACCGTCCGCTCACGTTCGGGCGCGGGCAGGTCCTTTCGGCGCGCTACTCGGCCGATGGGCATACCATCGTGTACAGTGCTTCGTGGGATGGGGGCCCCGCGCAGCTTTACACCACGCGCACGGAGCTACCCGGCTCGAAGCCGCTCGGCATGAACGCCGACGTGCGCGGTATTTCGGCGCAAGGCGAGCTTGCCCTGCTGCTCGACCCGCAGTTCTACGAGATGGGGACGCCGAGCGGCACCCTGGCGCGGATGCGGCTCGGGGGCGGCGCACCGCGGGAGGTCCTGGAGCACGCTTTCGAGGCCGATTGGCACCCGAATGGCGGTGAGCTCGCGGCGGTGAGCAAGACGGAAACTCGGTATCGGATCGAATACCCCCTTGGGACCGTCCGCTACGAGGGAGAGTCCTGGCCGAGTCATTTGCGCGTGTCGCCGCGTGGCGACAAGTTGGCATTCCTCTTTCATCGCGACCCAAAGGACGACATGGGCGCGGTGGCCATTTTGGAGGGGAATGGGCCGATTCGTGAGCTTTCGGGAGGCTGGGGCAGCATCCGCGGCCTGGCGTGGGCGCCCGGTGGAAACGAAATATGGTTCAGCGCCGCGCGCACCGGAGGCGACTATGGGCTTTATGCCATTGGCGAAGGGGGAGGGGAGCCTCGTCTGGTCGATCGCGTGGCGGGGAGCATTCTTTTGCACGACATTTCGGCCGACGGAAAAGTGCTCGTCGACCATCGCGAGTACCGCACCGCGCTCTACGTGGGCAATGGCCAAGGTGAACGCGATTTCACGTCGTCAGCCGGCGCATACCTGACGGGGTTCTCCGCCGATGGTCGCACCGTGGTTTACGCCGACGAAGATGCCAGCGAAGGCCCCGACTACGGGGCCTACCTGCGAACGACCGATGGCGCGCCGCCGATCCGACTCGGAAACGGGTCGCCGTTCGCGCTTTCGCCGGATGGCCGCTGGGTGATCCTCCGCCTTCAGGGCCCGCCCGTCACGCTGTCGCTCGTTCCCACGGGACCCGGCGGGCCGCGCAAGCTTTCACTCGGCCCGGTCACGACGGTGTTCGAGGTGCGCTTTTTCCCCGATGGCCGGCGCATTCTCTTTCGCGGCATCGAGGGGACGGGGCACCTTCCCCGGGTGTGGATCCACGACCTCGACGAGGCCGGTCCGCGGCCGCTCACCCCCGAGGGAGTGGCCCCGCTCCCGACGATTTCGCCGAAGGGCGATCGCTTCGCGGGGCTCGGCCCCGACGGGGTGCTCCGCCTCTATGGCTTGCAGGGCGAGAGCCTCGGCGAGGTGCCGGGCCACTTTGCCGATCACCTCGCTGTGGGATTTAGCGAAAATGGGGAGGGGATCTACCTGCGAACGCGTTCCCTTCCCGTCCGGATTCGCCACGTGGCGCTCCCGTCCGGGACGGTGACGGAGCACATGACACTTCCGCTCGGTGGTCTTCGGCCGGGATTGGCGTCGATCATGACCCTCTATCTCAGCGCCGACGGCCGGTCGTACGCCTATTGCACCAGCGAGACGCTTTCGCGGCTCTACATCGTCGAGGGACTGTGAGCTATCTTCGTCGGGGTGAAGGTATCGAAGGTATCCCCGCGTAACCTGTTCTTTCTCGTATCGTCGTGGGCATTCGCACTGACATTGGCGCTCTCGTGGTACGTCCAATGGTTCATCGTGATGCTCGTCCCCGTGGGTGCCGCTTTTCTGTTGGGCATCTACGACTTGCTGCAGAGCAAGCACTCCATCCGGCGTAACTTCCCGGTGATCGGGCACTTTCGCTATTTGTTCGAGTCGATTCGGCCGGAGCTCCAGCAGTATTTCGTGGAGTCCAACTCCTCGGGGCGCCCGTTCAGCCGGGATTTGCGGTCGCTCGTGTACCAGCGCGCGAAGAACGTGACCGACACCGTGCCGTTCGGAACGGAGAAGGACGTCTATTCGATGGGCTACGAATGGATCAACCATTCGCTCCTGGCCAAGCACCCCGCGGAGGAGCCGCCGCGGGTTCGCGTGGGCGGGCCGGATTGCACGCAGCCGTACGAGGCCGCCGTGCTCAATGTATCGGCCATGAGCTATGGCTCGCTGAGCGGCAACGCCATCCGCGCCTTGAATCGCGGGGCCAAGGCCGGTGGATTCGCGCACAACACCGGCGAGGGCGGCCTCACGCCGCACCACCTGGCCGAGGGGGCCGACATCATTTGGCAAATTGGCACGGGCTATTTCGGCTGCCGCGATGCCCACGGCAACTTCGAGGCGACCCTCTTCGAGGAAAAGGCCTCCATCGACGCCGTGAAGATGATTGAAATCAAGTTGAGCCAAGGCGCCAAGCCCGGACACGGAGGCATTCTCCCCGCGGCCAAGCTCACCCGCGAAATCGCCGCGATTCGCGGGTTGCCCATGGGCAAGGACGTGATTTCGCCGCCCACCCATTCGAGCTTTGGGACGCCGCTCGAGATGTGCGAGTTCATCGCCAAACTGCGCACGCTGGCCAAGGGCAAGCCCATTGGTTTCAAGCTGTGCGTGGGCAAGCGGCGCGAGTTTTTGGCCATTTGCAAGGCGATGCTGGAGACGGGCATCACGCCCGATTTCATCACCGTGGACGGCGGCGAGGGTGGCACCGGCGCGGCGCCGCTCGAGTTTTCCAATGTGGTGGGCACGCCGTTGGTTGAGGGCCTGGTGTTCGTGCACAATGCGCTGAACGGTGTGGGGCTGCGCGACCGCATCCGCATCATCGCCAGCGGCCGCATCGTGACGGGGTTCGATATCGCGCACAAGATCGCCATCGGCGCGGATTTGTGCAATTCGGCGCGCGCGATGATGTTCGCCCTCGGCTGCATTCAGGCGCAACAATGCAACGCGAACACGTGCCCCGCCGGCGTGGCGACCCAAGATCCGGATCTGGTGCGCGGCCTGGTCGTGGGCGACAAGGCCGTTCGCGTGACGAATTTCCAGCGCAACACGGTGCGCGCCTTCACCGAGATCCTCGGCGCCGCCGGTCTCTCGCATCCTTCGGAGTTGCGCCCCTGGCACGTCCTTCGACGCATTAGCCCGACCGAATCGAAGCACTACGGCGAAATGTACGAATACCTCGCCCCACAGGCGCTCCTCGCCACGGACTTGCCCAAGTCCTACGCCCGCCCGTGGCGCGCCGCCCAAGCCTCGAGCTTCGAATCCGCGGTGCGGGACGCGTAGGTGTTGGCCTTTACCAGCCGACGGCGACCAGGAGGTATTGCGGGTTGTCGTGTGAGATGAAGGTCGAATAGCCGCCCACGTCGTCGTAGGGGAAGCCATAGGCTTTCGCGCCGAGGGCGTGGTCGTGCCAAAACTTGGCGTAGTAATTCGCGGGGGCGGCCGTGTAGAACGTCGAGGCGTTCGCCCAGAGTTGCTGATTGCTCAGGTGGCCTGCGGAGTCGAAGCTTCCGGGGGCCGCGCCGACGTGGCGATAAATGGCCGCGGAGAGATCGGGATATGCACCGAGGCCGTCGCCGTTGGGGCCGGGCTTGGGGATGGTGATGCCGTTCGCCGACCAGATCTGGTTCACATAGCTGTCATAATAATGCTGATACGCGCCGCCGGCGTTGAAGCCGCCCGCGCCCGGTTCCACGATGCGATAAGGCGCGTTCGGCGCTTGGGCGAGTCCTTTGAACTCGGACGGCACGGAGTCCACGAATTTCTGGAAGGTGACCGCGCGGTCCTCCGCAAAGGTCGCATAATCCTCACCGACGGCGAGTTCCGATCCGTCGTGCGAGCGCAGCAACATCGCGATCTTCAGGCCGAATGCGTCCACCCGCGTGGTGTTGCCATTGTATTGATGCGCCCCGATGGTATGTTCGATGAAATCGAAATACCGGCTCTTCGTCGGATCCGACGCGCAGGTGGTGTCGCCCGTCAAGCAGACGTAGAAATACAGGCGGCCGGCGGAGTTGGCCGGCATGTCGTACAAAGGTCGTTCCGCGAAGGAGTGCGTCTCGGAGATCGAGCCCGATTTGAAGCTCCAAAAGAGCTCGGTGTCTTTGCGGACGCCGTTGGTGCGGTTGAGGAACTTGAACACGAGGACGTTCTGCGCCGGCGGAATGCCGCTCGAGTCCCAGAACCCGGCGGGCGGGTTCGTGCCGCTGTCGCCTGCGCCCCCGTCGCTCGGGCCACCGGTGGTGAAGACTTGCAGCTCCCAAAGTGAATATCCCCATTGGGTGGCGCGCTGGGTTCCAAGCACGCGCAGGTAACGGCCACTTCCGCTGACCGTGAGATTCTCCGTGCCGCCTGGGCTATTCGTGGTGCTGTAAATGTTCGACCACGTGTTGGCATCGTTGGATATTTGGATTTGATACGCCTTGCCGTACGCCGCTTCCCATTGGAGTCGAACGCCGCAAATCGCTTGAACTGACCCCAAATCGACTTGTATCCATTGGGGATCGCCAAATGCGCTCGACCAGCGCGTGCCGGTATTTCCGTCCGTTGCGGCGTTCGCCGGAAAGGCGCCGCTTTCCACGGACGAGGCGGTGGTGGTGCGGTTCAATGCCGCATTGACCGTGCCACACGCCGCGGCCAAAGGCTGCTCGACGGGAGCTTTGGATAAGGCAGCGGAAGGTTCATCCGCCGAACATTGGAACATGGACGCGGCGACAAGGACGGTTGCGCCGTGGACCAGGGATCGCTTGGGCATGCGACGGCTCCTTGAGCTTCGAGTGGGGACTCCGCGAGACCTTCGGCAATCCGGCGAGCGCACGCCCCCCCGATTGCGGAGGCATAAATGATGGTCGTCATCAATTCTGTCAAACGGAAACTTCGTGCCGCGCCGTGTTAGCGCAAAGGCCTATGCGAAGTTCCAGGTGCGAGGGAGTGCGGTATCGCAGATGTCGCAGACGAAGACGTCGTCCTTGATGAGATTTCGCTCGAAGCAATTCGGGCATCGGCGGAAGATGAACGCGCTGCTGAATTCACGTGGGTGGGGAATGCCGGCGCCTTCGAGGGCGTCGCGGATGGCAGGCCAACATTCGGGCTCCGGGCAGTAGCCGGTGGAGAGATTCGACACTGCGACGACCCGGGGTGTGTCGTCGGAAGAGAAGAAGATTTCACCTGCGCCGAGGACCGCGTCGCCGGAGGCACAGGCGACATGTTCGGAGCGGCGGCTGGCCAGGTAGAGATAGCCGTCTCTTCGAACGACGAAGGTCGCCGGGAGCAGATCGTTTTCGCGTTCCGCGCGGTGGGCTTGGCACCAATGCACGAGGTCCTCGGGCGAACGAATCACCGTACCCGGTGCAGATCCGCGGGCGCTCGTTCGGACGTGTTCGGGGCCGACGTAGTCGTAAATGCGCGTAGCCATGGATCCATTTGGGGACGTACCACGGTTGTCGCTACGTAGCGACTGTGGGCGGCGTGGACGCGGCGGGCGAGCTCGCATATAGGACGCGACCATGGGAACCAAGGCGATGTGGGGACGGATGGCCGGTGTTTCGATGGCGTTCGTCGTTTTTCTGGGGGCGTGCGGGGTTCGCGTGGACTATCTGCCGTTGAACAGTCCACCGCGCGAGATGCACGCGCGACTTCCGGCCGAGGTGGAGTTCTTCGAGGGGGTGGAGCCGAGCCAGCCCTACGTGGAAGTGGCGACCATCGATGGGAAGCGGCGGAGCAGCCACATCACGAAAGAGGAAATCTTCGCGCAGATTCGTGTGGTGGCCGCGGGCCATGGATGCGACGGCGTGAAGGTCATCGGTCGCATGACCGTCGACGATCACCTCGCATATCGAGCCGCATGCATCGTCTATCGTCCGAGCGCGGTGGCGTCGGAGTCCGAGCTAGCCACCTCGGTGCCCGCCCACCCGGCGAACGCGGACGAGGCCAAAGCAGCTGCTCCCGGGACCACGAAGACAACGACACCGAAATCGGAATAGCGCGCGCCTCCCCGCGGTTCGTCACCGCGTGGAGAACCATGCCCAACGGCACACGCGATTCCGCGGGGCCTTTCTCGGTTGCTTGCTGGGGGACGCGCTCGGCCGTCCCTTCGAGATGATGGCCGGCAACGACACACGCCTCGCGCCCGCCTTGGAGGCGATGCTCGCTGGCAAGGGCCGATGGCGTTACTCGGACGACACCCAAATGATGATGGCCGTGGCCGAGTCACTGGTGCGGTGCGGACGTGTCTCGGGGGCCGACATTCTCGCGGCGCTGGCTGCGAATTATGACCCGGCGCGGGGATACGGGAGCGGGATGCGGCGTGCGTTGGAGGCATTCCGAAGCGGGCGCGGAACGGCCTTCTCGTCGTGGGCGGAAGGCTCGAAAGGAAACTGTGCGGCCGTGCGGGGCGTGGCCATTGCGTGTGCATACCACGAGGACATGGAGACCCTGGCTGCCTTTGCCGAAGAAGCCGCAGGCGTCACGCATGGGCATCCCCTCGGGCGCGCCGGCGCCGTGGCCACGGCCGTTGGACTCGGGGCGGTGCTCGCGCGCGCGCCGAATCTCCTCGAGCTGATCGCGCAAGCTCCGACCGTCGTGGAAACGATCCTCGCTTCGAAAATCGAGAAGGCCTGGTACCTTGCACGTGAACACGCGGACGTGCAAAGCGCGGCCTCCGTTCTCGGGAACGGTATCGTGGCGGAGGATTCGGTTCCACTCGCCTTATTTTGCTTTCTGCGATGGGCGCCCGACTTCGTCGATGTGGTGCGAAATGCCATTCTGGCGGGCGGTGACACGGATACCATCGCCGCCATGGCGGGTGCGCTCTGTGGTGCGCAGATCGGTGAAGAGCATCTTCCCCCGGCTTGGCTCGACCGAGTCGAAACGGGGCCGAAGGGAATCGATGGCGTGCGAAATCTCGCCGACGGTGTCTTCGAGCTATGGAAGAAAGTCGCGGAGCATGTGGAATAATCGGCTCATGTTCTGCGCGGTAGATGTTCACTACGAGACCGAAAAGGGAATTGCGCGCGCGGCGTGCGTGCAATTTCAGGAATGGACGAGCGAAAAAGCCGTCGCCGAACATGTCGTCGAGGTGGCGGAGGTCGCCCCGTACGTGCCGGGCGAGTTTTTCAAACGAGAGCTGCCGCCGCTTCTGCGCGTGCTCGAGGCCTTGGGCGCGCTTCCGACGCTCGTGATCGTCGATGGCTACGTGTGGCTCGATACGGCGGGGCGGCCTGGTCTAGGGGCACATCTGCACGAGGCGTTGGGGGGCCGTGTGGCGGTGGTGGGGGCGGCCAAGACGGCTTTTCGCGGTGAGACGGGCGCGGTCCTGGTGCTGCGCGGCGAAAGTGCGAAGCCCTTGCTGGTGAGCGCCGCCGGCATCCCGCTCGACGAAGCCGCCGACGGCGTTCGACGTATGGCGGGCGAGCACCGCATCCCGACGCTTCTCAAGCGCGTCGACCACCTCGCGCGGGGCTTGTCGGGCTAGTTCGCTGATCTCGTGGAGGAGACCGAACTGGAGCTCGATGCCACGGTGCACGCCGTCCCCGGCGGACGGGGCACAAACGGGTGCGTGATCACGCGCTCCGCGCAATCTCAGACGGTCTTCTTCTGGCCTTCTCTTTGCCAGATAAAAATGAGGGGTAAGAAGTTCCGGTAGATGCGAGCAGATTTTGCGCTGCTTCCCCAACGTGGATGTCGGCTACCGGTCCGCGCCCGCAGCGCCTCCCATCACCGCTCTACGTGTTGTTCCCGCTGGCTGGACCCCCGTAGGGGTGGCTCCGCGCGTCAACGGGCACGTGGAGGGCTGTTGCCTCCCACTCGAACCTTGTGGCAACCCATCATTCAAATCCGCGACCTTGCGGGCGCGGGGTCCGGAGCCCCGCGCACGAAAGATCTGCCCCGACGCATTGCCAACAGGGTGCCAACCCAATCGCACGGAAAAATGTGTCCCTCCGGCGTACTGCTCCCTGTCCGGGACAAGACGGGCCCTGTCCCGGGACAGCCTCCGTCGACAATGCGGCGAGCGCAGCAGCGTTTCGGCCATCGACCCACCGGGCGAAAAGTTGCCCGCCCTCACAAAAGCGGCGTGCGCCGGCCACTCCATGTCACGACGGCGGTGCCGTCGCCTTCATGGAACTTAGGAATACGCTTTTTGCCTTGGCGCTGGCAGGTGCCACGTTGGGGCCCATTTCGAACGCGCACGGCTTTTGTCGGACGATGACGGGGCGTGAGGCCAACGATCCGCCCGGTACGAATCGGTGTGCCGGTTGGAATGAACGGGAGCAGCGTGCGTGTTGCCCGTATGGCAAGCCGCTCTATTGGAAGAATGCCTGCATCGGCTATAGCCTCCAAAAGGACGCGAGCCGCCAAGTTTCCTTGGCCGACGCGGAACGCGTGTTCACTCGCGCCTTCGAGACGTGGACGAAAACCACCTGCTCGAGCGATGCCGCATCGCGCGTGAGCATCCAGGTCAGTTACCTGGGACCCGTCGCGTGCGGGACCGTCGGATACGACACCGATGGGCCCAATCAGAACGTCATCGTTTTTCGCGACAGTTCTTGGGACCATATGGATGCGTCGAACACCCTCGGCCTCACCACCGTGCGTTACGACCCCACCACCGGCGAGATGTTCGACGCCGACATGGAGATCAACGCCTACCAGCGCCGCCCGCTCTCGATCGCCGACTCCCTGCCGTCGGGTGCGGTGGACCTGCCGAGCATTGCCACGCACGAAGCCGGGCACGTCCTCGGATTTGCACATTCCTCCGCGGAGGATGCCACCATGTTTGCTTCATATCGGGCCATGACCATGCGCGATCTGTCGCCGGACGACACCTCGGGCATCTGCGGCGTGTACAAATCCGACCAAACCCGAGTGACCGCAGCTGGCCCGCTACCAGCCGACTCGTGCGATCCGACACCGCGACACGGCTACACGGGCGCATGCGTATCCGAATCGTCCTCCGGAGGAGGCGGATGCTCCGTCCCGGGCGATGATTCCCCCCGCTCGCCATCGCCGATTGCCGTGGGACTCTCCGCCTTGGGCCTCGTGCTCTTGCGTCGCATGCGCGCGACGACGTCCGCCGACTGACCTCAGGGCACGTCGCGGGTGTTGGCGTCAGCCCATCGGGCGCCGTCCTCGATGTCCCAGCCATCGCCTTGCACCCGGGTCGGCGCGGCCTGCATGCGCTCTTCCGCGGTGGTCGACTCGATGCGGGCGCGGCGCTCGAGGGCCTCGTCGGAGAGTCCTGCGAGCGGCGTCTTTCGCGGCAAAAAGACCCATGTGGGCTGTGAGCCAAAGCCGATGAGGGGATACGAGACGTCGGGCAGGCGCTCGGAAACGAAGTAATTGCGCAGGAGGTTGGGCAGCAAGTCGTGCACGTTGGCTTGCTTGGGGGAGCGCATCTTCAAGGCGTCGATCTTGTCGAGAACGATGGCCGCGTAAGCCCGCTGCTCGATGTTGCTCACCAGACTCGCCGGCGCATCGAAACCGCCCACCGTCAGATCGACGATGGCGGCCGTGTGTAGGTGCCGCTTGGCCGAGACGTGCCCGCGTCCCTCCACGAACACCTCACCGCGCCGTTCGAGCTCCTGGATCCGGCCGGCGATGAGCGCCGCGCCGTCGACGTGCTCCTGAGTAGGGGAGACTGCCGCCGGTGAATACACGAACCGCGCGAGCTGGTAGAAGACGAGGAGCAGGATCGCGGCCGAAGTTCCCGCGCCCGCAGGCATGGATCGCGTGGACGCATTGGCCTCCAAGCGCGTCGCCACCACCGCCGTCGCTGCGCACGCCGAGGTCGACCAGAACATGAGCACGTTGTGAGCCCCACCAGGGTGGAGCAGGCCGGTGACCGACGAGACGAAGCCTGCGAGCAGCCAAGCGCCGAAGACGAGTGTTCGGCGGTCTTCCTCGTCGGCCTTTCTCGTCACGCGGCGTAGGAGTGCGCGGGCCATCGCGCCGAAGGTCGCCAAGGTCACCAGCTCGAACAGCAGGCACTTCAGGAGCGGCGGAAGGAGCGTCACTTTCCAATCTTCGAGCGCCATACCGTGCGCCGCCGGTATGTCGAAGCAATAGAACCAAAACCACCCGCCGCTCGCGTGGTTCAGTGCTGCCGCACCGACCGCCATGATGATCGCGCAGGGCACGCCAAAGGCAAAGGCGCGCTTTACCGACGCCCCGCACACGAGAAGCGCGCCGGTGACGCATACCACGAAGAGCAAAGCGGGCTGTTTGACGAAGAACGACAGCCCCAAAAGCGCGCCGGCAAAGACCGTCGAAGCGACGCTCTCGTACGACAGCAGCAGGGCCGAGGTGCTGAGCATCGCGACGAAGAGAGCGTCGCATCGTTCGATATCGTACCAATATCCCGTAAATGAATACGCGGCGAAGAACAGCCCCACGCCGAGCGCCGCCCAAAAATGCGACGCGCCGAGGCGCCGCGCGAGAATCCCCACATTGGTGGCGCTGACGAGGGTGCTTACCAGCGAAACTCCTTTGCACGCATAGACCAGTGGCGCGAATTGCGCGATAAACGCGCTCACCCAGTAATAGCCCGGCGGATACAGATACGGCACCCAATCCGCCGACGGCGGTACATACAAAGGAACGTTCCTTTGCACGCGCTCGACGTGGTCGAGGATGCCGCCAATCATGAATTCGACTTGGACTGGAAATCGTACGCGCGACCACGCAACGCGCGCGAAGCAAACGACGAATGCCATACCCGCCAAAAGCGCCAAAACGCGAAGAACGAATACCGCCTGCGGGGAACGCCGAATGTACCAACGACCACTCTTGAACATGATAATGCGAAGTTCGATGCGCGCGCACATTAGCACGATTGACGAGGGACTTCGCCATACGTCGGTTCCACGAGGCGACAGTGGGATCGATTGCGCCATTAGTTTCGCAATATGCGCGGCCGTAACCATGTTGGCCGTGGGGAGGCTCTATCTGTCCTCGCGCGTGTCGGGCGGGACGTCGGCCTTCGATGGCGTGCCCGTGGACGATACGTGGATTCATCTGGTGTACGCGCGATCCCTCGCCGAGCACGGGCGCTTCTTTTACAATGAGGGGGTCCAAGAGAGCGGAATGTCCAGCCCGTTTTGGGTGGTGCTGTTGGCCGTGGCGTACAAGCTGGGTTCGGCAGTCGGACTTTCGGCGCCATGGTGCGCCAAAGCGACCAGCGCCCTTTGTGCGTTCGGTGGGGCCCTGGCCATGCAACGGCTGGCGTGGACGGCGAGCGGGTCGCGGATTGTCTCCTTTTGTGCGGGGCTGTTCGTGGTGCTCGAACCCAACTTGGCGTACAGCCATTGGAGCGGAATGGAGGTGGCGCTCGCGTCGTTGTTCCTCGTGCTCGCCGTGCACGCGGCCTGGCGGGAGCACTACGGAGTGTGTGGCGTCGTTCTGGGATTGCTCGTCGTCACGCGCGGCGAAGGTGTTCCCATTGCCGTCTTCATCACGGCGGTGGTGCTCGTGCATCGCCTCTTGGTTCGAGGGATGCGTCCGCGTCTCGCGCGCGCCGACATGGTCATCGCCTTCCAGTTGCTCGCGCCGGCCTTCGTGCTCGGAGGGTTGTGGGCCCTCTACAATCTGCATGTCGCTGGCCGGCCGCTTCCGAATACGTATTACGCCAAGCACGACGACACCCTTGGTCTTTTGCCATTGGTGAATTGGCGTGCCATCCTCACCGGCTATTTCGCGCGCGTCTCCTTTCTGCGCGGCCCCGCGACGTGGCTCGCGGCGGGCTTCGTCGCGGCCGCCCTCTTTCATTTTCGTTCGCGCCGGCGCTGGCGCGAGTTCGCCTTGGTCGTCGGCGTGCCGCTCCTGTACGTGTATTTGAACGTGATCACCATTGCGTATTACCGCATCGATCAGGACAAAGAATGGACGTATTACTGGCGGCGCTATCTGGATGTCGCGCTGCCCTTCGGCGGGTTGTGGATGGCCATCGGCGCGTGGCATGCGTGGGAGCTCTTACCCGAGCGAAGAAAGCGCGCGGGGCGGGCTTGCGTGCTCGCGGCGGGGCCAGCGCTCATCGTGGCGATGCTCGAGCTGCATGGTGCGCGCATCGCGGAATACAGCTGGGATACGGAGAACATCGAGAACGTCGATGTGGCGATGGGAACATGGCTCGGTGCCTCCCTGCCGGAGGATGCGGTCATCGCGGTGACCGACGCGGGCGCGATGCGCTTTTTGACCAAGCCCACCCAGCGCATCGTGGATCTCCTCGCCCTGAACTGCGCGCCCTGCGCCCAAATGAACATGGAGGAGAGATTCCGAACCTACGCGGCGGGCTACGCCGTGCTCTTCGTCGAGGGCTTGCCCATGCTCGACTCCTTCACCGAGCTGAAGACATTCAAACCGGGCAAGCTGACCATGCTCGGGGGCGCGGAGCTTCACGCCGTGCAGATCACACAATCCTCCGCGCCGTGACGCTCGGCGGTGTCCGGGCGCGAGGGCAACTCGATGGAGCGTCGGGGTGGCGCGGTCCATCCTTTCTTCGTCGATCATGCACGGAAGAACTTCGCCCAGATTCGAGCGCGCGCATCGACGCGGTTGCATGGGCCACGCGCTGACGGTACTCGTTTGGATGTGGAACGAACGGGTGGTCCCGTCAAAACTGACACAAGGCTGACAGTGCCGGCGGCTACCTTCTTCTCGTCCACCACTTACGGATCACGAGAAAGGAAGCCATCATGAGCCAAGCGCAGAGCCAACCCACCAGGTACGCCGGCGGCTGTCATTGCGGAGCCGTTCGCTTCGAAGCCGACATCGATTTGGAGCAGGGCGTGAGCCGCTGCAATTGCAGCTGGTGCACCAAGCGAAGCGGGACGACGACCATCGTGAAGCCCAATGCGTTTCGCCTCGTCTCGGGTGAGGATAGCTTGGGCGATTATGCCTGGGGCGGGAAAACGGGGAATTTCCGCTTCTGCAAGCATTGTGGCGTCCACGCATTCGGAACCGGAAACCTCGAAGTGTTGGGCGGCGCGTACGTGGGCGTCAACGTCAATTGCCTCGACGGCATCGATCCCAACGCATTGAAAGTCGTTTACTTCGACGGTCGCCACGACAATTGGATGGCCGGCCCGCGCGACACGCCCTGGCCGGTCAACCCCTGACGCATCATTCGATGCCCACGACGGGTCGCGGCGTCGGCGAGCATGGCTTGCTGTCGAAGCATTCGTGGGGATCGACGGTGGGATCGTCCGGCCGGGCCAATTTGTCCGCCCGGTTGCTGCCCCACGTCCATACGGTGCCGTCGGCACGCAAGGCCACGGTGAACTCGAGGCCCGTGCTGATGTCGACGGCATCGAAGTTGGCGATGGCCTTTGGCGAGAGCTCGCAGCGTTGCGGGCTACAGGCCTTGTCGCCGTTGGCGTGGCCTCGACCGAGCTGGCCGGCGCCGTTCAGGCCCCAGCACCAGACCTTGCCGTCCATGTCGATGGCGCAAACGTGCCCGTCGGAGGCCGAGACCTTGGCGATGGGCGGCAGGTTTTTCGGGCCGGGGGTGGCGAAAACGTATTTGTCTCCGGCGTCGGCTCCGAAGAGTCCCGTGTCGGGGAGACCCCAGCAAAAGAGGCCGTCGCGGGCCAAGGCGCAACTCGAATGGCGAAGGGTGACCAATTCGCGAATCCCTGCGAGCGCGGTCGAAGGATCCGTGCGCACCGTGACGGGGGTCGAGACGCGCATGTCTTGCATCGCATGGCCATCGCCGAGCGGGCCCCGCGGGCTTCCCCAGCATTGCGCGAGACCGCCATCCGCATCGCGGGCGCAAACGCGCGCTTCGGAGCCGAGCGAGAACGCCAGCGCATCGTAGGTGCCTTTGCCAGACACGCGATTGGCGAGGGCTCCTGCGTCTTCCTCCGGGATGCCGCGCTGGCCGTAAATGTTGCTTCCCCAGCAAAACGTGCCGCCGTCGCCGACAGCACACGCGGCATCGTAGCCCGTGGCGACGGCGTGCGCGAAGACCCGTTCGGGAACTTGGATTTCCGTCGGTACCCAATTGCAGGCGACGAACCGACCCCGCTCTGGCGGTGTGCAGCGTTGGTCGACCTCGGGGATGTCACCCTCCGTGCCGCGTGGGTGCCCGAGTTGCTGGCTCGCATTGGAGCCCCAGCAGACGACATTGCTCGGATGGATGGCCTTGTCGTGCCAGTCGACGGTGCCGCACGCGAAATCGATCCCCGTGGCGATACTTTTGAATGAGTTCACCCCGATGTCGACCGTCCTGGGCTTCGCGCGGTGGTTTCCGGGTTCTTCCGCGAGTTGCCCGGCCAGGTTGTCACCCCAGCACTGCACCCGGCCATCGTCGCGGAGAACGCATGCAAAATCGCCGCCGGCGGACACCCGGACAATGGTTCCGCAACGGCCATCGTTGCAGCCCAAGTTGGGGGCGCACACGTTTCCGCAGCGGCCGCAGTTGGCCTCGTCGTTGCGCGTGTCGGCCGTGCACGGTGCGCCGGCATCGACCTGTGGCGCTGCGCGGGTATCGGTGCCTGCGTCCGTCGCGGGGTAAAGTCCGTATTCGTCCTCGAAGCCAAGGAGCCAGTTGCATCCGGCAAGTGCCCCGAGGGTCGCGACGAAGAGGAAGTCCGGGCGTTTCACGTCGACTCAGTGTCGGTCATCGAAAATGGTTCCAAGGGAGACCCCCGCGTCGACGTCCTCGACGGGCGCAGCCGATGCTGCCGGCACGGTTGCCTTGCGCACCTTCGCGGAGGGGGCTCGAGACGGTGTTCGCTTGGGCGGAGCCTCCGTCGCCGAACGTGCCGGTGGCGGCGCTGCGCTCTCTGCGCTCTCGATGGGCGCAGGCGTTGCCACGGGGGGCGCGACGGCGTTCATCGCTTCCCGCGGCTTCATGCGCGCGGTGCCCGATGCGCCGAGCAAGAGAAGCGACCCCAGTGCGACCGCGATGCCCAACACCATCGGCCAGTGCGCTGGCTTCGGGCGCGGGTCACCCGCCGGGACGCTCATCGGCTCGTCCTCGAGGAGCGTTTGCGCACGCGCGACACATCGCCGCCATTCGCCGCTTCCAAAGGGGGCGAGCGCCCCGGCCAGCGCGGCCACGTTGGGGTAGCGCTGCGCGGGCTCCTTGCTCAGACAGCGCCAGACCACCGCCTCCAGCTCCGGGGGAATCGCACGCAGCGACGCCGGTTCCTCCTGCAGAACGGCCGCGAAGACCTCGCCGATCGATGCGCCGTCGAACGGCGGTGCGCCCCGCAAGAGCGTGTACAAAATCGCCCCCAAGGCCCACACGTCGGTCCGCTCGTCCACCAGCTTCGCCGAGCGGAACTGCTCCGGGGGCATGTACCGCGGAGAGCCCAGAATGGACTCCTCCGTGGTGAGCGACGGATCCCCATCGAGATTTCTCGCCTTGGAGATCCCGAAGTCCAGCACCTTCACGATGGGCGGCGCGCCGGGACGCTTCGCCAGAAAGAGATTCGACGGCTTGAGATCGCGATGGATGACCCCTTGCGTGTGCGCCTCGGCGACGGCGTCGATCGCTTGCAGCACGCAATCGACGGCGGTCATCGGTGGCAGCGGGCCCGCCGATGCGAGATCGCTCCCGTCCAGCAGCTCCATCACCATGAACGGCGTCCCCGTTTCCAAGGTGCCCGCGTCCATGACCCGCACCACGTGGTCGCTCTTCAACTTCACCGCGATGCGGGCTTCGCGCATGAACCGTTCCACCGGCTCGCTCAGCGCATCCTGCATCCCGACGAGCACCTTGATGGCCACGTCGTTGTCGAGTTCCTCGTCGCGAGCGGCCAGCACCACGCCCATGGCCCCTCGGCCAACGACCTTTCGAATCCGGTATCGCCCGAGAAGGATCGCTCCGGGCTCGAGAGACTGCATTCCGACGGCACGTTACCACGATGCGCTCCTGCGGAACGATTGCTTCCGCAACGGAATCGCTACTTTTACCCACGGTGTGCGTTCCACATGCACGCGATCTCGGAGATCGCATCAGTCGATCTGCGGGATCGCATCCTCGAATGGCGACTCCCTCGGGATTCTTGCGGGGGGCGGCCCTGCGCACCTGTGGGAACGGACTCTGCTTAGCACGGCCGTTCGAGGAGGTTTCATTCATGACCCGAGCAACGCTTGCAACTTCATTACTTGGCGCCATTGCGGCAATGGTGACCACCGTATGGGCGAATCCCGCGCACGCGGAAACACGCCATACGGTTACGGCACAAGACGTTTACGTGCGCTCCGCCGCAGGCTCGTACGCCATGGGCCGGCTTTACAACGGGCAGACATTCGACGTGCAATACACGGATAGCAACGGCTGGTCGTACGGATATGCCTATGGCTACGTGAACCGCTGCGTTTGGGTCCAGCGTTCCGCGCTTTCGTCGAGCCAAGGAGACGGCGTGCACAACTGCCGCACGAGCCCGAAGAATCTTTACGATTACGAATTTACCAACGGCGAAATCTGGGGGAGCGCCTCCGATGGAATGGAATACATCCTTCCGCGTGACACGTATATGTGGGACAACTGGTCGTGGGGCAATGCTTGGGGGAATCACAATTACCGCGGTGTCGCCCCCGCGGGATCGTGTTTCAAGATTCGATATACGACGAACGATGGCGGCGGTGTGATGGCGCGGCCCTGCGGCGTCTCCGACTGGTTCTTCATCCAGCGCGGCGCCCTCTGAGGAGCCGCTGGTAGGACCATCTCGCTTCGTGCGAGGATGGCCCGCGCGTGACCGAACGATCGCCGAAGCTCGACATCGCCGTAGCCATCGCCGTCATTGCCCAGCAGGTGGCGGGCAAGGTGGCGCGCGATTCGATGTTCCTCGCGCGATTTCCCGCCACCTCGCTTCCCACGGTGATCGGTGCCTCGGCGGTCCTGTCGCTCGCGGCGGTGTCGATGACGTCGCGTCTCATGGCACGAAAAGGGCCGTCGCGGTTCGTGCCGGCCTTGTTCGCGCTCAATGCGCTCGCGTTCGTGCTCGAATGGGTGCTGGCGCCATCGTTTTCGGGCGTGAGCGCGGCTGCCATCTACGTGCACACGTCGGTGGCGGGCGGCCTGATGATCAGCGGCTTTTGGTCGATCGTGAACGAGCGGTTCGACCCGCACGTGGCCCGCCGCAACATCATTCGCATCACGACGGGGGCCACCCTGGGCGGGTTGATCGGTGGCTTCGCCTCGAAACGCATCGCCGAGGTGTTCGAGCCGCGGGCCATCCTGCTGATGCTCGCGGTGGTGAGCGCGCTGTGCGTGTGGGGGGTCGGGGTGTTGGGGCGCTCCCTGCCGCAGCCATCGGAGACGAGTCCGCCCGCCTCCTTTCGTGACGGGCTCAAGCCTCTGGCCGAGCGTCCTTACCTGCGGCGGGTGCTCTCCATGGTGGTCGTCGTGGCGTTGTTCGAGCTGTTCCTCGACTGCGCGCTCAAGACGGCGGCGGAGACCACGTTGCACGAGGCGCGTGCGCTGGTGGCGTTCTTCGCCCTGTTTCACACGGCCGTCGGCGTTCTCACGTTCGTGGTGCAGGTTGCGCTGAGTGGCGTCTTCCTCGAGCGGTTCGGCCTGGGGGCCACGCTGGCGATCCTCCCGGCCAGCGTCGTCGCGGCCTCGTTCGTGGCGGCGGGGTACTCCACGCTCGCGGCCATCGCCGTGGCGGCTGGGCTGGAGACCGCGCTGGCGAGTTCGCTGTTCCGTTCGGCTTACGAGATCCTCTTCACGCCGGTGCCGGCCCACCGCAAGCGCGCCCTCAAGGTCGTCGTCGACGTTGCGGTGCCTCGCCTTGGAACGATGCTCGGCAGCGTGGCGGTGGTTGTCGTCGTCGCGGTAACGGCGCAAATTAGCACGGTGCTCATGCTCGGCGCCTCGGCTCTCGGTGTTCTCGGGGTGACGTATGGCATCAGCCTGCACCGCATGTACGTCGCGGAGCTGGCCACCAGCCTGCAGCTCGGCATCGTCAAAATGACGGAGAAGGACGCGCGCGATGCCACCACCCGTCACACCATCATGTCCACGATGGCGCTGGACCGGGCGCGGTTGCTCGCGCAGATCGAGGTCTTGCGGCGCGCGGACGAAGAGCCTGCGCCGCGCACCGAAGGCGAACGTGACAAGAGCGACGCAGACCTGTTCGACGTGCTCCTTCGCGGGCTCGAGGGCGACGACTTCGACGTCTGTTATGCCAATGCCCGCGCGCTTGCGGCCATTTGCGCGGAGAACCCGGCGCTGGCCCCGCACCGGGACCGCGTGCTCGAGCTCGCGCGCGGGGCGTTGTCGATCGACGACCCGACGTGGAGCGCTCGCCGGCATCTGCGTTCGGACGCGCGCCTTCGCGAGGGGATGCACCGAGGACTCGAGCACGTGTTCACCTTGCTCGGTCTCGCGCTCGACCGCGAAATCATCAAAGGTTGCCTCGTGGCCTTCAACGGTCCCGATCGACGGCTGCGCGGAACGGCGCTGGAATACCTGGAAAATGCGCTACCGAACGACGTCGCGTCCCTCTTGCGTGAGCGCATCCAGCGGATGCACGAAGAGGAAGGGCCATGAACGACTCGCTGCTCGGGCAATCGCTCTCGGCGCGGGTGGCCTTGTTCGGCGCGGCGTGGGCAGGTTTGTCCGTGTTCGGGGTGTTCGTGCACTTGATGACGACCCTGCTCCTCGGCTCGCCGAGCGAGTTGGTGCAGCCGTCGTTTGCGACCCAGTTGGTGGTCTGCGCCATCCCGTTCATCATGTGGCTGCTATGCCGTTCTCCGCGGGATGCCGCGTTCGCACGCGCCGTGGAGGTCGTGGGGCTCACGCTCGGCGCCGCGACCATCGCGTTCATGTGCCGATTGCTCGCGGTCGAAACCGCGCCGGCCACCGAGGGCGTGGGGGCTCGGTTCGCGGCCTTGCTGACCGACGCCTCCTACGAGCGCTTCGTGACCATTGGCGTCTATGCGTCGGGCATCATGTTCACCTTGCGCTCGGCGTTGGTGCCGAGCCGCACGCGCTACACCCTCCTTCTCGGCCTGGCGATGGGTGCAAGCATCGTGCTCGTGCTCGCGTCCGCCGTGCCGCCCGGACCCGACGGGCCGCGACGGGCGAAGGAGGCCGTCTCGACGACGTCCTTGTGGCTGCTCGTGCTGTCCGTGTGCGCGGTGCTCTCGGCCACCATTTACGGCCTTCACCAGGAGATCCGCGAGGCGCGGCAGCTCGGGCAGTACACGCTCGACGAGAAGATCGGCGAGGGCGGCATGGGCATCGTTTACCGCGCACACCACGCGATGCTGCGCCGCCCTACGGCCATCAAGCTTTTGCCGCACGATCGCGTGGGCGACGAAGCCATTCAGCGCTTCCAGCGTGAAGTGCAATTGACGGCGGAGTTGACCCATCCCAATACGATTACCGTTTACGATTACGGCCGTACGCCGGACGGCGTCTTCTATTACGCGATGGAGCTGCTCGACGGCGCGACGGTGCAAGCGCTGGTCGACACCACCGGCGCGCAGCCGCCCGCGCGCGTGGTCCATGTGTTGCGCATGGTGGCCGGCGCGCTGGCCGAGGCGCACGGGAGAGGGCTCATTCACCGCGACATCAAGCCGGCCAACGTCATTCTGAGCGAGCGCGGTGGCGCGCGCGACGTGGCCACGGTGCTCGACTTCGGCCTGGCGCGGGATCTCGCGAACGGTGAGGATCACGGGCTCACCTTCGACGGAAAAATCATGGGCACGCCGATGTACCTTGCGCCCGAGGTCATCAAAAAGGCCAACGCCGCGGATGCGCGCTCGGACATTTATGCGCTCGGCGCCGTCGCGTATTTCATGCTCACCGGCCAGACGGTCTTCGAGGCGAGCACCATCGTGGAGGTGTGTAGCCACCACCTCCACAGCCCCGTGGCGCCGCCTTCGCAACGCCTCGGTGCATCCATTCCCGCGGCGCTGGATGCGCTGGTGGTGCAATGTTTGGCCAAGGATCCCGAGAGCCGTCCGCAGAGTGCGCACGCACTGGCGGAGGCCCTGGCCGCCATCGATCTTCCGGCATGGACGGAGATCGACGCGCGCGCCTGGTGGGAAGCCCATGGCGCTCGCGTGAAGGCGCGCTGAGGGCTTGCCACGGCGCGGGGGCGGGCGCATCGTGCAAGCATGAAGGCGCTCTGCTTCGATCGATTTGGCGGTCCCGAGGTCTTGCAACTGCGCGAGGTGGAGGCGCCCGTGGCCAAGGCCGGGCACGCCGTCGTGCGGCTCGCCGCCATCGGCCTCAACTTTGCCGACGTGTATCGGCGCAAAGGCAATTATCACCTCACGGGGACGCCGCCGTACATCAATGGCTACGAAGGTGCGGGCGTCATCGAATCGTTGGGCGATGCCACTTCGGTCTTCGAGGTCGGCGACGCCGTCGGATTCGCGGATAGTCCTTACGCCAACGCGGAACGCGTGTTGGTGCCGTTCGAAAAGCTGATTCCGCTGCCGCCCTTCATCGATGCCGAAACGGCCGCCGCTCTGTTGCTTCAGGGGCTCTCGGCGCAATACTTGGCGGCGGACAGCCATCGCATTCTCGCCGGCGAAACCGTGGCCGTGCATGCCGCCGCCGGCGGGGTGGGCCTGTTGCTGGTCCAGATTGCCAAGTTGCAGGGGGCACGCGTCCTCGGGCTGACGTCGTCCGAAGCCAAGCGCGCCGCCGCACTCGAGGCAGGGGCGGACAAAGTCGTCCTTTACAGTGAGGATTGGCCGGCAGCCGCAAAACGCTTTTCCGGCGAGGGCGTCGACGTGATTTACGACTCCGTGGGGTCGACCTTGCTTTCGAGCTTCGAGGCCGTGCGCACCGGAGGTCACGTCGTCTTCTTCGGGATGGCGGGCGGCGATCCGCCGGCCATCGATCCGCGCATGCTGATGGATACCTCGAAGACCCTCACCGGCGGGGATTTGTGGAATGTGCTCCGCTCGCACGACGAGAGGGTACGCCGGGCGAACGAACTATTCAGGTGGGTGCGCGAGGGCCGCCTTCGCGTGCGCATCGCAGGGCGTTATCCCCTCGCCAAGGGGGCAGACGCACACGCTTTTCTCGAGAGCCGCGGGAGTATTGGCAAAGTTCTCCTTATTCCCTGAAACGATTCGTGTCGCCGGCGTGCGATGGCGACATCATTGGTAGGATCATTGGATCCGGATATCGGGTTGCCGACCCGTGTCGAATTCGCTAGTCCGTATCCAATGACGGTCGTAAAGCGGGTATGGCGTCCCGTGTCGGTTTTGGCGGTGGCGTGCGTTGCGGTCTTGGCGACGGCGGCGTCCTCCGCGCAAAGCGCCTCGGACCCCTTTGGCGATCCCACGCCCTGCAACTGGCGCGGTGACTTTGCCTCGGAATCGGCCTGCCAAACGAAGGGCCGCGCCCTCTCGGCGGCGGATTACATCTGCATTCCCGTGTCCGGTACGTCGTATTACGCGCTCGGGGTAAGCTCCGCGGCCCACGGATGCCACGATGTGCAAGGGCCGGCCTTTGCCTTGGCGTGGGAGCTGAATGGCAGTTGCGAAGCGGGGGCGCCGTTCCCCTGTTACTCCGTCGACGGTCCCCGCCGCTGGGTCACCTTCGTGAATCCGCGAAAGATCCCCATCAAAGTGCGCAGCATGGCCCGCAGCCACGGTCACGACGTGGAGGGACACGCCGGCGACGCGACGGTCGTGACCTTGCGTGCCGGCGAGAAGGTGCGCTGGTCCTTCGAACACTGGGACGACGCTGCGACGGTTACGATCCGCGAAGTTCCGTGACCGTCGTCGGATTCGGGCCGCAATAGGGGCGCAGCGCCTCGCGTTCGGTTTGCGCGAGCGTCGTCAGCGGCCACTTCGGCTCACCGGTGGCACGATCGAAGAATGGATTCGGCCACGCCTTCCCGCGCAAGCGCCAACCCGCGATGGCTCCGACCGCGCGCAGGAGAAGGCGCAGATTCAACTTGGTGGACCCTTCGGGCGCCGTGCCGACGGCGTATTTCCCGAGAATGGCGCCAATCGGTTTGCCCACCACGTCGTCGAGCTTGCGCGGGCCGCCCTCGAAGGCTTGCGCGACGATCCCGATGAAGGGGACCGACGGGGTCATGGTGTTTCCGACCGGCGTCTTGCAGCAGGTCGCATACCAGCGATGGAGCCCCTTTGCCGTGAGGCGCACGCCGGCGATGCGCTCCGCGCCCCGTTCGAACGTGACGGATGCGGGAGCGACCTGCACGATGTCGGTGCCGCCATGGGCATCGAGGAGATCGCTGCGACCGAGGTGGTGAAGGTAGGCTTGGCAGTCGTCGCAGTAACAGACGATGCGGGTCACCATTCGTGGGAAGGCGTTGGTGAGGCGCCCCTGAATCTCTCCGCAACGACAGCGTAAGATGGCCTCTTGGCCCGTGATCATCCCATTCATGGGATGCAGCATACCAACAATCGCCGTGGTGCTTCGAGGGGGACGGGATTACCGATCTCGCCATGGATCTATCGAATCGCACCGTCATCGTCGTGGGCGGAGGCTCCGGCATTGGGCTCGGCATCGCTCGCGCTGCACTGGCCCGCGGGGCCCGCATCGTTCTCGGCGGCCGCTCCCGCGAGAAACTCGACCGCGCGCTGGAGGCGCTCGAGGCCGGGGAACGCGGCCGCTCCGTGGCCGTGGACATCACCCAGGAGGCCGATGTCGTTCGCCTCTTCGAATCCGTGCCCGAGGTCGACCACATCGCCGTGACCGCCGCGACGCTCGCGTATCAACCCATCCGCGAATTCGATTTGGAGGCCGCCCGTCGGGCCGTCCGTTCCAAACTTCTCGGTGCGCTGCTCATCGCCAAACACGGCGGCGCACGCCTGCGGCCCGGTGGGTCCATCACCTTCACCACGGGGGTCGCCACCGATCGACCGTTGCCCCGCGGATCCATGGTGGGCGCGGTGAACGGCGCCATCGACTGCTTCATCCGCGGTGCGGCCATCGAGCTTGCGCCCATTCGCGTGAACGCACTGTCGCCCGGCTGGGTCGACACGGAACTATGGGACGTCATCGGTGCCGACAAAGCCTCGCGATTCTCGGGGATGGCGCAGCGGCTTCCCGTCGGCCGCATCGGCACGCCCGACGACCTCGGCCACGCGGCCATCTTCCTCATGACGAACGGCTTCACCACCGGCACCGTGCTTCACGTCGACGGTGGCCACCGGTTCGTTTAGCCGTCAGCCAACGGTGGCTTTTCGGCCGGCGTGCCACGCGCCCCAGGCCATGGGTACGACCACGCTGAGCAAGGCCACGAGGGACACCGACCAACTCGGGCTCGCATCGCGGAGGGCGCCGAGCACGAAAGGTCCCGTCGCGCCAATGAGGTAGCCAATCGATTGCACGGTCCCGGACAATCCGCGTGCGACCTCCGGCGTGCGCGACCTCAGCACGATCAGCGCGAAGGCGAGGCTGATCGAGGCGCCCTGGGCCAAGCCCAGGACGATGGCCCAGAGGACATACGCGCCGGGCGCGAGCAGCAGCCCCGAAATGCCCACGGCCCATCCCGCGGCAATGGTGAGGGCCAGCCCGCGTTGTTCGGAAAAGCGCCCGGCCAGCGACGGCATGATCAGCGCCGTGACGATGCCCATCACATTGAAGATGGCCAATGCGCCCCCGGCGCGGGCCGCCGACACGCCTTGGTCCTGCAGCAAGGCCGGAAACCACGTGAGGATCGCGAAATACCCGAGCGATTGCGAGCCCATGAAGACCGACAGACCCCACGTGATCTTGCTGCGCAGCACGGACACGGAGCCGGGGGTTACGGGCGGAGGTCGATGCGGAACGCGCAACGACGGTATCCATACGAGAAGCGCGAGGACCTCGGGCACGGTCCACGCGGCAAGGGAGCCGCGCCAGCCGACGCTGTCGACGTGGGCCAGCGGTGCGCTGATGGCCGAGGCCAACGACGCGCCGCCGATGAGCGCACCCGTGTAGATGCCGGTGACCAGGCCCTGCTTCGTGTCGAAGTGCTGCTTGATCACGCTGGGAACGAGCACGTTGCCCACGGTGATGGCGGCGCCGATGACGATGCTGCCGGCAAAGAGCAACGGCGCGCTCCAGATCCGTGCGGCGCTGCCCACGGCCATGGCCAGCATCGCGAACACCAGCGCGCGTTCGCTGCCGATGCGACGTCCCAACGTTGCGGCCACCGTCGACAGACCTCCGAAGCAAAGCAACGGCAGCGAGGTCAGCAACCCGCCCGCACTGCGCGATAGCCCGAGATCGGTACGCATCTGCGGCAGCAAGGGCGCCACGGCCGCAATGGGGGCGCGCAAGTTTACCGCGACGAGCACGACCCCGAGCAACGTGAGCGCGATTCTCGAGCGGGGCCGCATCGCCGTGGGCATTCTGCCCTTCATAGGGCCCAGGGCCGCGCGCAGCCAGCATTCACGGATGGTGCAGCAGGCGCTGAACGGAGAAAGCGTTCATGGCGTACCCATGTTACCCTCGGTGGGCTTCGAAACGATGACGGACGATGAGTGAGAGTGTCGCGGTAAAGTTGGTCCCATGGCGCATCAACCCTTGGGAGATGGCGCTGATCTGTGTGACGGCGGTTTGGGGATGGACCTTCGTCACCGTTCATGACGCGATCGCGGTCTTTCCCGTCTCCACGTTCCTTTCGTATCGCTTCACCATGGCGGCCCTCCTCATGGGCGCAGCACTTCTGCCCACGTTGCGCCGGCTCACGCGCCAGGAGCTTCTTGGCGGCATCGGTGCAGGGACGGCATTGTTTGCAGGGTATGCCCTTCAGACGGCGGGCCTTGGCTCGACCACGCCGTCCAATGCATCTTTCATTACGGGGTTGGCGGTGGTGTTCACCCCGCTGTTGGCCTTTTTGCTATTTCGATTTCGGCCGCATCGAAAACAGATTTGGGGAGCATGCCTCGCGGCGGTCGGTCTGGGATTGCTGACGATGCAAGGTCTGGCGGTGCATCGCGGCGATGCTCTGGTGCTTGGATGCGCCATCGCGTTTGCACTGCACATCCTCGTCTTGAGTCGGGTGAGTCCGGGGGCGCATCCCGGGAGGCTGACCTTCGTTCAGCTCGCGACCGTGGGACTCCTGGGAACCATTTGGGCCGTGGGGGCGGACGAGGTGGTGCGTCCGCAGGGCACGCAAGTGTGGCTTGCCCTTCTCGTGACGGCGGTCGTGGCTTCGTCGCTGGCGTATTTCGTACAGACGAAGGCGCAGGCGACGACGCCGCCAAATCGGGTGGCGTTGATTCTGACCTTGGAACCGGTCTTCGGCGGCGTGTTTGGCTATTGGCTTGCCGGCGATCGGTTGACGCGTACGAATCTCGTGGGGGCGGTCCTCATTCTCGCCGCCATCGTCGTGACCGAGATGCGCTCCTCGGGTGAAGTCGGTAATGTAGGATAGAAGCACGTGAAGGATGTTCCGGGAATCGGCGATGTGCTCGCGTCGAAGTACCGCGTGGAGCGGGTGCTCGGCGCAGGGGCGATGGGGGTGGTGGTGGCTGCGCGGCACGAGCAGCTCGGATCGCGGGTGGCGCTCAAGTTCATGCACGGCGATGCCTTCAGGGTCAAAGGTGCCGTGGCGCGTTTCGTACGGGAAGCCCGAGCAGCCGCGCGATTGCGCAGCGAGCATGTGGCACGCGTGGGCGATTTCGGCACGCTCGAATCGGGCGCGCCGTACATCGTGATGGAGTTCCTCGAGGGGGCCGATCTGGATGCGGTGCTCAAGCAGCGCGGGCCGCTCCCCATCGGCGAGGTGGTCGCGTACATGTTCGACGCGTGCAAGGCGATCGACGAAGCACACGCGGCCAACATCGTGCACCGCGACATCAAGCCGAAGAACCTGTTTTTGACGTATCGGCACGATGGGAGCCCGCTCATCAAGGTGCTCGACTTCGGGATTTCCAAGTTGATGGATCCCAGTGGTGACGAGACCAGTGTGACGGCCACCGACACGGGGTCGATTCTCGGTTCGCCCGCGTTCATGTCGCCCGAGCAGATTCGTAGCTCGAAGCATGTCGACGCGCGCTCGGACATCTATGCGCTCGGCGCGACGATATTTCAACTTACGACCAACGCATACCCTTACGAATCGACCTCGGTCGGTGAGTTGTTCGCGGCGGTGCTTTACCAGCCGCATCGCTCGCTGCGGGAGCTTCGTCCGGATGCGCCCGAGGCGCTCGAGGCACTGGTGGCGCGGTGTTTGAAAAAGGAGCCCGCGGAGCGCTTTGCGACGGTGCGCGAGTTGATGGCCGCACTCGCGCCGCTCGGGGAAGGGGCGGTGCCTGCTCGCTGGGGGCCGCCGGCCGTGCAGCTTTCGGATAGCCGTGACGAGCACCGAGGGCATGGCACGCTCGGCGACAGCGATGCGGGGATGGAGAGCACGTTGCTCGTCACGCAAGCGACGACCACGGGAGGGCGGCGCGATTCCCGGGAGCGCCGTCTCTCGTCGACGGCGACCATCGCGGGGTGCCTCGCGTTGATCGCGGCCGTGGCGCTCGGGGCGGGCCTTCTTCTGCGAAAGCCGCGCCACGTGTCCACGCCGCCACCGCCGGACGTGGCCACGGCCGACGCCGATCCCCCCGAGGCGGCGAGTCCGTCCGCGAGCGTTGCGCCCTCGGTGACCACTGCCGAGTCGGCGGCGCCGCCAAAGGCGGCTTCGAAGCCGTCGGCGCCGGCGCCCGCGAAAACTCCTCGCCCCAAGCCTGCGAAGGGCGCGGCAGCGGGCGTATCCAGCGCGCCCTCGGCAACACCCGACGTGTTCGGCACACCGGAATGACGGACGAGTGCTCTACGAGGGAGTGCGGTATTCCCGTTCAGTGATCCCGTGAAGGACTATCTCTGCCACGGTGAGTCGCGAATCGTGCTGACATCGTTGCCATCGCTGAATACGACCTTCACGTTCGGCAGGGGGCGAAAAGCGGAATCCCGCATTCGCGTTGCATCGTGCAACACGTTGCATTGAAGCGGTAATTGCTTGTCTCGCCCACGGCGAAAAAGCCCTTGCCGCAGATCACGAAGCTCTGCATAGTGCCGCAGTTCTCCTGTTTTTGGGCTGCAGGATGGAAGGGGGGCACACGTCGTTGCTCAGCGTGATTTCGGAGCCGAGGGACGTGGCTGTCCGAACGGCGGCGACATTGCCTCATCTGGTCCGCCGCGTCGTGAACGCGGGGCGGCCGCACGCCCGCAAGCCGGTCCTATCCGGTGTTTGCAAGGTGTCTCAGGTATTTTTGATCCACTTGGCCCTTTTCCCCCTTTCCATGAATGGGAAGGCGGAGCATGCAGGCCGAACCGGACATTCAACCGTACCAGCCGGATGCGCCGAGCGTTCGAGCTCGGTTTTCGCAGGATGAGGCGCCAATGAGCAGTGCGAAGGTGGCGATCCTGCCGGCAGATGCGTTGAAGGTAGGTGTGCGCATTCTGGACCACCTGCATCTGGAAGAGCTGCTCGACGAACGTGAAGGGTGGCATCTCTTTCTCGCCGACAATCAAGCGCTCTCCGAGTTCGTATTGTTGGCTATCGCGGAGTCAACGGACGCCCTTGCGGCTTGCTTGGCAGGTCCGGGGCAAGGCCGCGTCGCCCGCGAAACGACGTTTGGCTCTTGGCATATTGCCGAAGTGGAGCTCGATGAAGCGCACTTGTGGCTCTTTCGCGACAAGTTGCTCCGGACGCCACGAGGCTCGATGAGGGGCACTCTTCCATCGACTTCGGGCCTCGTCGAGCGGCAGTTGGAGGAAGGTTCCGTCTTCAATGGGCGGTACCACATCGAGCGGTGGCTCGGCCAGGGCGGGATGGGGGAGGTTTATCGCGCGGCGGATGGGACCTTTCAGCGGCCCGTGGCCATCAAGGTCGTCCGGGTGGATGCATCCGCCGAAGGGGGAGATCACGAGCAGGCCAAACGGCGCCTCTTGAACGAGTCGCGTATGGTGGCCACGCTCAAACACCCGAACATCGTCGAAATCTACGATGCGGGGGAATGCGACGGCCTTCCTTATTTGGCGCTCGAGCTCTGTGGCGACGGCGGCAATCTTCGAAGTGCCATGAAGACGGAGGCGAGCCAAGAAGAGCGGTTGCAATGGCTCTCGCAAATCGCCGAGGCCCTCGCCTACGCCCACGAGCACGGGATCGTGCATCGGGACGTGAAGCCCGAGAATGTCCTTCTCACCGACGACAAGCGGGTAAAAGTCGCCGACTTTGGCATTGCCAAGGCCTTGCGAACCGAGCGCCTGCAAGACGATACGACGTTCGGCATCGTGGGCACACCGCGCTACATGGCCCCCGAGCAGCTCCTCGGGCATCGGCTGGACGCGCGCGCGGATCAATACGCGTGGGGCGTGATGGCCTACGAGGTCCTCACCGGGGTCCATCCGAGGATGCGCGACCTCGCAAGCTTCCAAAAAGGCGATTCCGTGGTCACCGGGGCCAGCCTGCCTCCGTACCTCCGTCGCGTGCTGCAGAGAGCCACCGCGAACGACCCGTGCGCACGGTATCCCAACTTTCGCAAATTGCTCGCCGAGCTGCATCGCCCCCCGTGCATCGTCGCTCGCCGATGGCTTGCGGCGGGGGTTGCCGTGCTCGCCGCCGCCGGCGCCCTGTGCTCTATGGGCGCCAGGATGAAGGGGGGCGGGCCGACATCGACACAGCCGCCGATCGCAAGCGCCGTCGCCCAGGTCGCCGCGGCCGCGCCGAAGTCCGAGGCGGAGGGGCTCCTCGAGCAAGGGATTCAGTTCTGGGCGGATGGTTCCAGTATGCGAGCCCGAGCACTCTTTACACGAGCCGCGCAGCTCGAACCAAACAATGGGCGTGCGCATCTGCTTTCATTGGCGGTCTCCGCAAGTATCAATCCCGGTCTCCAAGATGACGCATCCGTCGCGTTCGCGCTTCGCGGCCAGTTCGCGCCATCGGAGGCCACGTTGCTCCAAGCGTTGAATCCCCTCGTCGAACACCCGCCGGACGTGGCTACCAGCACACAGCGTATCGAGGAGCTCGCATCGACGTATCCCGACGATCCCGTCGTTCGGCTCGCGCGTGCGCAACATTATGTTCGATCCCGAGAGACACATCGCGCACTCAACTTTGCGGCAAGCCTTGGGAATAACTCGACCGCATTCTGGCTAGGTGCTCGGGCACAGCTCCAGCTGGGCGACGTCGCGGAGGCGCGAAGTCTGCTCGAGCAGTGCATTGCATCTTCTCCAAGCGCGATGGATTGCCTGACGTGGCTTACCTTTCTCGAGGCCGCCGATGGCCGATGCGAGCGGTCAGAGGAGACGGCGCGCAAACTGATCGCGAAGGATTCGAGCAACCCCTTTCCGTACTACTCGCTCGCAAATGCGGTATTCGGTCGGACGAAGTCTACCGAAGCGGCCCGAGGTATCCTGCAAGCTCGACTCGAGCATACTTCGCCGTCCAAGCGGCCGGCGCTGCAGGCAACACTCGAGTTCGACCTGCATGTATACGACGGCGATTTCACTGGCGCCGACCGCGAGCTCGGCGTGCGGCAATCCTCCACCACGTCGTCCGATGCGAATTTTCGTGGGATGCCGTTGATTTATCGTGTGGAGATGGAGCTCGAGTTGGGACGCCTCCAGGAGGCCCGGCGCGCAGCTCGAGAATTCGTATATCGAAGCGAAGCATGGATCCCGAATGCATTCATGGATACGAATATCGACGGGGCCCGACTCCTCTATTTGACATCCCAGGTCTCTCGAGCTGAATTCCGACTTGTACGCGAGAAATTTATCGCAAAGCAAGATGAGCGCGGGCCTCATTTTTCTTCTCCTGCGAACCGATGGTTCGATGATTACGTCGAAGCCGTACTCGATGCGACGGATGCAAAGGAGGCCATCGCGGCAATGCCCGCCGACCATGTCATGGACATTCTCGATCGCGACGCCTATGCGGACGCTCGATTGGGACACGTTTACCTTCTCGCCGGGCGTTTGGGTGAAGCCATCCCGCTTCTCAATCGCGCCGTATCGTCGTGCACGATACTCATGAAGCCATTGACCCACGTGCAAGCGCTTCTCTGGCTCGGCGAAGCGCTGGACCAAACGGGAGACCACGGCGGTGCTTGCAAAATGTACACGAAGGTCGTCGAACGATGGGGCCGTGAACCTCGCAGCGTGACGGCTCGACGTGCTCGGGCAAAGCTCTCGTCTTGCCGGTAATTCGTCCAGTGTTCGGTCCATCATCATCGATGGCCGTTTCTAGTTAGGAAGATCCCCGATGAACCATATCAGCCTGCACGGCGAGGAGCATTTTTGCAGCCATGAATGTACGTAAATCAAGCATTCCCGCCCGGAATTTTAAGTTGAGCCACGAGAGCCCCCCCAAACCACGGGGGCCCTCTGGCGAGCAAAAGAGACTCGTTCGTGGCTCGACCGTCGTCGCAAGTTCACGCGAACGGGACCTGGGGGTGCGCGATTGTGACAAGTGCCCAGATTGCATTGAGCCAGAGTCCGAACATGAGCAACCCCGATATCCGGAGCAACCAACGGAACCTGACGCGGACAAGCTAGAAACGGAAAAATGGCTCGCTCCATTTTTGGAACGAGCTAGCGATATTCTCGAGCACCGTGCTCAGGCATTTCCCGCGACCAATGAACGTGCCGCACTCGTTCGAAAGCTCCTTCCTTCTTGGAATATCGACGATATTCTTGGATTTGCTCGCGACGAGATCATTGCGTGGTTTCAGTCTCTGGAGCAAGGCCACCGGACCGCCCGAGTGTCGCCCCAGGCGGCCCGAAGGTTCTATTCGGCGGGGATCGCGCTGCTCGTCCAAAAGATACCGCAGCTCGAGCTCCTTGCGGCGGACGTTGCTCGAGTGCTGGGCTTTCCGGCGACCAGCGTCCGATGCAGCCTATTCTGCAATCGCCGGGCGGCCAGGACGTTGGCCCACTTCGACTCCGCTGACACGCTGACCGTCCAAATTACTGGATCCAAGACCTGGCGTATCGCTCCCAATGAACACGTACGGCTGCCCATGGATACATGGGGGCATCCGGATGTTCCGGGACACGAATTGCGGCTTTACATGCATGAGCAATTTCCGCCGACGATGCCCGATGAGAACGTGGAAAGCCACCGACTCGAGCCGGGCGCGATGCTCTACGTCCCGCGCGGACATTGGCATGAGACCGAGTCCTCGGAAGAATCGGTGTCGCTTCACATTCAAATACTTCCAAGGACGTGGGCCGACGTCGTGTTGAAGACACTGCACTCTCGACTTCTCCGCGACGAGTCGTGGCGCGCGACGGCCTATCGGCTGTGGGGCCTGGAGCGCGAGGGGGATTGGGATGCGGCGAAGGCGCTCGAAGCTCTGCGCGAGGTCGTCGGGACGCTAACCCCGGAGGACGTGCATCGTCCGGCACCATGGACTCCGACGCCGGACGATTGCATTGCTCCTCGGGCGCGAGGATCGGTGGGCGTGGTGGCCTCGGCGAAAGACTACAAATCCGTGCGATTGACCTCGGAAGAATTTGCCCTGGAGCATGCGACCACGGTCCAGATGTCGCCGTCGTACCTCCGGGCGACGCTGCTTGTCGCGGATGGGCCAGATCCGCTCTCTGCAAAGGACCTGGCGGCACGCGTGCCAGATCTTTCCGTCGACGAGGCGCTCGAGCTCGTGCGTCTCCTTTGCGATGTAGGCTACGCTCGCAGGGCCTCAGCGTTCGCAGGAGTGTGACATGCCGATTACGGCTCGATCTCGATTTCTCGCGGAGCTCCTTCCATTCGTCCGTGCAGGCGTGCGGCGAGCACGCTTGCAGGCGTGCCATGCGGACGATGCCCTCCAGCAAACCTTGGGCACCTTGGCGCTGCGGGTCGAGGAGCTGATGGAGATGGACGAATCGCGGCGTGCGGGATACGTCTTCCTCGTCGCGCTCCGCAAGGCCATGGCACTGCGAAAAGAGATCGGGCTGGAGTATGCGCGCGCCACCGATGCCGAGGTCGAAGAATGGGACTCCGTGGTTGCACTCCGGGGGCTGACCCCGGAGCAACTCCTCCGCGCGGCGGAAAGTGCAAAGAGGGCGGCGCGCGTCTTCGACACACTGGGCGAGCACGATCGCGATCTGGTCATCGCCGCTGGCGACGACGGCCTCTCCGAGCGGGAATTGGCCCGCAAGCTCGGTGTCTCCCGAGGCAGCGTCGCCTATCGATTGCGTCTCGCCCGCGATGCCCTGGCCCGCGCCTGGCTCGGCACCACCTCGTGGCGCGGACGCGCCCCACGCTAATGGGGCGCGTTACCGGAGAACACCTGAAAGCTCGTGGCGCCGCTCAGCTTACTGAACCGCTAAATTCCCGCTAACGCCTGGCACATTGGTATGTGCTGCTGTTGCGCCAGTTGCCTTGTCCTGTGCGAGGCGCGGGCAGTAGTGGTACGGGGGCAAGAGCCAAAGCCAATACCTCAAACCTCCCCCTACGCTCCTGAGCGGCTCGACCGTTTCGGCGGGTGACCATTGAAACGATAACGGATCGTGCCTTCGGGCCGTGAATCCCGAAGATTGCCTCGGTCGCAAGCAATCTCCCCCCCCACATTTGCTCGAGAAACGCTCCGCGGCTTGTTCTAAGATCAGTCGAGCGAGTTTTCCGCCTCAAGGTTGTCCGAGTCAGATTCTGTTGCTTGCTCCGGAACTCGAGCTTGTTCGTATTCAAGCTTCCGTTCGGATACCGAAACACACGTCTCACACTCAACGCAATCGCGAACACCGACGGGTTTGGAAATCGTGTGGATTCTATTTTTGCTCGCAAACGTTTCGATGGACTTCAGCATCAGTATTTTTCGTGCGGCTGAGTCTACTTCGTTGCCGGTGGCTGTCGCCTCCTCCTGCGTACGAACGCGCTCGTTTTCGTTGCCGGCGGTTGCCTCGACAGCGCAGCCGGTAGTCACGACGCTTGTGACGATGGCTACCGAGATTGATTTGATCTTCGCATCCGTTTGGTCGCTCATTCCGTCCTCCTAAGAAGTTCTTTCTGATTGAACGGCTACACACAGGTGACAATCATGCTTTGGTTGCATTGATCTCGACGATTGCGCATCTTCTAGCGTTCGAGTTTCCGCGAGCTGGTTTGCCGAGGGAGATAGTTCGCCTCGAGCGGCCGAGGAGACCACGTTTCGAAGATTAACTTCACCGCACCGCCGCACAACGTGATGTGTCAGTGGCCAATGTATTGGTTGAACGCGTGCATGACGCGCTCGCCACGAGAGCATTTCGTCTCCCTCACGCGAATTGTTGAAGCTCACAGATAGGAGCCAAAGGCAACGTCACTGCAAATTACCCTCTTGTGCGCCGCACGAGGCGGGCGTTCTCGAGCATGCTGAGGAGATCCTTCGCATCATCCAGGTTGAGCTTGGGCGCGACTCGAATGAGCTCACTAACGTCGAATGTGCTGCCGGTCATGAGCCCATGAATCCAGCGGCATGCCGGAAGAAACTCGAAACTGACATCGAGATTCGTTACAGTCGTTTCGCGATAGTGATACGCGTGAATTGCAACATGTGCCGTCTCGGTGCGCTGGTCTAGATTCTCGATGCCAAACATTGCCTGACCGCATCGTATGAAGCGCGTACCAGCTTCGATGCGACCATCGCGACCTGACGAACGCACGAGATCCTGGGCATTCACCCGATCCGCACCATCTCGAAGAGCGGCGCACGCGGCGCTCGCTTCCTCGATGGCGCCCGGTTCTTCAGCTGTTAGACCGTAGGCCGGACCTCGCCACCATTCATCACGGGCGAGCTCGTTTCTCAGCGCAACGAGCAAAACATCGAGTCGCGTCAACGACGTCATGTTGATGTGAAACGATAACGCATCCTCCTCGGTGATCGTCTCATGCCAATAGCCACGCGGCACGTACAGCAGGGAGCCTGCCTCTAGGGCGTACGAAGAGGCCCCATCGGGCATGGTGGTCGGAGGAGCATCGCTCGCGTACAGACGGACGTCCGACGTCACGCGATCCAGAAAACCCCAGTTGTCGATGGGCATGGGGGCGAAGGTGTTGGGCGCAATGCGCCATGTCTTGCGGCCGCGAAGCTGGAGCACGATCACTTCGGATCGGTCGAAGTGTCCGAGGGTGACGGAATTTGTAGGATTGCAGAAAAATGAGCACTCTATGGAATTGCTGGGAATGCCCAACGTCCCTGCGAGATCCTGGATATGAGGTGCAAACTCGAGTGAACGCCGTACGTAGAGTGCGGTGCCCGCATCGTAGAGCGGTTTTGCACTGGTCGCCGGAATCGAAGTCATGGCGTGGCGGCCATCACGCCTTTGGAACCACGCGTATACTTCTGTCCCTCGAAGCGCCAACACATCTTCTACTGAGTGGACGTCGAGGGCCTGCTCAATACGGCGGGCGAGAGCCGCTCTCGGCGGAGCGGATAGCGGCTGCCGACCGAGGACATTCCGCCGAAATTCGCGTAGGCCGAGCGGAGCAAACCACTCTTCAAACCCCAACGATCCCCCAGTCACAGGAAATCGTCCTCAAAGTCGTGCTCCTCTAAATCTACCGGCTCTTTGAGCTCCAGCTGACCTACGTCAATGCACGGCGCAATTTCCCTAACAATGACAGCTTCGAAACCTCCAGCTGCTCTATTCGTGCTCGCAAACGTTTCGACGGACCTCTGCGGCCGTATTTTTCGCGCAGCTGAGCCGGCGTTGATTTCGTTGCTGGTGACTGCTGCCTGCACCTGCCCACGATCAGGCTGGTTCTTGTTGCCGGTGTTTGCCTCGACAGCGCAGCCGGTGGTCATGGCGCTTGCACGCTGGCTACCAAGACTGACTTGATCTTCGCATTCGTGCTGTCGCTCATGGCCGCCCTCCTAAAGAAAATCTTCGCCGATTGAAACGGTTACAGATAGGTAACAATGACACACTTTGTTTCCGCCAACTTGAGGGCCGCAGGCCGTCTAGTGGCTCGAGTCCGTGGGGCCCCGTGTGGTGAAGGGGGAGCGCTCGTCTCAAGGTACCCGAGGAGATCTTGTCTCGAACCTCACTTCTCCCTAAGTCCATCTCGCCGCCTACACAGCGCGTCGACGTGTCACTGGGGCCAACGTACCGGTTGAACGCGGGTACTCGTGACGCGGCCATTCCGTATTCCCTAGCGCGGAACGCTCGCATCATGACGTGCATTTCTTTGCCGTCAAGAAGCTAGTTCCGATCGAGATAAAATGAGGGCCGCAGACGAAAGTGCGCAACTAATGCTTGGCTCGGGCCGATTGAGAGCTCGCGTAGGGCGCGCTCACCGTGGAGCGAGTGCACAAGAGGGTATGTGCGAGTACACGGCTATTTTCTGCATCTCGAGAAAGACTTGTCGCATCAGATACAGGATGAAGAAGATGCGAACTGACTATCCGGTGTCTGTGTATTGATCAGTATTTGGCAACCATGCTTGCATGTGGCCCAAAGAACGTGAGGCTTGAATCGCACTTCCCCGCAGGAACAAGTCGTCGAGGCCGAGCGCACCACGCTGAACTACGGCTTGAAGGCGTGGCTGGTGACGACGGCGTAGCCCGTGCGAAGCTTGGCGCGCCATGGCTCTTCTTGCGAATACGCCTCTGCATAGCGCGTTGTGGTCAGAAGAACGTATTCTTTGTCGTTCTCGAGCATGCCGTCGAGCAGTGTGACGGTGGGGGCGGTCGTGATGATTTCGTATCGTCGATTCGCGGTTTCCGAATCGACGATGGTGATGCGATATCCCTTCGGGTCCGAGCAGCTCGAGTTGGTGCTCGGCGCAATGGCGATGGTCGGCGTCCGGGTGGCGCCCGTCACGGGATTGGCCAATACGTCGTTGCCATTGAGGGTGACCTTGGCCGCCGCGGCGGGGGCGAGCCAATTCACGGTATAGGGATTGGTCACGGCCTGGGTCGAGGTGACGCTGTCCTCCCAGGCGCGCGGGGAGTTGCTGCCATCGGTTCGGCGCACGGGATGCGCCACGAAGGTGCGCGCTTCGCCGATGAGTGCCCATTTGGGGGGCGCCGGAACGAGGAACTCGACGTCGTATTCGCTGGTGTTCGGGCGCGTGAGGGGGCCGCGGTAAAGCCGGCTATTTTCGGGGAGCGGCCCATCGCCGCGGCCACTCGCGTAGACGGGATGCAGTGACTCCGGCGATTGTGGCCACACGTCGAAGGTCAGCGAGTCTCGCTCGGATGTGCGGTTCGGAAGGCACTTTTCGAGGCTTTGGTGCGTGATCCCGACGCGCGTCTTGCGCAATGGGACTGTGGTGCAGCCCACTTGCGCGGACGTGGTGTCCTTGGCCTTCATCTGCAGGGAATCCGAGAGCGCGCACGCTTCGGCGACCTTTTCGCCGCCGATGGAATTGTCGGGCTTCGTCCCGAGCAACCACGCCACGTCTCCGCGCTTGCCGTCCAAGAGCGAGGCTCCGTTGGGCAGGGTGAACGCCCACGTGCGGGGCGTGCCGGTTGGCGCGGCGATGCCGGAGGAGACGCTTCCACCGATCTTCCAAGTGACACCACCGCTCGACGACGTGGTCTCGGTGACGGTGAGCTTCTCCCCCGATGCGGGCACGGCATCCGGCCGCCCGAGAACATCGGTACCGATGTCGAGGCGATGTCCCTGAACGACGTAGAGCCGGCGGTCCGCCCCATCGAGCACGTAGCGATCGCCCTCCGGTGGCGCGTCGAAGCGCACCCCGCCATCGACCCGGGCGCCATTTTGCAGCGGTCCGCGAAAGCCCGCATTGGTGAGCACGTACACCTGAATCGCACTTGGTTCGAGCGCCCCGACCGTGCAGCGCACGTACGACGCATCCGGTCCGGCATACCCTGTCGTTTTTTGCACGAAGAAGGCGCTTGGATCCCCGGCGTCCGCATCGTCCGAGCGCGCGACGCAACCCGTCGGCAAAACAGGCGCATCGCTCTTCGCATCGCCGATCGGCTCCGAGCCATCCTGCCGTGCATCGGGCCCGCCATCGCCCGCCGAATCATCGCGCAGCCGTGTCTCGTCGAGCCCAAGGATGGAGGTGCACCCCAAGGCTGCCGCCAGCGAACCAACGCCCGCGAGCATCGCCAGCCGAACGATCCTCCTCCTCGTCATGTGCGCATGATACGTCAATCGGTCCTACGATACGATCCGGACGATGGCATCCTCGAGCGAGATTCACACGGACCGACTCCTCTTGCGCGACTTCCGCCCATCGGATGTCGTCGAGGTCTTCGCGTACCAGCGCGATCCCAGGTACCTGCTGCACACGCCCTGGGAGGAGCGCACCGAGTCGGAGGTGCGCAGTTTCGTCGACTTGATGATCGCGTGGGCGGAGGAATCACCGCGAACGAAATTCCAACTTGCCATCGAGCGCGAGGGTCGCGTGATCGGCAGCTGCGGCATCCGGCTGGCGGCGGCCGGCGAGCGCGAAGGCGAATACGGCTGCGAGCTCGCCCCCGCCGCATGGGGCCAGGGCTACGCCATGGAGGCGAGTCGCGCCATCGTGAACTTCGGATTCACCTCGCTCGGTCTCCATCGAATCTTTTCGAGCACCCTGGCGGCGAACGCGGCCGCCATCAACCTCGCCGAGCGTCTCGGCTTCCGCCAGGAGGGCCGCCTGCGCGCGCAATCGTGGATCCGCGATGGCTGGCGGGACTCCATCCTGCTCGCCATGTTGGAAACCGATTGGGGCCTGCCGCAGGTGCCGGGCCCCTAGCGTCTCGCGAGCTCAGCGACGAGAGGCCCTCGTCGCTCGAATCCCATGCCCTAAGGTCGAAGGCGCATGAGCACTTCGACCCGGAAGCACACGGTGGTCACGTCCCATGGAGCTCTCGCCGTCGAGGAACGCGGGGAAGGGGGGCTGCCGGTGCTCTTGATCCACGGCAATTCATTCTGCCGCGATGTATTTCGTCATCAATTGCAGGGACGGCTCGCGGAAAAGCACCGTGTCATTGCCTTCGACTTGCCGGGACATGGGCAGTCGAGCAACGCCGTCGACCCCACGACGACGTACGCGCTCGGTGGATTGGCGGACGCCGCCTTGGAGCTGCTCGATCGCTTGGCGGTGACCGAGGTCATCGTGTTCGGGTGGTCCCTTGGTGGCCATATCGGTATCCACATGCTTTCCCGCTTTCCGGGAATGCGGGGGCTCATGATCACCGGCAGCCCGCCCGTTCCGATGGGCGGCATGGCACAAGGTTTCAACGCCGGGCCACACATGGCGCTGGCGGGCAAACAAGATGTTTCGAATACCGAAATCGAATCCTTCATTCACGCAATTTTCGGTGACGGCGCCGAGCCATTCCTTCGCGACGCCGTGGCCCGCGCGGATGGCCGTTTTCGCAAACGGCTTTTCGAAGCTGCGCGCGCCGGCGACGGTGTCGACCAGCGCATGACGGTGGAAAGTAGCCCCGTTCCCATCGCCGTGGTGAACGGTCGTGAAGACCCCGTGATCAAACTCGATTACTTCGACACTGTCGCCTTTGGCCATTTGTGGGAAGGCCAGTGCCATCGTCTCCCCGGCGTCGGTCACGTCCCGTTCTGGTCGGCGCCCACCGATTTCAACCCCATCCTCGAACGCTTCGTTCGCGACGTCGATATCGGCTGAATTGCAAAATCAGCCCTGGCCCGCGATGCGGGACGGGTCGAAGTCGCTCGACGGGCCGAGCCGCTTGGCGCATCTTTGGGCCATGGCCGACACACGACTCCATACGTGCATGCTCTGCGAGGCTGTCTGCGGCGTGGCGGTGAGCATCGAGGACGGACGCGTCCTCTCCATCCGCGGCGACGATGACGACCCCTTCAGCCGCGGCCACATCTGTCCCAAGGCGGCCGCCATCGGTGACGTCTCCGGCGATCCCGATCGCATCCGCGAGCCCATGCGACGCGTCGGCGACCGCTGGGAGACCATCTCGTGGGACGCCGCGCTTTCCGAAGCCGCCGAGCGCCTGGCCGCCGTGCAAAAGGAGCACGGACGCAGCTCCGTCGGGCTCTACCTCGGCAACCCCAACGTGCACAGCTATGGGGCCACCTTGGGGGCCATCTACTTTGGCAAAGCGCTCGGCACGCGTTCGCGCTTTTCGGCCACGTCGGTCGATCAACTGCCGCAGATGCTCGCGGCGCTGGAGATGTTCGGCCATCAGCTCGCGTTCTCCGTTCCCGACGTCGACCGCACCGATCACATGTTGATCCTCGGCGCCAATCCGCTCGCCTCCAACGGCAGCCTCATGACGGCGCCGGGCATCAAGAAGCGCCTCGAGGCCATCCGCGCCCGCGGGGGTCGCTTCATCGTCATCGATCCGCGCCGCACGGAGACCGCGCAGATCGCCAACGAGCACCACTTCATTCGCCCCGGCAGCGACGCGTTCCTGCTTCTCGGCATTCTGCATACGATCTTCGCCGAGTCGCTCGAGCGCACCTGGCGCCAAGGGCAGCCCGTAGAAGGTTGGGACGACCTTCGCCGCATCGCCGCGGCGTTTCCGCCCGAGCGCGTGGCCGCACGCACCGGCATCGCCGCGGAGACCATCCGCACGCTCGCGCGCGACTTCGCCAAGGCCGAGAGCGCCGTGTGCTATGGCCGCATCGGCGTGTGCACGCAGGAGTTCGGCGGACTTGCCGCGTGGCTCGTGGTCGCACTCAACGCCGTCACCGGCAACCTCGATCGCGTGGGCGGGGCGATGTTCACCACGCCCGCGGTCGACATCGTCTCCCTCGGCAGCAAGCTCGGACAGACGGGCCACTTCGGCGTCTGGAAAAGCCGCGTGCGCGGCCTCCCCGAGTTTGGCGGCGAGCTCCCCGCGATCACCATGGCCGAGGAGATGGAGACCCCAGGCAAGGGCCAGATCCGCGCGTTGGTCACCGTCGCGGGCAACCCCGTGCTGTCCACGCCCAACGGCGCACGCTTGGATGGCGCGCTCTCGAAGCTCGACTACATGGTGTCCGTCGACATCTACCGCAACGAGACGACGCGCCATGCGAACCTGATCCTCCCCACGACGTTCGGCCTGGAACGCGATCACTACGACGTCGCACTTTATGGCCTCGCCGTGCACAATGCCGCGCGCTACGTGGAGGCCGCGATCACGCCGCCGCCGGGTGTGCGCTCGGACTGGGACGTGCTCTTCGGTCTGGCGTTGGCCCTCCATGCGAAGGGCGGCGGCAAGCGCGATCGCAAGTTCAACCTGATGATGCGTGGCCTGAAAGCACTGGGCCCGAAGCGCGTGCTCGACCTGCTCCTGCGCATCGGCCCGCACCGCCTCTCGCTGGCCAAGTTGAAGAAGGCGCCGCACGGCATCGACCTCGGGCCGCTCGAGCCGCGTCTCTCGCACGTGATGCGCGGTCGCCCCGTGAAGCTCGCGCCCCGCCTTTTCCTCGACGACATCCCGCGCCTCGAGGCCGCGCTCGAGCGGCCGGAGCCCACGAGCCTCGTGCTCATCGGCCGTCGGCACCTTCGCAGCAACAATTCGTGGATGCACAACAGCCTTCGCCTGGTGAAGGGCAAAGACGGGTGCACCCTCTTCATGCACCCCGACGACGCGAAGCCGCGAGGCTTGAAGACCGGCGATCGCGTCGTAGCTGGCTCGCAGCGCGGACGCGTGGAGACCACCGTCGAAGTCACCGACGCGATCTCACGCGGCGTCGTGAGCCTCCCCCACGGCTGGGGCCATGGCCGCCGCGGTACCGCGTTGAGCGTGGCCAGCCGCCACGCCGGCGTGAGCATCAACGATCTGACCGACGAAGCCGAGTTCGACACGCTCTCCGGTACGGCAAGCCTGAGCGGCGTCCCCGTCACCGTCGAACGCGCCGCCCAAGCCGAATTGGGCACCGCCGTCCCCGCGGAGTGATCCGCGAGGGCCGACCGGTGGCTCACCCCAAGAATGCGCGCGCCGTGCGCTCGAAGTCGGCGCGCCATTCGCCGAACACTGGCGTGTGCTCGCCGTTGGGGAGCACCCAGAGCTGCGAACGCGGGATGGCTCGATAGAGCTGCACGGCCATCTCCACCGGATAATACGGATCGCGATCCCCGTAGACGATCAACGTGCGCGCCGCAATCGTCGCCAGGTGCGGCGGTGTGAAGCTCAAATCGTCGTGCGGTGTGCCCGTCACCGCGCGCACGTCTTCCGGCAGATACGGTGCCGGTGACACGAGGACCATCGCCTCGACGAGCTCGGGCCATTGCGTGGCCACGTGAAGAAGGGTCTTCGCCCCGAGGCTCACCCCCACCGCGCGAACGCGCTCGATCTCGAGATGATCGAGCAGCGCTCGCACATCACGCGCGCACTGCCGGAACGAGAACGCCTTCTCGGGATCCGTCGATTTCCCGTGCCCCCGAGCGTCCGGCATGACCAGCCGCCGCCCCCGCGCCAGCTCGTCCACATCGAACAGATGCTGCCAATCCTGATTCGAGCCCCCATACCCGTGGAGCAAGAGCCACGGCGTGCCATCCCCACGCTCTTCCCAATGCAGGTTGATGCCATGAATCGATGTATCCATGGCCTCCTCATAGGCTGGGCGCAAACTCCTTGATATCTAGTTCTTTTGCCCGTAAAATACGGATTCCTAGGTAGAGATGCGAAGTTTCATCCCTTCGTGCGAGCTCTCGAAGCCCAGCTTCGCGTAAAAGCGGTGCGCGTCGGTGCGTCGCTTGTCGGTGGTCAATTGCACCAAGCGACAGCCGCGCTCCTTGGCGCGTTCGATGGCCCACTCCATCATCTGCCGTCCGAGACCGCGGCTGCGCAGATCGCTGCGGACGCGCACACTCTCGATCAGTGCGCGCTCGCTTGCGCGGCGGCTCAGGGACGGAATGTATGTAATCTGCAATGTCCCGACGATGGCCCCGGCCTCCTCGGCCACCACGAGCCAGTTGCGCGGATCGCGATCGATCGCATCGAAGGCTTGCTCGTAGTCGGCCGGCGCGTCGTCGGCTCGGTAGCGTGAGAGCGTGATGGCATCATCTTCCAGAAGCGCAACGATGGCCGGCACGTCTTCGCGCCGGGCACGACGAAATACGACGGAGGGGTGGCTCATGCGGTCTCGACCTCGGGGCGGAGCATCGGTATGGTTCCATCGCGGGTTATATGGACACGATCGCGGCCGTCAATCGTCAACCAGGCGCACTCTGGCGCTTCCTGCAGTTCCCGTTGACGCGGCTCGTCCTCGCCGCGGTGAGCATTGCGCTGGTCATTGCCCTTGCGCAGTTGCTCGGGGGGCCGCTGCCACGCCCCGTCGTGCACCTGCTTTCCGCGGCTGCGGCCACGGCGGTCTACATCGCCAACGTGCGCGCGATCGAACGGCGCGAACTCGTTGAATTTCGCCTCGATGGGGCAGGGCGCGAAACCGCGATGGGTCTGCTCATCGGGGCCGCATTGTTCAGTGTCACCATGGCCATCTTGTGCATCGGCGGGGCATGGACGCTCACCGGCGTGAATTCCGTCGGGGCCATGGGCTACCCCCTGGTGAGTGCGCTCGCGGCGGGCGTATCCGAGGAAATCCTCTTTCGCGGCGTCTTCTTTCGCATCGTCGAAGAAAGCTTGGGAAGCTGGATCGCGCTGGCGCTGTCGGCGATCCTCTTCGGACTCGTGCACGCGCCCAACCCCGGTGCAACCACGGTCAGCACGGTGGCCATCGCGCTCGAGGCGGGCATCTTGCTGGCTGCGGGCTACATGTGCACACGCCGTCTCTGGCTGGTCATGGCCCTGCACATGGCTTGGAACTTCACGGAGGGCGGCATCTTCGGAACGAGCGTCTCGGGCACGGAGGCCCATGGCCTGCTCGCCATCGAATTCCACGGCCCCGATCTTCTCACCGGCGGCGCGTTCGGTCCCGAAGCCTCGCTCGTGGCCGTCGCCGTTTGCATGGTTGCAGGCGCAACCTTTCTCGCGCGAGCCCATCGGACGAATCGCATCGTGCGGCCCTTTTGGCGGCGCAGCTGACTAAAGTTGATTAGCGTCCCACCGTTGCAAGTTGGCAGATGTCGTCCACCTCCAGGCCCCATTGGCGTGCGATGTTTTGATAATAGCTACCGGGGTGATGCGTCACGATGCAGAGCGCGGCCCATGGGGCACCCTCCGCGCGTGCCGCGCGTAAAGTGCCGACGACCCCGCTCGTAGCCGCGAGCAATGCGGAAAAATGTTTGAGAGGGTGCATCACCCTCCAGGTGTTGCATCGCGAATGCCATTCCCACGCTCGAGGCCGGAAGGCGCCCCATGGCACCCGCGTTGCCCCGTGCGGCCGGGGAGGTGATCAGGATGCTTTCCACGGAGCTAGACCATCGGTCTTTGTGGCAGGAAACGGCGTCGGGCGTAACGTGCCCGCGCCTCGAACGGGGGCTGCACGTCGACGTCGCCATCGTGGGCGCCGGCATCACCGGATTGACCGCCGCGTTGCTGTTGAAACGCATGGGCCATCGGGTCGCGGTGCTGGAGGCTCATACCGTCGGCGGGGAAAATAGCCTTCACACCACCGCGCATCTGACCGAAGCCGTCGATGCGCGCTACGCCACCATCGAGAAGAAATTCGGCCTGACCGCCGCCCAAGAGGTCGCGTTCTCGGGCCAAGCCGCACTCGCGCGCATCCGCGGCTTCGTGCGCGAGCTGAACATCGACTGCGTGCATCGCACCGTGCCAGGCTTTCTCTACACCGAGCGCGAAGACGGCCTTCGCGATCTGCACCTGGAATACGAGGCGGCAGCACGCGCCGGCGTCCACGTCGACATGGTGCGCGACGTGCCCCTGCCATTTCGCTGCGCCGCCGCGGTGAGGTTCCCGGATCAAGCGCAGATCCACGCCGCCCGCTACCTCGAGGGCCTCGCCCACGCGATTCCGGGCGACGGGTGCCACATCTTCGACGGCGCCCTGGTGCGCGAGGTCGAAGAGGGAGAACCGTGTACCTTGCACGTAGCCAGTGGCCTCGATGCGGGGGCCCCCGAGCAGCGCGTGACCTGTGATCGGGTCATCTTCGGAACGAGCGCGCCGCCGACTCGATTCGCCTTGCAGACCAAGTTGGCGCACTATCGTTCGTACGCCATTGCCCGCGTGGATTCGGGCGACGTGCCCCTCGCGCTTTTCTGGGATACGGACGACCCCTATCACTACACGCGCATCGCCGAGATCTTCGGAAAACGCTATTTGATCGTCGGTGGCGAAGACCACAAAACCGGTCAGAAAGGCAATGCCGAGGATTGCTGGACGAGGCTCGAAGAGTACGCGCGCGTCCGTTATGGCGCCGCGCCGGTGACGCATCGTTGGTCCGGCCAGATCCTCGAGCCGGTCGACGGCCTTCCGTACATTGGGAAGATACCCGGCAAGGAACGGCTATCCATCGGCGTCGGCTACAGCGGCAACGGCATGACCTTCGGGACCCTCGCCGGGATGCTCCTGGCCGAGCCGGAATCGGCGCGCTCGAAGGACCTCTTGCAACTGTATGCCCCGTCGCGCATGACGCCGGTGGCCAGCGCCAAGGACTTCGTGACCGAAAATGTGGATTTTCCTGCGCACTTCCTGGGCGACCGTTTGCGCGCGCCCGACGCGCGCTCGGTCGAAGACGTGGAACGCGGCGAGGGCAAGATCGTCAAGCTGGGCGGCGAGCGGCTCGCCGTTTACCGCGACGACGGCGGTGCGCTCCACACCTTCTCACCGGTGTGTCCGCACCTCGGCTGCCACGTGGCCTTCAACAATGCAGAGCGCTCGTGGGACTGCCCGTGCCACGGTTCGCGCTTCGACACCGAGGGCCGTGTGCTGCACGGCCCTGCCACGCGCGGTTTGACCGCGAAGAAAATATAGCTCGAGGCGCTACTCGACGAAGGTCGTGGCCGTCGTGATGGAGTTCCCGGCGCGCGTCTGGATGTTTCCCGTCCGCGTGATCCCATTGTTCGTCGTCGGGTATCGCGCCATGGTGCACCCGTCGCGGGCGACCGCGAGCGAAAGGGTGGTGCTCACGGCCACGTTGTAAATGATGGCCGACGTCTCCTGGCCGGCGCGCACGTTCGTCGCGCTGGCATTGGGGACGCCGTCGCGGAAATAGGCAATGCGCGAGGCGCCCGCCGGCGAGATGGTCAATGTGGCGCCATCCTCGTTCGTGCACGTGCCGCGCGCGAGCACGCGCACCGCCACCGCGCCCAAGCTTGCATCGTAGCCGGGCAGCGCACTGCGTAGCGCGGTTTGCCCCTCGAGCGACAGAATGGGAATCTGACCTTGGTCCGCATCGACGTTGACCGCGAGCTCCTCGTAGAGCCGCTCGCTGTAGTCGGCCTTCGTCACGGTGGGTCGCGCATAGACGCCGGTCGGCACGCGCAGGGCGAAGCGCCCCACCACGTCGGTCACCGCGGTCAGCGAGCCGGCGGCGATGGTCGCACCCTCGACGACTCTTCGACTCGTCACGTCGACCACCCGTCCCGTCAGGAGCGCCGTGGTGGCGGCGTCCACCTCGGCATCCGGCGAGCCGGCATCTTCCGCGCTGGCATCCCCGCCGCCATCGTTTCCGCTGTCTTCGGTGCTGGCATCCCCCGAGTCGTCGCCGCCACCGTCGAAGGCTGCATCGGATTGCGCATCGCCGTCGGGGCGTGCATCGGCCGCATCCTCTGCAGCATCCTTCGCCGCATCGGCCGGCGCGTCGGTGCGCGTATCCGTGAAGGTGCCGTCGCGCGGGCCCCCATCGGACGTGTTCCCCACACGCGCGCCGTCCGTACCGGAGCACGCGGCGGCGAAACAGGCCACCGCGCACGAAGGTGCCACCACCAGCCAACCGAACGCGAGCAACCGCCTACGCTTGGGTTTCGATGCAAGCTGCATGCGATGGAAAAGCTACGCGAACGAATCCCAGTTTGCCAGTACGCGCCCCAGGCCCGTTCGCGGGCCGTTCCTGATTAGTGAAGCCCCAAGTCGTAGGAGAACCTGAAAACTCCGAGGATATTGGAATAGTCATCGCTCCACGGTGCAGTTTCGGGTTTGGCCTCGAGCCTCTTCCATTCCCGCTTCCGTGGCGTCTCTCGCGCCAGCAGCGCATCCAAGGCGGCGGGATCTTTGGACATCACGACCCACTCCGAGGACATGTATTCCTCGGCGGCGGCGCTCCGTCCTTCGGCTTCGTCCATATCGGTCACATCGACCCGCTCCACGATGGCCAACCCGTTGGCGCGCGCCAAGCTGGGCATCTGCTTGTTCAACTTCAAATACTGATTCGAAATGTGGAACGCCAGGAGCCCATCGGGCGTGAGCTTTTTCGCATAAAGCGCCACTGCCTCCTGGGTCAGAAGGTGCACCGGGATGGCATCGGAGCTGAACGCATCCAGGATGATCAGCGAATAGCCGCCATCCGCCGCATCCTCCATCCTCAGCCGCGCATCGCCCACCTCGATGTGCAGGTTGCGCTTGTCGGGGAACGCATCGGAAAGGAAGGTGAAGTACCGCCTATCCTCGGCCACGCGCACCACCGCCGGGTTGATCTCGTAAAAGGTCCACGCCTGATCCGGTTGGGCATACGCGGCCACGGCCCCCGCGCCTAGCCCGACCACCGCCACGGATTTGCCCTTTAGGCGCTCGCCGAACACGTCGAACACGTCGCCGAGCGGTCCTTTGCGATGGTAATACGCCAGCGGTTCACGCTGCCGCGCTGGCTCGATGAACTGCAGACCGTGAACGATGTGTCCATGGATGATGCGATGGAAGCGCTCCGTCGGGTCCACGGTCACATCGAGCACACCGAAGAAGTTGCGCTCGGTCATGAGCGATCGCCCCAACGCCCCGGTATGAAAGGCGCTGGCCAACAGAATGGCGCCAAGGCCGAGCGCAAACCGCCGCGGGCGTTCCCGCCCGGCATAGTTGACCAAGGCCAGCAACCCGAGCGCGAGCCGGAAGACGATCGACGTGCGATCCTTCCCCAGGAGGACGAACACGGCCACCGCGGCCGCACACAAGGCCAGCGGAATCGCGATATCGAGCACCCTGGCCCGCGTGCCCTCGTCTTCGCGTTTTGGCGTGGGGCGGGCGAGGGCGGCCAGCACCAGGGCCAGCGGGTACTCCGTGATGTGCGAGAAAATCGCCGGCGCGATCAAGGCATTGAAGAAGCCTCCGGCCACACCGCCGATGGATATCCAAAGATAGAAATCGGTGAGATGCGTTTCCCCCGGCCGATTGGCCGCGAGCCGCCCGTGGCACACGTAGGTCGCAATGAAGAACGCCGCCAAATGAATCAGGGCCATCGGCGCCGACGCCGTGAGCAACGTGGCAATCGCGGCCAACGTCAGCCCGAAGAGGAGTGGGCGATCCATGGCTTGGAGCCCGACCCATTGCTTCTTGGCGAAAACGAGAATGAACGTCACTAAATACAAAAGAAGCGGGAAAACCCAAAAGAGCGGAATGGGCGTCACATCGGTGGTGATGTGCGTCGTCACACCCATCAAATACGTCGCCGGAATGAACGCGAGAACGAACCACGAAAGCCGCTGTTTCCAGCTCACGGCCTCGTCTGTCGCCGCCGCGGCGAGGGGCATCGAATCCGGCGGCGCCGAGCGAAACAGCGCCACGGCGCAAAAGGCCACGGCGAGAATGAAAACGCAGTATCCGTAGCTCCAATACGACATTTGATGGGACAAACCGACCAGCGGCTCGACCAAGAGCGGATACGCCGTGAGTGCGGCCACGCTGCCCGCGTTGCTGGCCGCGTAGAGAACATACGGATCCCGCCCCGTTTTCAGCGACGCAAACCAACCTTGGAGGAGCGGCGCACTCGTCGAGAGCACGAAAAACGGAGGCCCCGCGGTCACCGTGAGCAAGAGCAACAAGCGCAGTGCGGGATCGCCGCCGCCCGACCACCCGCGCACGGCGTTGGCATCGACATGGATGGGCAAGAAGAAGAGCGGGACGAGGACCACGGCCAATTGCAGCAGGGCCTGCCTTCTCGCGCCGAGCCATCGCAGAACGACGTGTGCATACACATATCCAGCGAGCAGCAGCGCCTGGAAGAAAAGCATGCACGTGATCCACACGGCGGACGCACCACCGAGGAGCGGCGTAATCGCTTTTCCTACGACCGGTTGAATGGAGAACAAGAGGGATGCGCTCACGAAAAGCGCGGCACCGAAGCGCAAAAGCGGAAAGCCCGCCGTCGCCGACTTCGATGAATCCGTTTGCAAAGGGAAGCGAGCCGCTCCGAGCGACATCCACCGGGGTCGATTCATCAATCGGCACCCGCAATCAACTTCGGTGCCACGCGCAATACGACGTACCACTCACTCGGTTTGCGTGATGGTCTTCGAAACAGTTGCTGCGCGCGCCCCGCCGAGTGGCGCGTGACCCTGGTGGAAGCGATCCACCTTGGCCGGCTCCATGTTCTGTGGGCCGTCCGAGGACTCTATAGGTATTTCGTGTGTTTCGAGATTGTGACGGAGCGGGTGGCCGGACGGGTGGGGATCGATCTAAGGTGTCCGCATGCGAGGATATCTGGCACCGCTCCTACTGCTCTTCGTGGCCTGTAGTTCCAGCGATAAGGACGAATCGACATCGTCCGACGTGGCCCAAGGCCAGGCTGGCGCGCTCGCGCAAAATCTACGCGCCTCGGGATTTGGACATTCGAACGTCGATCGCGTCAATCCGATGATCGGCACGACGGGAACCGATCCTGCCGAATACGGCGGGATGATTCCGAGTGTGGCGCCTCCGTTCGCTATGACGCGCTGGTCGGTCATGACCCGTGAAAACTGGGTAAGCCGGCTTCCCTATCACCATGACGATAAAAAAATCCGCGGGTTCATTGGTACACACCAACCCGCAATTTGGATGGGCGATTACGGGTACGTCGTCGGCATGCCCGGCGTGGGCGAGGTGAAAGTCGGTGCGGAGGCGCGCAGTTTGGCATTCACGCACGACGACGAGATCGCCACGCCGTATACGTATGCGGTCGACATGACCACGGGCGGAGGCCAAACGCTGAAGGCCGAGCTCACCGGAACGTCGCGCGTCGGGTTCCTGCGCTTCGATTTCCCCAAAGGCCCCCAACCGCACTTCGTGCTCGAGGCGACGCGGGCCAACATCATTGGAAATGTGCACATCGATCCGGTGAAGCGGGAGATAACCGGCTATAACCCGGACCGCCAGGACGACAAGCTGGGACCGTTCAAGGCACCTGGCTTCAAAGGGTACTTCGTGGCGCGCTTCGATGCGCCGTTCGAGAGCTTCGGCACCTCCACGGGCGAGGCCCTCCACGCGGGCGAGAACGACCGCACGGACGCTGCGGCGGGCGCTTATGTCCGCTTCCCCGCGGGCACCCGCCGCGTGCAGGTGCGCATGGCGTCGTCCCTCGTCTCGGTGGAGCAGGCGCGCGAGAACCTGGATCGGGAGATCCCCGATGGGCGCCGCTTCGAGTCCGTTGCTAGGGCAACGAAGTCGGCCTGGAGCGAGAAGCTCGATCGGGTGGACATCAGCGGAGCCACCGACGACGAGTTGGCCACGTTCTACACGGGCATGTTCCACGCTCTGCAATATCCGTCGGAGGCGTCGGAGTATGGCCGCTATTACAGCGCATACGACGACAAGGTGCACGAGGGTGAGAGCTACAACAGCTATTCGATCTGGGACACCTTCCGCGCAGAAAATGCGTTTCTCACGTTGTTCGCGCCCGAGCGCATCAACGGGATGATGACGTCGATGCTGCACGACTACCAAGAGGGCGGTTGGCTGCCGATGTGGAAGAACCCCACCGAGACGAACATCATGGTGGGAACGAATGCCGATTCGCTCATTGCCGAGGTGATCAACAAGGGCTTCACCGGCTTCGATCTCAATCTGGCATACGAAGCCGTCTACAAGGACGCGATGCAGCCGCCCGAGCGCGATACGGAATTGCGTTATCGCGATCGGGAGGAAGGGACGCCGGTGGAAGCGCGCGCCGGGCTGACCTGGTACAAGGAAAAAGGCTGGGTCGCCGCGGATCACACGGCCGAATCGGCGTCGCGCACGCTCGATTATGCCTACGAAGATTGGGCGGTGGCCCAAGTGGCCAAAGCCGTCGGCAAGGAAGACGATGCGAAGTTCTTCCTCGAGCGAAGCAAGAACTACCGCACCATCTACAACGCGGCCACGGGCTTCATGCAGGCGCGCAACTACGATGGCTCATGGGCACCCGGCGGGTGGACCGAGGGCAATCAATGGGTCTACACCTTCGACGTGATGCACGACGTTCCGGGCCTCATCGAGCTGGAAGGCAAAGAGGGCTTCACGGCGCTTTTGGATCGGCATTTCGGTGAGGGGCACAACAACCATACGAACGAGCCGAGCCATCACATTGCGTATCTGTACGACTATGCGGATCAAGCGTGGAAGACGCAGGCCCAGGTGCGCGCCATCGCCGAGTCCAATTATTTCAATCGGCCCGATGGTCTGAGCGGCAACGACGACTGCGGGCAAATGTCCGCGTGGTATTTGCTGTCGTCGATTGGCATTTACCCGGTGAATCCCGCATCGGGCGAGTATGCGATGGGCAGCCCCTTCTTCAAGAAGGTGACCATTCGGCTGCCGGGCGTTCACCGTCCGCTGGTGGTGCTGTCGCCCAACAATTCGACCACGAACAAATACGTTCGCGCGGCCTACCTCAATGGTAAGCGCATCGAGAAGCCGTTCTTGAAGCACTCGGACATCGCCCAGGGCGGCATCCTCTATTTCGATATGAGCGACACTCCGCGGCCGTGGGGGGGGGAATAAGCCCAGAGGAGCGAACCGCCAAGACGCCAAGGTCGCCAAGAGTGGAAGAGGAAACGATGATAAACAGAATTTGGTGTTTGTCGTTTTCTGTTTGACGATCTTGGGCGAATCTGTCTTGGCGGTTGAAATCTCTCGCTCAGTAGCGGTCCCACAATTGGCATAGCAAACAGACGACCGTGGTGAGCACGACGACGAAGGTCGTAGCCGATGTCATCATGGTGGCGATCCTCGTGTGCACGAATTCTCGTGCGGAGGCCCTTCCGCCGGGGAAGATATGAATCTCCGCACCGGGGGCAAACGCGAGAGCGCTTCCCCGGTAGGGCCCTTCTTCGGTCGAACCCGAGAAGCGACTGGCCAGTACACATGGGCCTTGAAGCGGTGCGCCGCGCACGAAGCCCCTGAGACGGACGTGTGCACGCGGTAGCGTAAAAACCCCGGCGGTGGAACGAATGGCCATTTCCGTTCCGCGGTCCTGGACAATCTCCCCTTCGATGGCCCCGAACGCGATCTCGTGTGCAATTCTTTGCCATCGGAGCCGCAAGCCGGCACCGATCAGCAGCACCAAGAGAACCACGCCCGCCGCCGCGCGGACGAAGATGACCTGCGGGGTCCACGGGAGGCTCGCCTCCGGTAGCGGCGGGCTTGGGGGCGTCTCGTGAGAAATGGACCGTGGCTTCAGATTCGCATCCAGAAGCAAGTAGCGAGACGGGCACGCGTCCGCCTGATAGCGTGATATCTGGGAGCAGCCGAACTCGATGCAGTGGCGGTCGGAAGCATGACCGATGCGGCGGAGAAAAAAGTGGATATCGGGTCCAGATGGCACCCGAAAGGTGCGCGGTTGCGCGAGGTCCTGGAGGTCGGCTCCGAGATGGGCCACCGTCACCTCGGCGATCGAATTCGTCACCATGTAAAGACCTCCACGGCCGTCGGGGTCGAAGAGTTGCTGCCCGCCATCTGGACTGATCCCGCGGCGCTCCGCGACGACGTTCAGCGCATCATCGAGCTTGCGCAGCGTACCGTCGGAGCTTACGTCGGCCGAGAAAAAGCCGTCCCCCAACTCTCCGAACGTCGATGGATACCCAGTGACGTCTTCTCGAAATGCAAGCACTCGATGGCCGGGTGATGCATCGACCCTCGCCAGCCAGTGAGCCTTTCCGGCATTCATTCCGATCAGGGTCCCGCGCGAGGTCACTTTGGGCGAGACAACGGACTCCGTGGGCCTCAGCGGGATGGTGGGAACCCCGGACAGCGGCGAAGTGGCTCTCAATTTGTCGAGCTTCTTGAGCCGAGCGGGCCAACCTGCCGCAATCAAGGCGTCGTCCGACATCCATTCGAATTTTTGGTAACTGGGGCTCTCCAGTGAAGGGCATGACGCACGTTCGAACGTCGCTTGATCCACGAACGGCCCGGCCGAATTCTCAGTGCTCCGTGGCGGTGGCGCCTCCGCGGCACTCACGGGTTGCGGTGGTTGCTGCAGGATGGAGACCCAGCAGAATACGACCCATGCAACCAAGACGAAGAAAAGCACACGCGCGCCGAGCTGCCGCCACATGACGCCATCTTGCAACGGCAATGGCGCCTGTCCAGTTGAGTTGCGTCCGCGAAGGCTCCTTCTCGAGCAAAATCGTGCATCGAGCAACATCTGCACAACGGAGTGCGCGTAATGAGCAAACGTTGCTCAATATGCTCATACTCCGAAATGCGCGCCGTCCGGAGTAGGAGAATTCACAGGAGAGCGGGAAGACGGAAAGGGGTGAGAGTTGGCGCCGCTCATCGCGGTTTCGCCCATTTCAAGCCCTTCCTGTCTTCCCGTCTTCCTGTGAATTCTCTCTCTTCGGTTATGGCTGCACGGTTGCCGTGTATTTCGCTTTGTTTTGTTCGATGGTCATGATGACCGCGCTCTTGATCGGATTGTGATCCCCGTCGATCGTCACGTTGCCGCTCACGCCCTTGAAGTCTTTCGTCTTCTCCAGCGCATCGCGAATCGCCGGCCCGGAGAGCTCCGTTGCGCGTTCCATGGCATCCATGGCCACTTTGGCGGCGTCGTAGCCGAGGACGGCCAGCGTGTCCGGCGGCGTGTTGTAGATGGCCTTGTAGCGCGTGATGAAGTCTTGCACCGTCGGCGACGGATCGTCCCCGCTGTAGTGCGTCGAGAAATATGACCCGTCCAGGGAGCCCTTGGCTACTTCGTAGAGCTTCCCGGAATCCCACCCATCGCCCCCGGCGAAGGGCTGCTTGATCCCGAGTTCGCGCGCTTGACGGGCAATGAGCGATACTTCGGTGTAGTAGCCCGGCACGTAAATCAACTCGGGATTCTTCCCTTTGATGGCCGTGAGCTGCGCTTTGAAGTCCTGCTCCCCGGACTTGAAACTTTGCTCGGCCACGATCTCGCCGCCGCGCTTCTGAAAGGTCTCGCGGAAGAACTGCGCGAGGCCCATCGAATAATCGTTTCCGACGTCGCGCAGGATGGCCACCTTCGTCAGCTTCAGATTCTCGGTGACGAATTTCGCCATGACCGTTCCCGCGAAGTTGTCCAAGAAACAGATGCGGAACACATACGGCCGTGTCTTGTCGCCATCCTTGGTGACCCGCGGGTTCGTCGAGCCGCTGCTCACCATGGGGATGTGGTTCGAGTCCGCAATGCTCGCCATGGCCAGCGAGCGCGTGGACGCCACCTCGCCGAGCAGCACCGAAACCTTGTCCTGCGTGATGAGACGCGTCGCCGCGACCGCAGCCTCCTCGGGCTTGCCCTGATCGTCGAGCGTCTTGAGCATCACCTTCTTGCCCTTGATGCCGTTCTTCTTGTTCTGCTCTTCGACGGCGAGCTTCGTTCCGTTGTCGGTCGACTGGCCGAAGACGGCGTCGGTGCCGGAGAGCGACCCGATGTGGCCGATCCAGACCGTGTCCCCCGTCGTCGCGGCGCCCGTCGTCGGCGTTTCGCTCTTCGCCCCGACGTCAACCTGTTGCTTTTTCTCCCGGCACCCAAACGCCGCGATGGTCAGTGCGGCGAGAACGAACAAGCGCGCGTTGCGCATGACAAAACTCCATCTTGAAAGACTTGGACGAGCCAAGTTTGGCCCCACACTCGGGCCATGATTCCGAAAGCGTCGGCTTGGCTTAGCATGGCCCTAGGTTTGTGGGCATCCTCGTTCTGTATCGCCTGCTCGGGCAGCGCCAAGACCGCCACCGACTCGCCACAGTCGCAGCGCGTCCGGCTGTACACACTGGATTGCGGCCACTTCGAAATCGACGATATGGGGTTCTTTTCCGCTGATGGCAAACCCACCGGGAAAGGGGAGCGGATGCCCGTTCCGTGCTTCGTCATCCGCCATCCCAAAGGCATACTTCTCTGGGATACGGGCCTCAAAGACTCGACCGCTCAATCGAAAGAGGGCGTAAAAGACCTGGTCGGTCGGGAGTTTGTGGACGTCCCGCTGAGCGAACGACTGAAAGCCCTTTCACTGAGTCCGAGCGACATCACGTTCGTGGGCCTCTCGCATCTGCACGCCGATCATGCGGGCAACGCGAACCAATTCACGTCATCGACCTGGCTCCTCAACCGGCACGAGTTCGAGAACGGTACCAAAACGCCACCGGCCCTCGGCATCGATCCTTCCGTCTTTTCCGAATATCGAAAAGCCAACATCAAGCTGCTCGACGCCGACTACGACGTGTTCGGCGACGGCAGCGTTCGCATTCTGCAGACACCCGGACACACGCCGGGCCATCAGTCCCTCGAACTGCACCTCGCCAACAGCGGGGCGCTCGTTCTCTCCGGAGATTTGGCGCACAGTCGCGCGAATTGGAAAGGTCATATCGCGCCAAGTTGGAACTTCGATCGCGCGCAGACGCAGGCGTCGATGGATCGCGTCGAAGGCCTGCTGCGCACCGAGCACGCTCGGTTCGTCGTCCAGCACGATCCCGAAGACTTCGCCTCGCTGCCGAAGGCACCGGCATTTCTCGACTGAAACGGGGGGCTCGTGTAGATTGCAGGCTGCCGATGAACGACGTCAAATTGGCAGAGCTGCGCCGCACGCCGAATGCACTCGCGCCGCACTATTCGCAATTCCAAGTTGCCAAACGGCTTTTGCTGTCGGGCCATTCGCATCAGGCGTGGCCCGACTTCGCCTTGGAGGGCCAAATCGAGGCCTTCCAAGACGCCGCGCGCGACGTCGACGAGAAGTGGGGGCGCGCGTTCGCCAAGGCCGACGAAGTGCGGGCCGGCCTGCGCACCTTTCTGGACGATCCCCAGGCGGAACTGGCACTCGGCGCCAGCACGCACGAGCTCGTTTTGCGCTTCCTCTCCGCGCTGGATCTGCGCCGCCGTCCGCGCATCGTCACCACGTTGGGGGAATTTCACACCCTGCGTCGTCAGCTCACGCGCCTCGGCGAGGCAGGGCTCGACGTGGTCGCCCTGCCGGTGGATCCCGTGGACACGTTGGCCGAACGTCTCGCGGGCGCGGCGGACGAACGCACCGCGGCTGTGTTCGTGTCGTCGGTGCTCTTCGAGACCTCGCGCATCGTCCCCGGGCTGGGCGAGCTCGCGGAGCGCTGCCTATTGCGCGGTGTCGAGCTGGTGGTCGACGCGTACCACGCCATCGGGCCCGCGGCGTTCTCCATTCCGGGGCAGGGGCTATCGTCGGCGTGGGTGCTCGGCGGCGGGTACAAATACCTGCAGCTCGGCGAGGGAAATTGCTTCATGCGCGTGCCCGCGCACGCCGAGGGCATGCGGCCCGTCGTCACCGGGTGGTTCGCCGAGTTCGACGCGCTCTCCGACGAGCACGAGCCCGGCAAGGTCGCCTACGGCACGGGCGCGAGCCGTTTCGCCGGCGCGACCTACGATCCGACGAGCCACTACCGCGCCGCCCGCGTGTTCTGGTTTTTTGCGCAGCACGGCCTCACGCCGGCGTTTCTGCGCCGTGTGTACCAGCATCACGTGGGCCTGCTCGTCGCGCGCTTCGACGCGCTGAATGCGCCGGAGGCGCTCATCACGCGCGATCGCACGACGCCGCTCGAGGGCCTGGGCGGCTTCCTCTCACTCCGCACCGCGCGGGCAGGGGAGCTGCAACGCGCACTCGCCGCACGCGGCGTGCGCACGGACAGCCGCGCCGACTACCTTCGCCTCGGCCCCGCACCGTACCTCTCCGACGACCAAATCGTCTCCGCGGTGGACATCCTCGGCGAGGTGCTTCGAGAAACGCCATGGACCTGAAGAAGATCGCCGCGGAAAAAGCCCGCGAGCTCATCGAGCCGGGCACCAAAGTAGGCCTGGGCGCAGGCTCCACCATCGCGTACCTCGTCGAGCTTCTCGCGGCCAAGCCCGTGCAAGGCGTGGAGTTCTACACGTCGGCCGATCCGACCGCGGCGCTGCTGCGCGCGAAGGGCATTCCCGTTCACGACACCGCGAACGTCGCGCGGCTCGACCTGTACCTCGACGGGTGCGACCAACTCGATCGCGAGCTCAATGCACTCAAGAGCGGCGGCGGCATCCACACGAGTGAAAAGCTGCTCGCCTGCATGGCCGACGTCTTCGTCCTCATCGGCGATACGTCGAAGCTCGTCGATCGGTTGGACACGCGTTATCCGATCACACTCGAGGTCCTGCCCGAGGCCGTGGAGCACGTGCGCGCGCAGTGCCTTCGCGCGTTCCCGACCTCCCGCATCGAGGTGCGCCGCGACGCCGGCGGAAAGCCGCTGGTCACCAAACACGGTCATTGGCTGGCCGACGTGCGATTCGGTGAAATGCCGGAGCTCGCGGCGGCGAACCAGGTGCTCAAATTCACCGCCGGCGTCGTGGAAACGTCGCTGTTCTACCGCATTGCCCGCAAGGCCATCCTCGCGGGCCCCGACGGCATCACCGTGCTTACTGCAGGCAATTCGCCTTCGTCTGCGTAGACGCGCCGAAAAGCACGTTCGACGTACCAGAGAGGTACGACTGCGAGCTCTTGGTCACGTTGTAGACCATGAAGCTCCCAATCCCATTGTCCTTCACGTACTGCGCGGCCCGCGGCCCATCGCTCCCGCCCGTGGAAGCGCCAATGCCCAATTTGGCCTTGGTCATCCCATTGGAGAGGTACCCACTCAGGCGGCTGCCGTAGTTGGTCGCCCCGTAGGTCATCTCGAAGCCATAATCGAGGTACTCGGCGAGCTTGTGCCCATTCCACGAGGCCTGGAAATACGAAAGATCCGTGAACAGGGCCTTGGAGATGATCTTGGTCGGCATCGCCGCGCGCATTTTGCTCGCCACGATGATGAGCGACGTATTGTTCGACGTGCAATTCGAATACTCGTCGTCGATGTCGATCCCATCGAGCCCATATTTGTTCACCGCATTGGAAAGCTGCTGCGCGAAGTTTTGGGCGGTAGCTTCATCGCGGAAACACGCCCAGCCGGCATTTTGATGATTGCCGAGCACTGTGAGCAGCACCTTGATGCCTTGCGATTGCAGGTTCTTGACGTAATTCGTCCCATTGAGAACCTGGTCGACCTGGGGGTTGAAGTACAATATAGGCTTGCCGCTGGCGCTGTCGTAATTGATATTGGCCGCAAAAATCGAGGCCATGTTGAAGTATTGTTTTGCGGGTGAGCCGTACGTATAGCAACCAATGTTGTTGAAGTTGTTCGAATTGACTTCGACGTACGCCATCGTCTTCGGCACGGCGTTCACCGCATCCGCTTCGAGCTCCGAGGCATTGGACACCGGATCGGCTGCATCGTCGTTGGCGGAGCCGCTGCTACTGCAGGCGGAGCTAGCGAGTGCAATTCCCAATAGGAGAAGCGCGGTAGTTTTCATGGCGACCCTTCGTGCGGTTGACGCGATTGGTGGTGCGTGACGTGGGCACTTCGAGGTCGCGGACGATATTGAAGACGATATGGCGATGCAATTGCCTACGCAACGTCCCGCCATAATTGAATGTGCGTGTGAGCGCGCCTCTCCAAACAGGCGCGCACAATCGAACCAGATTGACCAGTAGGTCCGTCTAATTTGGCTCGGAACTCATTGCTGCAGGCCGCGAAACGCAGCCGCAATCATCGCTTCGGCGTGGGCGTCGTCGAGGGGGGCGTGGCCCGCCAATAGGCGGTAAATCATTGGCCCATAAATCAGGTCCATGACCGTGTCCTCATCCAACCCGTCGCGGATTTCACCGCGTTTCACCCCGCGTTCCCAGATGATGCGCACCTCGGCGCGTCGATTTTTCAGGAACCGCTCGCGAAACAGGGCCAAAAACGCAGGATCGCTCTGCCCTTCGGCGATGAAGTGGCGGATGCACGCCCCGCCCGGGCTCGTGTAAAAGCGAATGACCGCTTTGATCTGCTCCGTGAAGTCTTGGCACGCCGAACCCGTGTCGGGAACCGGGACGCTTTGCCTCATTTTCGCGGTGAACGCGTCGAGCGCGATGAGGTTCTTGTTCGGCCACCACTTGTAGAGGGTGGCTTTGCTCACACCCGCCCGCTGCGCGATCGCATCGGCCGTGACCTCCCGAAGACACTTTTTTCGAAGCAGATCGATGGTCGCCGTCATGATGGCCGCTTCGGCCTCCACGCTGCGCTGGCGCCCGCGTGGTTTCGGTTCCGTGCTTCGAGACGCGTGTTTCGTCCGGGCTTCGGTCATGCGATCTCGACTATAGCTCAAACTGTACGTTCAGTTTTGCTCGACTTCCAAAAAAGATTCAGGGGCAGAGGCGCGCGTTCGGGCTGCTCATGATGCCCGCGCCCACCGAGGTCGGCGCTTCGTTGCAGCCCACGCCGCGGTAGCCCGGCGACTGAGCCGTCGCATTGACAGGAGCCTCCTCGACGCGGTTCGGCGAGGGCGCGTAGGTCGTCGAGCGGTCGATTTCCGCGTAGGAAACGGCGCTACCCGACGCACTTTGCGGGGCGGTGACGCCGCTGCTTGCGCAACCCAGGAGAGCCAGACTGAGGGAAACGAATGCCGCGGTGCCTTTCAACGAGATCATGGGAGCCTCCGAATCGACCTTTAGAAAACTGTTCGTTTAGTTTCGTTACACCCCGATATGTAAACCGCACGTTTAGTTTGTAAAGTGCTCGACCAAGCGGAAGCCCAACCTTTTTCTTCCAGTTAAAGATCCGATGCCGGCGCGTAGACCCAGTGCGCAAAGAACGGCTTCAAATCGCGCCCCGCGGCGGCCTCGAGCGCGGCGCGGAGGTGCTCGGTATGCGCCGCGCGACCGGACTGCTCGCGGACGTAGCGTTGGATCCCCGCCCAGAACGCAGCATCGCCGAGTTCGGTTCGCAGCTTGTGGAGGACGAGGGCACCCCGCGAGTACGTGACGCCGCGGGCGGCAGGTTCGGCGGGATGGCCTGGCAGCGAAACCGGCGCATCGCGCCCTTCGTCGTGGACCTTCGCCGAACGCGTGCGCCACAAGGCGACCTCGCGCGCATAGGCCTCGTGTCCCCAGCGCTCTTCCTTGTAGGCGGCCACGAGAAACGTCGCGAAGCCTTCGTTGAGCCAGAAGTCCCCGAAGTCGGCGCACGCGACGCGCCAGGCGAACCACTGATGCGACAGCTCGTGCGAGAAGATCCAATCCTCGGTGGGATCGGTCCGCACGTCGTCCAGCGATTCGGCCGAGAGAAACGCAAGCCCTGCAGCTTCTTGTGCGGCGTCGCCGTGGACGAACACCTGCGTGTACTCCGTGGACGGGATGGCGAGGCCAGTTCGCTGCCGCAAGAAGCGGTACATCGGCGCCGTGATGGCCAGCGCGCCCGCGAGATCGGCCCCCGCCGGCCCGAGGGCCCGCAGCTTCACGCCGTCGACTGCGAGCTCCGCCTCCGCGAAGCGACCTGCGGCAAAGCCAAAGAGAAACGTGGGCGCGGGCTGCTCCAACGCGAATGCATGGGTCGTGCGGCCTTCACCGGCGGGGCGGGCACCGAGGGCGCGCCCGCTCGCCACGACCTTCAACTCCGCGGGCGCCGTGATGCGCAACGCCAGGGTGGCCCGCTGCTCGGGCGCGAGCAAGGTGGGCATCCAGGCCGAGGTGCGGTAGCCCGCCCATACTTCGCCGTGCTCGCGTGAAAGGCGCGGCATCTTCCCCGTGAGGGACCCCTGCCAGGTGAATTGCAAGGTGGCATCGCCCTCGAGCGGTGCCGAAAGCTCCACGAAGAGCCGCTCGCCTTCCTGCCGAAAGGGGAGAGGTATTCCGCTGCGCGCGACTTGGGTCACACGCAGGTCCTTGGCATCGAGCACCAAGGTCTGCGTCGGCTGCGTAGCCCGCACGCGCAGCATCGCGCTCCCCGAGAGCCCCGGCGGTTCGAGCTGGAGCGCGAGGTGCACGTCGTGATGCATGATGCGCACCGGGGGCCCTTCTTGGGGGCTCGCGGCGGTGACCGTGGTGTGCACCGGCGCACGGTCGTGCGTACACGCACCATTCAGGCAAAGGGCGGTCGCCGCCAAGAAGCCGTATCGGCATTTCGGATTCATTGATGATAAAAGAGCACAATGTCCTCTCGGATCCGTCACCGAGTCGTCGTTCTGGCCATCGTCTCTTCGCTTTGCGCGGCCGCGTGCGCCACCGTCTTGGGGTTCGAGGATAACCTCACCCTGGGCGATCAGGATGCAGGGGCCGACGCCCCCAACGGTGGCGGAGGGCCTTGTGACACGAGCAAGCCGTTCGCAAAGCAAGAGGTACCCGGCATCTCGACGTTGAAATGGGCGATCCTCGGCTCGGCCACGCTATCCCCGGACGAACAGGAGATCTATTTCAATGGCGCCGAGAGCGACGGAGGAACTTCGAAACTCTACATGGCAACGCGGAGCAGCCCGGCGGGTAAATTCGTGGGCATTCAGGAGCTGCCCATTGGGAATGATGGTTCGATGAGCGATGGGAATCCGAGTCTCTTTTCGAACAAATTGAAGATTGTCTTCTCTAGACAATCAGGTAACTTTTCATCGCTCCAAGTCTTCATTGCCTCTCGGCTGCAAACGATTGCGAACTTCTCTAACGTGCAGGCGATCGGCAATGTGAACAGTGAGGCCGCCGATCAAACCCCGTTCATTAGCGCCGACGCTCGCGAGCTTTGGTTTTCGTCATCTCGGTCCGATTTGGCAACCAACAAGGGACAGTTGTTTCGAGCGCTGGCTTCTGGGGAAGGTTTCGGTGAAGCCAAACCCGTTGAACCTCCGAACGCGAGCTCCACGCGGCAGGAGGCCCCCGTGCTCAGCGCCGATGGCAAGACCCTCTTCTACGCGGGCGACGGCGATGGTGGTTACGACCAGAACGACATTTGGGAGGCCCGCTGGGACGCGGAGAGCACCTCATTCAAGGGAGGTCTCTTCGTGGCGGAGCTTAGCTCCGCGAATTCACGCGACTACCCATCGTGGGTTTCCCGTGATGGCTGCCGCCTGTACGTACACACGACGAATGCCGACGGCAAGCAAACAATCCTCGTCGGCGTCCGCCCGCAGTAAGCTTCCCGTGTTCGCGATGGGCGAAGCTTGAGCGATCGTGTGAAGCTAACGATCTTCGGTGAACTAAGAGATCCCATGCCTTCCCGAATTCGTCGTGTAGCCGTCGTGATGACCGCCCTTGCGTCGCTCTGCGCGACGGCTTGTGCCACCACATGGGCCTTCGAGACCGACCTCTCGCTGGGCGATCCGGATGCTGGTGGCGATGTCCATGTGCCCGACGCTCCGGGCGTGACCGACGCAGGGTGTAACCCGGACGCGCAATTCACTCGGCGGGACGTCCCAGGTATCACCAGACTCGGGTGGCCATCCGTGCGATCGGCGACGCTTTCCCCCGACGAACGGACCATCTATTTCCACGGAATACCCGTGGATGGCGGAACCGAAGACATTTACGTGGCGACGCGTAACAGTTCGGTCGAGAATTTTGACGATATTCGTCTTGTGGATGGGGTGAACACGGCTGCGAAAGAGCTCGCGCCGTCCATCTCCGCCGACCAACTGAGAATTGTTTTTACGCGGCAAACCGGTGACCATCACACAGCCAAGCTCGTTGGTGGCTCCCGACTGATTATCGATGCGGGCTTCACGCCGTTCGATCTTGGCAGCGTGAATAGCGACGCGGGAGACCAAAATCCATTCCTCACCCCGATGCCGGGGAGCTCTGGTTCGGATCGTATCGGGACGGTGCATCGCCTCATCTCTTTCGGGCCTTCGCATCCGGTGGAGGCTACCTCCGTACCGAAGCCGTTCCGCCACCCGACGAGACGTCTAATCGACAAGATACTCCCGTGCTCAGCGCCGACGGGATGATCTTGTTCTACTCAGGTGATGGACGCGATGCGAACGATGGCAACGACATTTGGGAGGCACGCCGTGAGACCGCGAACGGTCCGTTCAAAAAGGTGGCGTCAGGTAACGGAGCTCGGCATCGCGGATCTCGAATATCCGTCGTGGATATCGCCCGACAATTGCCATTTGTACATGCATGTAAGAAGCGGCAATCTGTTTACGATTTACGTCGGTGAGCGCGAGCCCTGATCAAAAGCGACCCGACACCACGACGCCCGCGCGCCCCACGCCGCCGTCAGGCGCCACGCGCAATGCCGTACCCGAGACTCGCTTCGGCGCCGTGAAAAAGAGCACCGCGCCGGTCACCGTCATCGCCGCGCCGGCGCCGACGAGGATCGTCGAGACCAACGCTTTGTCCTTCGCGCTGTCCGTATCCTGAAGGCCCTGGCTGTTGCACGTGTTGGTGCTGTCGTTGCAATTGCCCTTGAAGGCATCGTCGTAGGTCGACTTGGCCGATAGCCCGAAATACCCGCCGACGAGCATCGTCGCCACACCCACGCCACCGATGACGAGCCCTCCCGTGCGCTGCCACCCATAGTGCGCGGTCTCGGACTTCGGCGGCATGTCGCCGATCTTCTCCGGAGCCTCCGCCTTGGCCGCATCCGCCTCGAGCACCGGCACCTCGACGCGCGCCGTGTGGGCGGCTTCGGCGGGAACGCGTTGCGTCCACGTCTTCCGGCCGGGCGCCGTTGCCTCCACCACGACTTCACCCGGGTCGACCGCGATGGTCGATCCCAGCTCCCCCGCGGCCAAAGCTACCCCATTGCGTTTGACGACGAGGCCCGACACCGAGCCCCCTGCGGCCACCGTGATCGTGAGGCGCGCAAGCTTTGGCTCCAATGCTTTCGCGCGCTCCTCGCCGAGCGCCTGGCGATCGGCGTCGCCCGCGCGCGCTGCGAGCGCGACGACCTCGCGGTACAAGGCCCACGCGCTCGCCGTGCGCCCGAGTTTCTCGTAGCACTCGGCCAATTTGCCGCGCGTTCCAATGCCCGCAAAACGCGCCAGGCTTGCTTCGAACTTGGGGCAAGCTTCGGTGAACTTTCCCCGCTCGAACAGCTGCATCCCCTCGTCGAAGAGCGCCCGACCCGCAGCTTGCGAGTCCCCCGTCTGCGCCGACGCCATCGAGGTGCAAAGCAGGGCCGCGGCCAATGTGGTTGCGAAGATTGCGTGCGTGCGGTGCATGTTCAGTCCGGGTACGAGAAAGGGTCCGGCTTCTTCGGGCGGTTGGTCGGGCGCGTGGTCGTGCCCGACGACTTCGTCTTGGGAGGACTAAGCTTGGGCGGAGGAGCACTCGCGCTCTCGGCCGGCAACGGTAGCGCACTCGCCGTCGGGGCCGAAAGCGCGGACGGAGCCGGCGCGCTCACGGTCTCCGCGGCCACCGGAGGAGGCGGCGCCGCAATCCTATCCGCCGCCGTGGGCGCGTCCTCCTGATGACGGAGCTTGCGCAAGGCAAGTGCTCCCAGGAGCACCAGCACCACCAGGCCGATGGCCGCGAATCCGCCAATGAGCACAGCTAGGTTCGTGCTCGCGCGCGGGTTGGTGCTGGTTCGAGCGTCGGACCTGGTCGTCGATGCCGGCCCCAATGTCGTCTGGGCGGTGGCAACATGCAGCGAGGGTGGCGCCTGCACACCCGCCGATGCCAGCGTGCCCGCGAAGGACGCCGTAGTCAAAAAGGGATGCAGCGCCGCGGCAAGCTCGCGAACATTGGGAAAGCGCCCGCCGGGATCCTTGCTCAAGCAGCGTGAAACGACCGACTCCAGCGCGATGGGGGCGTCGGGACGGAACTCACGCAGCGTGCGCGGCTCCCGGGTCAATATGGCCGAGAACAACTCGCCCAGTGATTGCGTGCCATAGGGCGCCTCATTGGTGAGAAGCTGAAACAGCACCGCACCCAGCGCATAAATGTCGGCCCGCGCATCGACGTGTTTGGCACTTCGAATTTGCTCCGGTGACATGAAGGCGGGCGAACCCAGAATCGCACCGCTATGGGTCGCACTCGCGCCCATCTCTTCGTCGTGGGCGAATTTCGAAATGCCGAAATCGAGCACCTTGACGATGGGCGTTCCATCGGCACGCTGCGTGAGAAACATGTTCTTCGGCTTCAAATCACGATGGACGATGCCCGCCGCGTGGGCCTCGTCCATCGCCTTGCACGCATCGAGCACGTAGCCGACGGCCTCGGGAATCGGAAGCGGACCGCGCTTCTTTCGCAGATCGTCGAGATCGCACCCTTCGAGCAGCTCCATCACGATGTAGGGTGCGCCCGTGTCGAGCGTCCCGAAATCGCTCACGCGGGCCACGTACTCGCTTTTCAGCGCCGCTGCCGCGCGCGCTTCCCGCATGAACCGCGTGGCCGCCTCCGGCACGCGCAGCGCCTCGCGCGACATGAACTTCAGCGCGACCCGCGAGCCCAGCTGCATGTGCCGGGCTGCCACCACCACACCCATGGCGCCGGACCCCAGCACCGTCTCCACACGGTACTTCGAGGCCAGAATCTCGCCATTTTGAAGAGGGGCTTCCACCGAACCCGAAAGAATACACGGCGGACGCTCCAAGCCGCCGCAAAACGCAAGCCCCCGCAAGACGGGCGTGGATGTCGTCTAGGCATCCACCCCGTCTCGGCGTGCTTCTTCTAGCGCGTCAGCGCGTCTTGACGTCTTTCAAGTACCCATTCAAGCCGCCCTGGTTCTTGAGCAGATCGAGGCACTCATCCAACGTGACCCGCTTGTTCTGCCGCAGCGACTCGAGAACGCGCACGATGATGAGGGAGACCTCGGCGGCGTTCTGATTGTTCTCCGCGCGCTTCTGGGCCACGTAGGGCATCACGTCGTACAGGATCGCATTGGCCTCTTGGTACGTGATGTCCGCGCGCTGGCCGTGTGCCTGGATCCAGTGCGGATTGTGGAGCACGTCGTTGATGTGCAGGAGCGATAGGTACGTCGCCCGCCCAACGAGCTTGAAATTGGACGGGTTCACGTTGGTCATCGTGTTGCCGACCACCTTGTCGAGGCGGGTCATCACCGCCGTCGAGTGCGCATTGAGCAGCACCTTGAGCGCAATCTGCTGGTCGACGTGCATCGGGTCGTTTTTGTCGTCCACCTGCACGTGGATCTTGGGCGCACCCGACGCCGTGCCACGCCACTCCGTGTTGGCCGACGTGCCCACCGTCACGAGCGCCACCTTCGCTTCCTTGTTCTGGAACGCGTACGTGAACTTGTCGAAGTCGAAGTTCGGGTCGTTGACCTGCTTCGACTCGTCGTCGACGGCAATCAACACGCCCAAGTCGTCCTTGCTGGGCCCGCGGCGCTCCACGTTCGCGGGCGAGTACGAGAAGTCGTAGTAGTTCTGCTGCTCCGTCCCTGCGTCGATCAAGCCACGGTTGGCGGGGGCCAAGAGGTACGGGTCCTTGATCTCGGCCTTGAACGCCGCATCGTAGCGTGGCTGGTCGAGACCTTTGAACGGACGGCCGAGAAACGCCTGCCAGGCGTCTGTCTGTGTTTTCGCGGTCGTCCACACCTGGAACCACGATTGGCGCGGCGGCACACCCCCGCCGGGATTCTTCGGGTCCACGATGGTATCGAGCTTTTGCAGACGGAACGTCGGCGCGCGCTCGGTGCCGTCGATGAAGACGGTGATGATGCCTTTGTTGGCGAAGTACGTGGAGAAGTGGTTGTTGCGGTACGTGTCGGCTTCGAGCTCGGTGAGCTTGGCCATCGCGGGGCCGCTCGCCTTGACCGCGGCCAAGATGTCTTTGAAGCGCTGCAGGCGCTCCTTCAAGGTGAGCTCTTGCTCGAACCCGAGCGCCGTCAGCTCCGTCGCATCGAGGCCGGCGTCGTTCTTGAGGAACTTGGCGACCGCGTACTGCAGCGCGTGGGCGATGACGTACGTCTCGATGGTCGTCGCCTGCATGCGCGTGGAGCCGGTGATGGCTTGCGGGCCCGTGGTCAAGTTGACCTTGGTGATGCCAGCCTCCTCGATGACGCTGCGGCTACGGTCGAACGGCAGCAGCTTGTCGTCGGGGTTGTTGTACACGAAGAAGAGGTTCTTCGCGGCGGTGGCCGCGTCGTAGCCGTCGGCGTCCTTCCACTGCTTGTGTCCGGCCAGCACGGCGCCGATGCCTGCGGAGGTCTCTCCGCCCTCGGTCACCTCGATCACCACGTCGCCCTTCGTGATGTTGTGATCTTCGAGCTGCATCCTGCCGATCATCTGCAGATCTTCGAAGCCCTCCAGGGAAGCAATCAGGGCTCGATCCGCGCCGGTCATCTCCCCGACGAGCGCATCGCCGATGGCCTCCGCCACCTTGCTCTTGATCTTCGCTTCCCAGATGGTGCCATTGTTTGCGGCCTGCACGGCTTTCCAGAACGGGCGCCAGAACGTGCTCTCCATCTCTTTGGCGAGACGCCCGGTGGCGCCGGTGCCGTAGACGAAGATCTTCCGCTTGGCTTTGAGGGCCTCGTAGATGGCATTGGACATCGTCTCGATGGGCCCGAGATTTTGCGTGTACGCATCGAGCTTCGCCACGATGTCATCGTCCACGGAAAACAACTTCGCGAGGCCTGCCGCGGGGTCCGTCGGCATCACGTCGCTCAGGTCGTTCGTCTTGTCGTGGCGCTGCTCCGTGAGCAGCGTGTGAAGCTGGAATTGCTTCTTGTTCTCCACGTAGTCGATCGAGTCGGCGTTTTGCGTCACGCCGAGGAACTGGAGAAGGCTCTGGTTTTGGTTCGGGGGCGGGTTCTGGGGACCGCCGTTGTTCGAATCGTCGCTGCACGCCACGACCGGGAGAATGAACGCGCCTGCGAGAAGTCCGAAGGACTTTCTAAGAACTTTATTCATGAGCACATCCCTGGTAGACTGGAAGGTTTGCCAACCGTCAGTCCGTATCAACATTCGAGGTCACGCTCAAGGCACGAAAAGTCGTTCCTCCGTTGCGCGGGATGCAATGAAGCAACGCGTCGCGCTTGGCGGAGGAACATTTCACTCTCACTTGCTGCACCACGCATGATCGCATCGATCATCGTGTGAAGTGCCTCTTCACTTGGCGTAACAAGATGCTTTTGACTCAGCGAAACGGATTATCGAGTAGGCCGCGCGCGCCACGCGATAGACGCACCATCTCCAGCAGAATAGGCTCGACCGCTGCGGGATCCGCGAGCGGCGCCGGGAGCCGCGCTTCGACCGCATCGAGCCCAACGTGGATATGTTGCACCTGAGCGCGTAGCTGCGACAGGTCGCCTTGGTAGGGGCGCGTCAGCGGTGGGTCGATGGCCAGGCGCACCAAGGTCGATGGCGGCTGTCCAGTCCAGTCCGTACCGATGCTGAAACGCTCCATGCCCAAGGTCGCCTCGTGAATCCACATGCGCCCGCACTCGAGCCGCCCGCCAAAACGTTCAGCGAAGGCACGCCATGCAGGCGCATGAGCTGCCATTTCCGGCGCCGGTGGGACGTGCGCGTGGGCGGTTCCGAATCTTCTGGCTACGTGGACCGCGCGAGCGACGAAGAGCGAGAGCGCAGCGGGGGCGGTGCTGATGACGAGCATGCGCTTGACCAGAACGGCGCCCCGGTCGTCGACGTTGACCTCGTCGAAGTGGCCTATCGATTCGACCATCTCGGGGGATAACCAACTTCGCAGTTGTTCGCTATTTCTGGCCGTGGTCACGTAGTCCTCGTCGAAGTCCGCCGTTTCGAATTCCACCGTGTTGGGCCGCAAGATGTCGGACCATCGCCGCGGGTCGATGTGCAGGTCGAGGCCGAGGGAAGCCCACGACACGCGGGCCACGGCGTGGAGGCCTCCGGCGGTTCGCTGCTCCAAGGCAATCTCGAGCGATGCCGCTTCGAAGGAACCGGTCATGCGCTCGTTTTCGGCGTCGCACACGAGAGCATGCTCCTGGGCCACGGCACTCCACACCTCGGCACGGCGCTCTTTTCCCACCGGCGCTACCGGGCCCGGGGCAAGCGCGGGGCGACCCGACGGCGGGGTGACCACGATGGGAATGCGCAGGCCGACACCCGTGCCCGTGGAGACGCGGGCGACGACATGCAGCCACCAGTACATCCCGAAGGTCTTTCCGGCATACGTGGGGGTGATGTGCTCGGGCAAAGCGGCTTCGAAGGGAATCCGCGCACCCTCGGCCTGACGCCCTCGGGCGATGGCGAATTCGAGGCGAGCCGTTTCGACCTTGACCGGGATGTCAGGTATCGTCTCGCACGAGGCTATTTGGAGTGCGATGGCCTGTACGTTGCTGCCATTCGTCACGGACACGGCGCCGCGCAAGGTGCCTCTGTATTCGATCGACGTGCTCTCCAGCGCCACCTCCAAGTGAGGCCGCGGGCGTGGGTAATTGGGGTTGGTGAAAAAGGTCTCCGGTGTTCGCGGTGTGGGGATGGTGGGACCCCAACCCATTGGAACGGCGTATTGCTTTCGCAGGTCGGGCCACCATGGGATCGAGATATGGAGCTCGAGCCAATAGAGGACTTCGGATGTCGCTCCGATGAAGCTCGCGGGGGCGTCCTGGGGGACGTCGAAGGTCGAGCGAAAGCCATGCGTGCCAGCGGTGAGCACGCGCGGCTCGTGCCTCTCGGTCAGCCGTAAGAGCTCATGGTATTCGCGGTTGTGGTCGATGCTCGCGAATTCGTGACCGACGAGGGTGAGGGAAATCGCATCCACGGGTGTGTCGGCGGAGCTGACCACCACCGCTTCCACCTCGAACAGTGCCCCCGGCAGGGCATACGGTGTTCGGAATCGCACGTCTACGAGGGGGCGTCGTCGCATGGGGCCTCACCGAAATGGATTCTCGAGCAGCCCGCGCGCGCTGCGCGACAAGCGGACCATCTCCACCAAAATGGGCTCCACGGTCGTCGGATCCGCGAGCGGCGCCGGTAGACGCACCTCGACGGCGTCGAGTCCAACGTGGATATCCTGCACCTTGGCGCGCAGCCGCGAGACGTCGCCTTCGAAGGGGCGCGTCAGCGGCGGGTCGATGGGCACCCGCACCAAGGTCGTTGGCGGCGTACCGCTCCAGTCCGTACCGATGCTGAAACGATCCATGCCCAAGGTCGCATCGTGGATCCACATGCGCCCTCGTTCGAGGCGGCCACCGTGGCGTTCGGCGAAGGCGCGCCACACGGGCTCGTACGCGGCCATCTCGGGTGGCGGTGGTACACGATCGTGCGCGATCCCGAAGCATTTCGCGGCATGGACGGCCGCCGCGACGAAGCGCGAGAGCACGCCTCGCGGGTCACCCGTGATGACGTGGATGCCCATGAGCAAGAGCGCGCCGTCGTCGCGGACGCTGGCTTGAGCGAAGCCGCATATCGAGGGGGCGAAATCGACCGATAGCCAACTTCGGAGTTGCTCGCGATCGCGCCCGGTGGCCACGAACGCGCTGTCGAAGATCACCTCGCCCAGCTCCACGTCGTCGGAGCGCAACATGTCCGTCCACTTCCGTTCCTCGATGCGCAGGTCGAGTCCCAAGGCAGGCCACTCGAGGCGTGCCACGGCGTAGAGCCCCTCGGCAGCGCGTTGCTCCAGGCCAATCGTGAGCGACACCGCACCGAAGGTCGCCGTCATGCGCTCGTTCTCGTCGTCGCAGAGAAGACCATGCGCCTTGGCGATGAATCTCCACGAGCGTGCCCGACGCTCCTTTCCCACGGGCGCCACCCAGCCGCGGGGCGGCGGAGGTTGACCGGACGGTGGCAGGATCTGGATGGGGGCGCGGACGACTTCCGTCGCGCCCGATAGAAGGTAGGCCACGATCTCGATGTACCAACGCACCTCGAAAAGCCAGCCACGGTACGATGGTGTGGCGTTCGGCGGTAAGGTGAGGCGGAACGGAAACGATTCTCCTTCTGGCGGCGGGCCTTGTCCGAGCGCACCTCCGACCAGCGGAATCTCGAGTGGGACACCCCCGTGGATCGTTTCGGACCGGATCGCCTGCACCGTCACGGACGATACGTTCGAGGCGTTCGTCATCGAGACGCGGCCGCGTACGTTGCCCTGGTACTCGACGACGGTGCTTTCCAGAGATATTTCGATGTAGGGGCGATTCCCCGCGTGCCCCGATAGCGAATGAAACACGGCTGGCACCATCGGCGCGGGCATGCCCGGTATCCAACCCATGGGGATCACGTAGTTCTCATTGAGATCCGGCCACCAGGGAATATCGACGTGAACCTGTAGCCAATACTCGATCTGGCAATAGCCGCCCTGGTAGCTTGCGGGCACGTTCGGTGGAACGAGGAACGTCGAGCGAAAGCGGTGCTCGCCCGGGGTGAGCGTGTACGGCTCGTGGTTGGCCGTCAGTCGAAAGAGCTGTTTGCAGTTCGAGTGCTCGCCCGCCCGCCAGAACTCGTGGCCCACCAGGGCGAACACGATGGCGTCGACGGGCGTCTCCACCGAGCTGACGAGCGTCGCCTCCACCTCGAACGGAACCCCGGGCAGGGCGTAGGCCCTGCGATATCGCAATCTCACTTGGGGGCGGCGGGGCACGGACCGAGGATATCCCGGCCCCGTGCCCCCCTCAAACGGCTCGAGCTGCTCGGCGTGGGAAGTGAGTCAACCGCGACAGCGCGGCGTCAATTGCACTTTTTGAGGCCGTTGTAGCTCGGATTGCCATCGAATCCGCTGGACGTATTCAAATTGACCGCGGGCACCCAGCCCCAGTTGCCATTGTCGTCCCCGAGCGTGTGGTACCAGGTCGTGTTGCCGCCGGCATGCTGCTCGCCCGTGCCCCAGCAATCGAACCAGCTCGGTGTCGTGCGCAGATGATTGACCACGCTGCTGGACGACGACGTCGACGCGTACATGGCGGCGCCGGCCGTGTTCCCGCAATGCAATTTCCCGTCGCCCTGCACCGCGCAGCTCGACGGCGGCAAGCCACAACGCGGCAGGCCATGCGCGCTGGGATCGGCATCGAATGCGCTCGTGGTGTTCAAGTTGACGCCGGGCAGCCATCCCCACGTGGACGTGTCGTCGCCCAGCGTGTGGTACCAGGTCGTGTTGCCGCCGGCGTGTTGCTCGCCCGTGCCCCAGCAATCGAACCAGCTCGGTGACGTCTGCAAGTGGTTCACCACGGCCGACGACCCGGCCATGGTCGCGCGCATCGCGGCGCCCGTCGTGTTTCCGCAATAGAGCCGGTGGTCATCGTGCACGCTGCAATCGCCACCCCCACCGCCGCCACCTCCTGAGGGGTGCCATTGTCCGAAGTCCTCGGTGAAGGCTTCGTCGATATCCACCTCGCCGCCGGCGACCACCACGCCATTTTGAACTTGCCGCAGCTGGGCACGGGAATCCCACTGGCCGCCCGACCATGCGTAGGTCTGCCATCCCCATGCGATCTTGCCCGCGTCGAACAATCGCTTGATCACATAATACCCACCGTAGCCGCCGACCCGGTTTTTGCCGAGAACGGAGATGACGCCATCGAAGTAAGCATTGATGGTCGCCTGCTGTCCGGCCGTTGCGTCGAAGTCGACACTGAAATAAATGGGCCGGCCGGCGGGCATGCCCGCGTTGTTGGCCACGCGCAGCGCCTCGCGAGCGTCTTCCACGCCACCGTTGTAGCCATCGAGCGCGTCGTCCGCGCCCCATTCCCAATTGGCCACGACGTCGACACCTGCGGCGTTGAGTGCATCGGCCTCGGGCTTGAAAAGAATCTTCCCGTGGGAGCTCGACGTATCGTAACTGAGATATCGAACCGCGAACGTGTACCCGGCGCTGCGAAGACCCGACGGCGAAGGCCGCGACCACGAGTAGTCGACCCCTCTCCGCAACGCGATTTCCTGACTCGACGAGCCGGCGCCGGTGTCGTCGGTGTCCGCGTCGCTGGCGCAACCGCTCATCGAGAACCCCGATGCCGTGAACACGGTCCACCCGAAGAAAACGAAAACGGAGCGAAGTTGCATGACGCGTTTCCTTCTATCTGAAAGGGAGAGGCAAACTTCCGTACGCGCAACGAAACGCCTTTTCGAGGCGGTCGGTCAAATGGCAAATTCTTAAATATCGGCTCTGTCTTTCATCGCTATCAAATTGGATGTGCGTCGAAATCAGGTAACGTCGCGCAGGTTCTGCTCTTCGTGAGCGATTCTTGCGCATGCATCGAAGTGCGCCGACGTGGATGGTGCCTTTTGGCGTGAATGATCCCCGCCGTGAGGTGATCCTAGCACCCGACCGCCCATGGGCCGACATGCGCGCACGAGAGGCGATAGGTGTGCCGTTCGGCCATTTTCTCGAGGCTTCCATGCTCGAGTGCGCTCACGTTGTGGCGCCGCGCAACGATGGGTCATTTCGACACATCGTTGTGTTGTCGGAGGGGATCGAGATTGGCTACGCTCGATAACGTCGCCTGTTTCACGAGGAGCATTCGGGAGGGGTTTCGGTATGAAGAGAAAGCGTCCACGTCTCGTCGTGGTGGATGATGATCCCGCGCAGCTCGGACTCTTGGAGCGCGGACTCACCATCGAGGGGTTCGAAGTCGAAACGCGCGAAGGGCCCATCGGACTCACCAACTTGATCCGCACGTTCCGGCCCGCCATCGTACTGGTCGACGTCTACATTCCGACCCTGCGGGGCGACCGCATCGTCGAGTTGGTTCGCGGCGTGGCCGATCCCGAGACCAAATACTTTCTCATTTCCGCCTACACGGAGTCGGAACTACGACTGCGTGCCACGGGGACCACCGTGCACGGTTGGCTCTCCAAGAGCCTCTCCATGACCGAGATCGGTCGCCGGCTCAAAGACAGCCTCGTCGAAGCACCGCGTCAAGTCGCCCTCCGCTGAGTCCCAGGCCATGGGCGCGCAATTGAAGCGTGCCCGCCGCGGGAGTTGCGATATCGTCGGCGTATGCCGATCAAGGGCGTTGCGTCTCTGCAGGACATCCATTCCATCGAGGCGGAGAGCCTTCCCGCCTCGCTTCCGGCGAGCACCTACGAGCTCATCGCGCAGGGGATGCGCATCGACCCCAAAGCGCCCGCGCTCTCGTTCTTCCTGCGCGTCGACCAGCATCGCACGCCGGAAACGTGGACGTACGAGGAGCTCTTCGCGCGCATCACCCAAACGGCGAACCTGTTTCACGGCCTCGGCGCGACGAAGGACACGGTCATCGCCTACGTTCTTCCGAATCTGCCGGAAACGCACTTCGTGCTCTGGGGCGCGCAGGCGGCGGGCATCGTGTTTGGTGTGAACCCGTTGCTCGAGCCAAAAACGATGGCCGAGCTGATGAACGTCGCGGGCGTCTCTGTGCTGGTGACGCTCGGTCCCTTTCCGGGGACGGACCTCTGGGCCAAAATCCAGGCGGCCGCGCCGCAGGTCCCGTCGCTTCGTCACCTCGTGTTGGTGGACCTCGCCGAGCATGTCCCCGGCGTGCCGGGCAGCCCTGTGCCTATCTCGGCGCCGGAGTCCGTGCAGGTGCACGACTTTCACCAGCTGCTGCGCCAGCAGCCGGGCGACCGCTTGGTGAGCGGGCGCCGCATCGCGCGGGAGGACGACTCGTCGTACTTCTGCACCGGCGGCACCACCGGCCTGCCGAAGATCGCCATGCGCCAGCACGGCAACGAAGTTGCCAATGCGTGGAGCGCCGGCCAAGTGCTGGGCGCGGACATTCTTCCGGGGAAGAATCTCTTCTGCGGCCTTCCGCTCTTTCACGTGAATGCGGTGCTGGTCACCGGGCTGCTCCCATTCTCGCTGGGGGCGCACGTCGTGCTGGGCACCGCGCAGGGCTACCGCGGCGAAGGCGTCATTGCGCGCTTCTGGGAAATCGTCGAGCAGCACCGCATCCACTTCTTCAGCGGCGTGCCCACGCTCTATGCGTCGCTTCTGCAGGTCCCCGTGGAGGGGAGGGACATTGGCTCGCTCTCCTTCGGTCTGTGCGGTGCGGCGCCCATGCCCGTCCAGGTCTTTCGCGACTTCGAAGCGCGCACGGGGCTGAGGATCCTCGAGGGCTACGGCCTCACCGAGGGGACGTGCGTCAGCAGCGTCAACCCGTCTCGCGGCGAGCGGCGCGTCGGGTCGATTGGATTGCGCCTGCCGTGGCAAGACATGACCGTGGCCATCCTCGATGCGCGGGGGGCGTACGTGCGCGATGCCGAACCGAACGAGGTCGGCGCCATCGTCCTCACCGGCCCCAACGTGTTTCGCGGCTACATGATCCCCGAGCAGAATCGCTGGGTGGACATCGATGGTCGCCGTTGGTTCGACACGGGCGATCTCGGCTACCGCGACGCGGAAGGGTATTTCTGGCTCACGGGGCGCCAGAAGGAGCTCATCATCCGCGGAGGCCACAACATCGATCCGGCGACCATCGAGGAGCCGCTTCATCGGCACCCGGCGGTGCAGATCGCCGCCGCCGTGGGCCGGCCCGACGTGCACGCGGGGGAGCTCCCCGTGGCCTACGTGCAGCTGCGCCCGGGTGCTTCGGCCACCGGGGCCGAGATCCTCGAGTTCCTGCGCGGAGAGATCTCCGAGCGTGCCGCGCTGCCCAAAGCCATCCACGTCATCGACGCCATCCCGTTGACGGTGGTGGGCAAAATCTTCAAACCCGCCCTGCGCCGCCGCGAAATCGCCGACGCTCTCTCCGCGGCGTTGATTCAGGCCGGCATCGAGGCGTCCAGCGTTGAAGCCATCGAAGACCCCGCGCGCGGCACCCTGGTGCGCGCCGCCCTCCGCCGTGCCGACGACACGACGGAGGCTGCGCGCATCTTGGGTCAATTCACATTGCCGTTCGAGCTGGTCCCTTAACGCAAAAGTCGATTGATTGTAGCGGGCTCGATCGTTGCCTTACTGCACCGCGGAACCGACGCCGACGGCTGCCCACGCATTGCTGACCGACTTGATCTCGTCGGCCGTGAGCCCCAGCTGCTGGGCCGCCTGCTCGGTGCCGGTGCGTGCCTGCGCGTAGTTCGTCGACGACGTGAAAATCGTCGTATTGGCGCGGTAGAAGACGGAAGCCGCCTTCTCGATGCCAATGCCGGTCACGCTGACCGTCGTCTTGCCGCGCGGATGCGTTCCACCCTGCGACAAGAGATAGAACGCGAGGTTCGGCACGCCCGACGTGTAGTGCACGTTCTGATTGTTGTAGTCCGGCGCATAGTCGATCGACTTGCCGTCCTTCGTCGGGTTGCTCATGTAGCGGAGCGCATCGCCCGGCTTGTTCGGCGTGTACACGTCGTCGCCGACGAGCCACGTGCTGTCGTTGACGACCTTCCCCTCGTGGTACCACTGCACGACGGAGCCGAAGATGTCCGACAGGGCCTCGTTCAAACCGCCCGACTGACCCGAATAGGTGAGGTTCGACGTGGAGGTGGTCACGCCGTGCGTGAGCTCGTGGCCCGTGACGTCGATGGAGTATGCCAAGTTCGAGAACGTGCTCCCGTCGCCATCGCCGTAGCGCATCTGCGAGCCGTCCCACGAGGCGTTGTTCTTGGTCTTGCCGAAGCAGAAGATGTCCGTGCAGAACACCGAATGCACGGAGCTGATCAAGGTCAGCCCGTTTCCGTCCAGCGAATCGCGGTTGTACAGGGCCTTGTACGCGTCGTAGACCACGCCCAAATTGTCGTAGCTCACGTTGACGGCGGCATCGGACACCTCTGCCTGACCCTCGCTGCGCTTCAGCGTCCCGCGGGCCGTGCCCTGCGCCGCGTCGTAAACCTTGCGCGACTTCACCGTCATGATCGTCGGAATGCGATCCACGAGCGAGCCATCCTGCGCGTCCACCAGCACCGTATCGACCAGCTCTCCATCCTCGTCCGCGCCGCGCACCGTGAGCCGGTGAACGAGCTTCAACGCGTCGCCTTCCGGCGCGCGCCAGTAGGCCAAATCGCTCGCGGCATCGACGGACACCTGCGCATTGGCGCCGTACGAGGCCACCGCCTTCGCCGCGGCCACCTTGGCCGGGACCGTGGCCGCCGCGGGCGCGGGCAAGTCGCTGCGGACATTTCCATTGGCCGCGTAAATGGCGCCGTCCTTCACGTGCACCGCGATATCCGCGCCGAGCACCTCGAGCCCATTCTTCTTTTGCGTATACCGATAGTGCGTTCCGCCCGATTCGTCCGTTTGGACGTTCTTCAAATCGAAGTCGCCCTCGCCGTGCAGCACAGACGCCACCGTCGGAAGGGCGGCACGCACCGCGCTCTCCGTGGTCACCTTCGCGCCGTGCAGGCTTCCGCGCACGAACGTCGGAACGAGGGACGCACGCTCGGCGGAAAGTACCGTTACGCCGGCGGGAACGTCCGCGGCCGCACCCGTATCGCTTCCCGAATTGCTCGAGCATGCAGCGGGGATGCACGCGAAAATCGGCAATGCCAACACGCCGGCCAAACGACGACTCGAGAACACAATCCCTGATTTCATGATGAAACCTCGCGTTCCAATGGGGGCTCGCCCTGCGGCGAAGCCGGGCTAGGAGATAGGTCGCAGCCCGCAAGGGAATTCGCAGTGGGGTGGGCGCCACGAGCACGTGCGCCGCCTGCAAACCCGCTCATCCGGATCAGCTAGGTTAAATGGGTACCATGCCTAGTGTTCCGAGGCGTCATCAATTTATGAACTTTGAAATCTTTTGCGCACCCCGACCGGGCGTGCGGTGCCTATGTAAGTACATAGGTCGCACGTTGCGCCAATGGTCCGAGTCTGCGCGCCGCTCTTCGCGGGGGGTGCGATACGAAGGGGACGCGACGCGCATCCTCGGTCAACTTCCCCGATCCCCTTCGGCCGGATGCTTCAGCGATTGACGGCGAGCTTCACCAGCTCGATGACCAAATCCCTGATTTTTCGCGGCTTGTCGCCGTTGTTGTCGTCCAGGATCTTCGACACGTCGTCGCCTGGCGCGTGGTAATCCGGATTGAGGTCTCCGCCCCCGGCCGGATTGCTCAACCCCTCGAACAAGAAGAGGACGTCCTCGCCCTTGTCGTAGAAAGATGCGCCATCCTGCCGGCGCGCGTACTGGTTGATGTCGTGATTGATCGTATCGAACGGGGAGGCCAACTTGGCATTGGCCTGCGTCAGGAGCCCGGCGAGATAGCTCGTGGTGCCATCCGATTTCTTGTCGATCACGCTGATGCGCTGCGCATCCCAGCGGCCCACCATGTCGGAGTTGATGACCCCGACGATGTTTCCGAGGCCGATGTTCGCGATGGGGTGATCGACGAAGTACTTCGAGCCGACCAGGCCATCTTCCTCGGCCGCCGTCCAGATGAACAGCACCGAGCGATTCAGTTCCCCATTGGCTTTCGCCTGCGCCAATGCGGGAACCGCCGCCAAGTTCGTGCCACTTCCCGACGCATTGTCGTCGGCGCCATTGTTGACTTGTCCGCTCGAGGTCGTGCCAATGTGGTCGAGGTGGGACATCACCACGATGATTTCCTGCTTCTTGGCGCCGGTGCCCTCCAAGAGACCCAACACATTGTGCGTGTTGCCGGCCGCGTCGACCGCCGCCGAACGAACGTCGGAGAACGAGGCGTTTTCCCCGCGCCCCGATTTTCCAGCGACGACGCGGAAAGCCTCGGGATCCATGTGCTCGTCGAGGTAGAAGCTTCTCTCGAACAACGTGTTTCCGAAGTTTCGCGCGTGTGCGGCCTCGTCGTGCGGGGCACCATTCGCCACGGAATTCTCGGCGAACGAGCTTTGCGTGAATGTCTGCGCATAGGCGCCGTTCGCATCACCCTCGTTTGGCCCCTTGAGACCATATTTGACGAGTCGATCGGTCACGTACTTCGCCGCCTCGTCGAATTGCGCCGAAGGACTGTTGCGCCCCTTCATGGCGTCCGACGACAGGTACGTGATGTGCTCCATCGGATCCGAATCGTCCGCGAGCGCGAGCGAATGCGTGGAGGTTCCTTCGCGGGGGGCCGCTTCGCTGCATGCCCACAAGCCCGCGCCAATGCTCAGTGCCAAAAGCAGTGTCGTTCGTTTCTGCATGTCCTTACTCCGCCACCGGAGCCGAGCCCACGCCCACCGCCGCCCAGGCCGCGCTGACCGATTTGACCTCGTCCGCCGTGAACCCGAGTTGCTGCGCCGCCTGCTCAGTGCCCGTGCGCGCTTGCGCGTAGTTCGTGGACGAGGTGAAAATCGTCGTGTTGGCGCGGTAGAAGACGGCGGCGGCCTTCTCGATGCCAATGCCGGTCACCGTGACCGTCGTCTTGTCGCGCGGGTGCTTTCCGCCCTGCGACAAGAGGTAGAACGCGAGGTTCGGCACGCCCGAGGTGTAGTGCACGTTCTGCCCGTTGTAATCGGGCGCATAGTCGATCGACTTGCCGTCCTTCGTCGGGTTGCTCATGTAGCGGAGCGCATCGCCCGCCTTGTTCGGCGTGTACACGTCGTCACCGACCATCCAGGTGCTGTCGTTGACGACCTTTCCGTCGTGGTACCACTGGACGACGGCGCCAAAAATATCCGACAGGGCCTCGTTCAGGCCGCCCGATTGGCCCGAGTAGGTGAGGTTCGACGTGGAGCTGGTGACCCCGTGCGTGAGCTCATGGCCCGTGACGTCGAGCGAGTTGGCCAGGTTCGAGAAGGTCGTCCCGTCGCCGTCGCCGTAGCGCATCTGCGAGCCGTCCCACGAGGCGTTGTTCTTTGTGGTGCCCGTGGTGGTGCGGAATATGGCGTGCACGGAGCTGATCAGCGTGAGGCCATTTCCATCGAGCGAGTCGCGGTCGTAGAGCGTCTTGTACGCGTCGTACACCAGACCGAGGTTGTCGTAGCTGATGTTCACTGCGCCGTCGGAGACCTCCGCCTCGCCCTCGCTCCGCTTGAGCGTGCCGCGGCTGGTGCTCTGGTTCGCATCGTAGATCTTGCGAACCTTCGCCGTCATGATCGTGGGAATGCGGTCGACGATGGTGCCGTCTTGCGCGTCCACCAGCACGGTGTCCACGATCTCACCTTCGGCGTCGACACCGCGCACGGTGAGGCGGTGGACGAGCCGCAGTGCGTCACCCTCGGGTTCGCGCCAGTAGGCGAGATCGCTCCCCGCGTCGGCCGAGACCCGCGCATCGAGCGCGTACGAGGCCACCGCCTTGAGCGCGGCGACCTTCGCCGAAACCGCGGCCGTCGTTGCCGCCACCAAATCGGTGCGCGCATTGCCATTGGCCGCGTAAATCACGCCATCTTTTACGTGGATTGCGATATCGGCGCCCAACACGTCGAGCCCATTCTTCTTTTGCGTGTAGCGCTGGTGAATCTCACCCGACGAGTCGGTAATCGTGTTTTTGAGGGTAAATTCGCCATCGGCATGCAATGCCGCGGCGATGGTGGGCAGCGCGCTCAGATGCCCGCGCACGAACGTGGGGACGAGCGATTTGCTCTCCGCCGAAACGACGTGCACGCCCGCCGGCGCGTCTCCTGTCGAACCACTGTCGCTAGAGTTGCTGGAGCATGCAGCAGGAAGGCATGCCATCACCGGCAATGCCAGAAGAGCGGCCAAACGACGATTCGAAAACAGGATACCTCGCGTCATGGAAAACCTCGCATTCCGAATGGGGGTCGGGGGGGATGGTCTTCGCTCACCGATTCACTGGGAGCCGTTGGAAGAAAGCCAAGCGATACGTGCGGGGCGGCCGTGATCTGCAGGGAAGAACCCTGCCAAAGGCCTCAAGTGCGTTGCCTCATCCCGCAAGCGTATTCGCAGCTTGGCTGGCGCCTCGTGTACCTTGCGCCGCTGCAAAACCACTCATCCGGAACAGCTAAGTAAACGCGTACCATAGATGGTGCGCAACACGTACCCAATTTATCAATTTTGGAAATATTTCCGAGGTGCGACCAAGACCGTCAACGTAAGGCGGTCGTTTCTTCACATCGTGGTTGTCCCGCGCAAATTCGGGGCTCCTCGGCAATGTTTGTCGGAAAGGAGAAACGCATCCTCATGCACGACAACTTCGTGGAAGCGAACACAGCGCGTCTCGACCTGACGGATCCATACAGCACGGGAATCCTCAACAAGGACATGCCTACGGAGTTCCTTCGCCTTCAAGCACTGGAACGATGGAGTGATCCGACGACCATGGCCTTGGTCGAGAAATTCGGGATTCCACCGGACGCACGGTGTCTCGAGATGGGCGCGGGCGCCGGCTCGATGGCCTACTGGTTTGCGGAGCAATGTCCACGAGGGCATGTCGTCGCGGCGGACATCGATCCGCGTTACCTGGATGCGAGGCGTGCGCCCAACTTGGAAGTGGCGCGGGTCGACCTCACACGCCACGATTTTCCTGCCGCATCGTTCGACTGGATTCACACGAGGTTCGTGCTATCCCACATTCCAGAACGGGACGACATCTTGCGCCGCGCCATCTCCTGGCTCAAGCCAGGTGGCGCAATCCTCGTGGAGGACTACTACGTGCTCTCCTTGGAGCACATTCACCGCGAGGAAATCAAGGCGGTATTCAGCGCCCTCGCCCGAACGTTCGTCACGCAAGGGAGTGACATCCATTGGGGCCGTCGAATCCCGAACAAGCTTGCGGAACTTGGCATACGCGATCTTGCGATGACGATGACGCCGATCACCTTCGGACTTCCGGGGCCGTGCGAGGACCTGTGGACCGTCGCCGTCGAGCAATTCTTCTCGTACATGCTGGAGAAGCAATCTCTCACGGCCGAGCAAGCGGCGGCGTACCGGGCGCTCTCCACGTCGGGTATGCCGGATGCGATCGACGTGCCTTGGGTTCTGTTTTCCGTCGCGGGCCGCAAGCGTTGACGCTCGCACGGTGGGCCCCCATGTGAACCATCATGGTCGCACATCGTGAGGTTCACATCGACGGAGTCCGCATCTTTTACCGCGAAGCCGGACCCGAGGGCGCACCCGTGATTCTGCTGCCGCACGGTTATCCCTCGTCGTCGTTTCAATATCGCCACTTCATGCCCGCGCTTGCTGACAGATGGCGCCTCATCGCGCCAGATTATCCAGGCTTCGGCTACAGCGATACGCCGGATCCAAGTCGCTTTTCGTACACGTTCGACGGCTATGCCCACATGCTCGATCAGTTCGCGACGCGACTCGGGCTCTCCCGGTATACGCTTTACCTTCACGATTACGGTTCGCAAATCGGCCTGCGTCTGGCCATGAAGGCGCCGCAGCGCATCGTGGCGCTCATTCTCCAAAATGGCGACATTTACGAAGATCAGCTCGGCCCGAAATACGATGTCCTCAAGGCCTATTGGAAGAATCCGACGCCCGAAGGCCGCGCCGCACTGACGGAGGCGGTGAGCGAAGCCGGCTTTCGCGACGAGTTCGTCGGTGAGGTCGCCCCGCATCTCGTGGACCGCATCAGCCCCGACCTTTGGAAGCTGTCCTGGTCCCTGATGCGCGAGCCGCGGCGCCGGGAAATCATGGTCGGCTTGATGGAAGGCCTGAAGGACAACCTCGGCTGGTTTCCCAAGTACCAGGCCTACCTGCGCGAGCACCGCCCGCCGACGCTAATCGTGTGGGGCCCTCAGGATGGATACATGCCCGAGGGCGCCGCACGCGCCTACCTCCGTGATGTGCCCGATGCCGAGCTGCATTGGCTCGACACCGGGCACTGGGCACTCGAGACGCACCTTACCGAGGTTGTATCCCTCGTACGGGATTTCCTAGGCCGGGTGCATCACCGCCTAGCGTGACATTCGATTGAACCGTGTCAGGTTTCGAATGACTTGGTGCTGGAACCCGCGGCAGCGGGACGAACCGGCGAGACCGGCGCGATGTGCGATCCAGAAAGGCAGGATCGTCATATCTCTGGCGATCCTGCCGTTGGGGACAGGCTAAGGCGCCGGCCTCGCCGGGATTGTCCCGCTGCCGCTGCTCGCCTGCAAACGACCCGCGAGTCCGTCACAAATCCATCGACTTTTGCGTTATTGCGCAAAGCAGAGCGCGCCGCCGCTACCGGGAAAGCACTGAATCGAACGGGATGCCGTATCCGAATGGCCAGCACCATCGGACACGGTCAACTTGGCGGCGAACGTGGTGACCGACGATACGGAATAGGCATGCGTCGTGGAGACGCCGGTCGCATTTTTTCCGTCTCCGAAGTCCCACGCGTACGAGGTGGCCCCGCCCGTCGAGCTCGATCCATCGAAGGCGCACGGTTTTCCGAAGTTGGCGCATGTGACGTTGAACGACGCGGTGAGGGGATCGGGCTCGTTGTTGATCTGAGCCTTTACCCAATCGCCCATGTCGTTGTTCAACCGACCGTAAACGCTGTACCAGAAGAAGTCGCTGCGGCTCCAGGAGGCCACCCCGACGATCACGTTGTTGACGAGGAAGGGGCCGCCGCTGTCCCCTTTGAGAATGCTGATCCGGCCATCGTTGTAGCCGGTGCAAATCATGGTTGCTTCTTTGAACCCGGCCCCCACACCGTTGCAGTTGTCCGGCTGGACGACGGGAAGGACGGCCTTTTCCAGGGTGACGTCGCGGCTGGTGTCGTTTTCGTCCTTCATGCCATAACCGAGGCCGTACCCTTCGTTGCCCGGTTTGTTCAAATCCGTGTCTGCGGAGGTGGCGACTTTCGGGTAGACGTACCCCGGCGGCACCGGAATGTCGTCGGCCACCGTGGCGATGGCCACGTCGTAGCCTTGGTCGAAGTTCACGTATTTGGGGTGCTTTTTGTAGTCGACGACGGCCGTACGAAAGCCTCCTCCGGCGTTCAAGTCATCGAGTCCGTAGAGGTAGCTCTTGTCACCCGCCGCATCTTTGCAGTGGGCCGCCGTCAGGATCTTGCGCGGGGCCACGACGGATCCCGTGCACGATTGGCCCTGCGGGCGAGAACCGCCTGCGCGAAGTCCGGCGATGATGAAGGGGTAATCCTTCACGGCGACCTTCGTGCCGCCGCGAAATTCCTGCTCCGATTGGCTGATCTCCTCCTCCGAGACCGCCGCGGAGCTGCAGCCGGCGCCCATGCTCATGATGGCCGCCGCGCCCAGGAAAAGCTGAAGATGATTGCGCAATTTCATGTTCTTGACCCCTCTCACTGGGAACCGCGGGCGGTGGTTACGGCTTTGTAGGCGTTGATGATGCCGCTTCCGAACGTATTGTTCGGAATCGAGGAACCGGAAACGCCGCCACAGGATTGGCTCGACGTTTTGGGCGTGGCGGTGGAGGTGACGAGCCGCGTGAGCTCGTCGACTTTGCCGTGCAAACTCGGGACGGCGGAAAGGATCAATGCGATTTCCCCGGCGACGTGCGGCGAAGCCATCGACGTACCGCTCATGCTCGAATAGCCGTTACCGGGATACGCCGAGCGGATGGAATTCCCGGGTGCGGAAACGTCGGGCCCGAGCTTTTGGTCCCATTTCGACGGACCTCGGCTGGAAAACGATGCAATGGCCCCATTGCGGTGATCCACCGCGCCGACGGAGAGAACTTCGGGGCTGATGGTGCCGGGTTGATCGATGATCGTTCCACATCCCGAACCGGAGTTTCCGGCGGCCGCCACGAAGACGATGCCCGCAGCGCGAACGGACTTGAGGACGTCGACGAGTTCATTGCCCCGGCAGCCTTCGCTCGCCGTGCATCCCCATGAATTGTTGATGATGTCGGCGGCCTTCGACGGATCGGCTTTGTCGGGCTGGCCCGGCGGGTAGGGAGCCATGAACCATTCCGTGCATTCGATGTAGGTCGAGGCTTTGCCGACGTTTTCATCCATGTTGCGGCAGCCTATCCATTTCGCGCCAGGCGCCATTCCAATTTGATTTCCTGCGCCATCGTCGCCGACCATGGTTCCCACGGTGTGCGTGCCGTGGCCTTGGTCGTCGCACGGGGCGGCGACGTCGTAGCCGCAGGAATTGCCGGTGCTGGAACCTTTGTGAATGGCATCGTGCCAGCTGAACGTGTGATCCGCCGTGGTGCCGTTCCATCCGCGGTAATGCGGTTTCAGTGTGGGGTGCGTCCAGGCCACCCCGGTATCGGAGCTGCCGATGACCACCCCCGCACCCTTCACATTCAGCTCGTTCCATACGCGGGTCGCCCCCGTGTAGGTGATGTTCGCCTCGATGGCGAGGCTCGCGCGAGGCTCGGATTCACTCACGGGATCGCCGCTGGGAAGGTCGTCGCGGCGTATGGGCTTGTCGAGCATGAGCCTCTTTACGTCCGTCCGGGCGGCGAGCTTTCGCAGAAGGCTCGGGTTCGCATTCTCCACGAGAACGGCATTGACGATATGGAAGGAGCGTCCGGTGGCGCCCTGCTCTCCAAGCCATTGGAGCAACGGGGCTTGGGTGGCTGCGGCGTGTTCCACGAGCGACTTGTGCACGGCGGCCACGCGTTCGGTTTTGCCGGCCGCGCGTTCGCTCGGCGAGAGATCGGCCGATTCCTTCAAAAAGACCAGAATGGATGAAGGCGCATGTCCGTCGACCATGGCCGATTGGACACCGTCGCTCAAATCAGCGGTCGGTGTACCTTCGGTTTCATTCATCGGATCACTGCAGCCGATGAACACTGCCACGATGGATATCAAACTAGCACCGAAGTGGATTCGTTTCATGGAGTTCGCCTCCCGAGTTGGCATCATTGGAATGGAGCGCCGGCGTCGTGCCGGCGGCACGTCCAGCGCGATGTGCCGACGCTCCCTACGGATTCGAATACGAGCACGTCATCCGCAAGAACATCCGCAGCACTCCGGGGTGCTCACATCTCACCCGCCGCGAAGGTTCCCGAGCGAACTCGTGGTCGCGAAGTCAATAGCATGGGCAAAGTGGTATTACGAACCAATTTCGTGGACACGAAATCTTTTTTAGCGAAGGCCCTAGTGATGAGTTACGACGCATGGCAGTATAGGAGCGTGAACTCGCCAACGACATTGGTCCTCTGGGATATCGATATGACCCTCGTCGAGCTGCCGGGGCTCGGCCGCAGCTGGTACGAGCGGGCGTGGCTCAAAGTGCACGGCCGCGAATTGCTCCATCATCCCACCTTGTCGGGGCGGACGGAGAGGTCCATCACGACGGAGCTTCTCGCGAGCCACGGTGTGGAGCAGACCGAGGAATTCATCGAGCGAATGTTCGCCGCGCTGGAAGCCGTGGTGGCCGAGGACAGTGCCACCCTCGCCCAGCGCGGGCGGGTCTTTCCTGGGGCCGAAGAGGCCTTGGTGGCCTTGGGGGCCTTGCCCGGTGTGGTGCAGTCGCTGGTGACCGGCAACCTGCCGTCGATTGCCGGGCACAAGCTCGTTCCCTTCGGCTTGGATGTCCATTTGGATTTCGAAATAGGCGGCTACGGATCGCTGTCGGCCCACCGGCCGGATCTGGTGGGCGCGGCAATGCGCAATGCCGCGCGCAAGCATGGTGCGCCGTTCGCCGCCGAGTCCGTGGTTGTCATTGGCGATACCCCCCACGACGTGGCGGCGGCGTTGGAACATGGCGCGGTTGCCGTTGCGGTGGCCACCGGCGTGTTCTCCGAGGAGGAGCTGCGCGCGTCCGGTGCCCACGTGACCTTTCCCGAGCTATCGGACACGAAGGCGGTGTTGGCGGCGATTCTCCGTCAGACTTAGGCGGCGCGTCGGCCGAGCATGTCCAGTGCGGCGGCGAGGCCCGCCGCATCGCCGGGCGCGATTTCCACGCCCGCCACGGCGAGATCGATGAAACCGGCTGCGCGGTGGGTGGCCACGACGGGCACGCCCAGCCAGGCGGCGCGTGCGACCTCCGGCGCGTGGCTCTCGCACCAGGAGGGGGCGACGACGACGTCGATGCCGTCGAGGCGCTCGATCTCGGCGCGCGTGGCCACGCGGATGCGCGGATGCGCCAGGAGATCGGGCGGGTCGAGCCCTTCGCCGGCGCGCACGACCGCCGTCCAACGTGGTTGCGCAGCCAATGCCGCGCGCAGCTCCATCGTGCCGTTGCGCGCGGTGGCCAAGCCGGCCAAGAGCATCACGCGATGCATGTTCTGACCATTGCCCGCACGGCGCGTGGGCATCGGTCCCTCCGGGGAAGGGAGCGCGCGCAGGCGCGCCGCCGGAATACCCCGCGCCATCAATTGCTCGCGCGCAAAGTGGCCGCGCACGTGGATGACGTCGGCCAACACGTATTCCGCTTCTTGTCGCGCTACCATGGATGCCGGTGCGCGATAGCGACGCAAGAATGCGCAACGAGGGTGCACGAGCGCGGCCCGATCGAGATCGGCGTGCATCGGCCGGAGCATGGGCAGATCGTGCATCAGCACAGTGCGGAGCCCCCGTCGGCGCGCCTCCGCGAAGGTGCCCAGTGCCCCGCAGGTGGGCGCCGTGACCTCGGCGCCGGTCTGCAACGTAGCCTCCAGCGTGCGCGCAGCCCACGCGTCGGCCCCGCGCCGGGCGGCAAAGCGCGCGGTCATCCGCCTCCCTGCGTCCGTTCCGGCGAGGGCGAGAAGCACACGCTCCCATTTCGAATGCAACGCCGTCACGGTCGCCTCGCGCATTCGTGAACGCCGCACGTAGTGCATCCGCCTCGTTCATCGCGGGTCAGTAGCCGTTTGCGGTTGCGTGCAACCACGGTGCTCTCGATGCATTCGCCGCCCGCACGCCGAATGACGTCGCGCACGATGCGGTTCTCCCGGAATACGCCGGAGCGTCGCAGGTACGTGCGGTCGTCCAACGTGTGCAATTTGCAATCGTACGCTGCAGGCGAGCGCGCATGCACCGCCAGGCGCAGCGTCCCGTGGGCGATGCGCACGCTCAGACGTGCGTCGCCTTCCCGCGGAGCAATGCGCAGGTCCACATGTGGCCAGAACACGGTGGCATCGATGCCCCACACGGTGCCCGGCGCGGGCGGAATGGCCTCCATCGAGTGCCCGTGGCGCTCGAGAACGAGCCAGCCCAGGGTGAGCGCCATTTCGAACAGCGCATTCGACAACAGACAAAGCCCGCCGCCGACGGCTGGAACGACGCAGCCCCCGCGAAGCTCCATACCCTCGACGAAGCCGCGTCGCGCCGATGTGCGACCGAGGGCGCGCCAGAACGAAAGAGGGGCATGCGGCGCCAGCACGAGGCCATCGAAGTACGGTGCGGCCAGCGCCAAATTCGTCCTCTTACCCGCCTCGAGGCGCGGGTTGGCCTCCGGATCGAGCCGCGCGATGCGTACCGTGCGCTCGTAAATCCGATGAGGGTAGGTGATGCCGTCGTCCGCGGCGCCGAGGCCTGGACGGGCCCACTTGGACGGTGCAGTGGACCACCGTGCCACACGTTCGGCCTGGCGCAGTACGAGGCGAAGGCGGCGAATGGGCTCCAGCACGCTCCATCGTACGCGCGATGGCGCGTTCACATTCCCCCCGTGCCGAGCTGTCGAACGTTGCATCTCTCCTCGATCCATCTCCTCAGTCCATCTCCCGATCCATCGGCGCACGACGCGATTCGGTTGCGTTCTACGTATCGTCTTCATCCGCGCCGGGTGGACGTGAAGGTGTCCAATCAAGGCCTGCGGCCGAACCGCACACTGAGGCATTTTTGTCAGCCTTCATCCGTTGTTTGTGCGGTTCGCGCATTGGCGCTACACAGTCAGGAACGGGCCTGGAACGTGCGATACAGGCCGTTTCAAAGGCGAAGCAGTGCCGTAGCGGGGGGCTATTCCTAAGTTTCGAGGACCACTCCATGAACAACGGCCGTGAAGATCTAGCCGACCCAAGCAGAGCGGATCTGGAGAAGGCCTCCCCATCAGGGGACCTCGAAGATCGCATTCACTCCCTCGATGCCGAGGTCGGACGTGGCGTCATTCCGACGACGTTCCGCGTACTCATCGAGGCCATCAAGGACTACGCGATCTTCATGCTCGATCCCCGCGGGTACGTGGCCACGTGGAACCAAGGGGCCGCTCGCATCAAAGGCTACGCTTCCTACGAGATCATCGGCCGGCACTTTTCACGGTTCTACCCGCCGGAGATCGTGGCTCAAGGCGTGTGCGACATGGAGCTCGAGGTCGCCGCCCGCGATGGCCGCTTCGAAGACGAAGGTTGGCGTTTGCGCAAAGACGGTTCGCGGTTCTGGGCCAACGTGATCATCACCGCACTGCGTGACGACGAGGGCACCCTGGTGGGCTTCGCCAAGGTCACGCGCGACTTGACCGAACGCCGCAAGGCCGAGCACGACCGAGTCGAGCTCGCCCGCATGCAAGAGGCCAGTCGGCTGAAGGATCAATTCCTCGCCACGATCTCGCACGAGATTCGAACCCCACTCAATGCCATCTTTGGGTGGGCGTCTCTCTTGAAAACGTCGGCCGACGATGTCGCCACCGTGGAGAAAGCCGCCGAGACCATCGTGCGCAATGCCGAAGCGCAGATTACGATCGTGGACGATATGCTCGATATGTCGCGCATCGTCACCGGCAAGTTGCGTATCGAGGTTGCCCAAGTGGACTTCGCGCAAATCGTGGCCGACGCCCTCGAGGTCGTCCGCCCCGCGGCCGATGCGCGGGAGGTCGGGCTTCACGCCGAGGGCATCGAGCGGCCTTTCGTCCTCGTGGGCGATGCCGTCCGCCTGCAACAGATCGCGTGGAACCTCATGTCCAACGCGGTGAAGTTCTCCAGTCGCGGGGGATCGGTTCACGTGCGTCTCTCCCAGGAGAACTCGAACGCGGAGCTTCGCGTCCAGGACGATGGTCGCGGCATCGCGCGCGATTTTCTTCCCTACGTTTTCGAACCTTTTCATCAAGCCGAGCACGGGCCCGCGCGCCGGGTGGGGGGCATCGGTCTCGGTCTTGCGATTGTGAAACATATCGTCGAGCTGCATGGAGGTAGCGTGTCCGCCACGAGTGAAGGACCCGGTCAGGGAGCAACGTTTACGGCAACGTTCCCGATTCGCGCCGTCGTGCCCGCGCAGATTGGCGCACCCCGTGCACAACCGGCCGCGCCAGGGGTGTCGCGGTCCGAAGCCGCATCGCGCCTCGAAGGGGTGCGCGTCCTCGCCGTGGACGACGATCCGGACGCTCGCGAGATTCTGCAGGCGCTTTTCCGGGCGCGGGGCGCAGTCATCCGACTGGCCGCCTCGGCAGCCGAAGCCCGTGAGGCGCTGTCATCCTTCCATCCGGATATCATCGTCAGCGACATCGGCATGCCCGGCGAAGACGGATATCAATTGATGCAAAGTGTGCGCGCTCTGCCGAAGGAACAGGGCGGGAGCCTCCCGGCCATTGCCCTCACCGCGTACGCATACCAGGAAGACCGGCGCCGCGCTCTCGCAGCCGGGTTCAACTACCACCTGGCCAAGCCCGTAAACCACGAGGATCTGCTGCGCGCAGTCGACAACCTCATCAAGGTCGCCGGTGTCCGTCGCCCGAGCCTCTGACGTTTTGCGTGCGAGTTTTGCGGCGAGGTAACGTGCGTGGCCCTACGTAGTGGGTCATGCTTCCTAGCACCATGATAAGTCGGGCCGGCGTTGTCATGTTTTCCGTGTTGCTCTGCAGTGCATGCGCAAACACGACGGCCACGGCCCCGCCGCCCACCAGCGGTGCGGCCGAGGATCCGTCCCTCGTGCGCATCCAGCCGAACCCGACACCGGAGAGTCCTCCGAAGCCGCTGAGCATCTCCCTGGAGTCGAGGCGGGACATGCTTCGCTCCTGCCTCCAAGGCAGCAGCGGCAAGGTCAACGTCATGGTCACACGCACCGAGAACACGGTCCATCTGGGCTTCGCGCCGGACGTATCCCTCGACCCCACCATGCGCCATTGCCTCCTGGAGACTCTCTCCACCGTGGACCTCGAGGAGGTTGGCGGCAACGTCGGCGGCACCACGATCAAGCCCACGGGATATACGTCGGTCATTCAGGTATCGTGGTAGTCGCTATTCGTTGATTCGATAATTGGATATCGCAAAATTTGGCCATGGCGGTTGGCGCGATTCTCCGTGCCGCTCCAATGGTGACGGTGCCGACACGATCCGCACGCGACGAGTGTCACGTTCGTAACGATGGGCGGCCTCGCGAGCACTTCGTGAGATGGTGCGCGCGCGCATTCGACTTCTTCCATATTTCGATTAAGAAAGCGGAACGAGTCGGATAACCCTCACCCAGAGGAGATCCCTGCCATGAAGCAGCTCATGCCGTTTACCTTCTTCGCGCTGTTGGTCGGCTGCGGTGGAGGCTCCAGCTACGTACATTCGGATGCCGCGTTGGGCCGCGTGGTCGTTTATCGCAATGGTGTCGCCTATTTCGAGCGATACGCGAAAGTGGACGAGGATTCGCTCAAACTCGCCGTGCCCGCAGACAAGGTGGACGACTTTCTCAAATCGCTCACCGTGGTCGATGTCAAAACGGGAAAGCCCGCCCCCGTGGCGTATCCGACGAATGCGTCGAATGACGGCACGGGCCTCATCGACATGAAAATCGGCCTTCTCGGGCCGGGCCCCCACCGGGTGCGCTTGTCGTACGTCACCGAAGCCCCTGCATGGAAACCGAGCTACCGAGTGGTCCTGGGGAAGGGGGGAAAAGTGGATTTGCAGGCCTGGGCCATCGTCGACAATACGTCGGGGGAGGATTGGCGCGACGTGAAGCTCGGCGTGGGCTCGAGCTCCGCCATGTCCTTCCGCTTCGACCTGCGCTCCCTCCGCATGGTCGAGCGTGAGACGCTGCAATCGAATGACTTGTTCGCCGTCGCGCCCCCGGCGGGCGGATCCGTCTACGGAGACAGTGCCCCCGATGGACAGAAGAAGGTTGCCACGTTCAGCGACGAGACCATTGCCGCGGGCGGGGCAACGCCCGTCACGCCACCCAATCGCACGGTCACCGCCGTCGCGGCGATCGGTGATGGCATCTTGAGGGGCAAGGTTCTGGACGCGACCAGTAAGAAAGGCCTGCGCGATGTCGTAGTGACCCTCACGTCGCCCGCGATCCAGGGCGAGCAAATCGTAACGACCGACGCGTCAGGTTCGTACCAGCTGAGGGCCGTGCCGCCGGGCACGTACACGCTGCGTCTCGATCGAGAAGGCTTTCGACCCTACCAACGGGACCAAGTCCAAATAGGGACTGGCGTGAATGTCCGTCTCGATGCAGACCTCCTGCCCGAGGGCCTCAAGGCCGAGGAGGCGGTTCTCACCGCCCGCTCGCCAACGGTCAATATCGGATCGAGCATGGGCGGCTCCGCCTCCACGACCATGGGAAGTCCGAATGGCGATGTCACCCCGCGTGCACCGAAGTCGAATGGCGCAGCGCCGCAAAGCCCCGAACCGCCGCCTGCGCCGCCGCCGCCCAGCCCCGTCGATGCGTTGGCGCAGCGAATGAATCGCACCGGCAATACGAATCAATTCGTCATCGAAGGTTACGCCGATCCGAAGGACGCCGACAAAGAGCGCGCAGCGTTGGATCGCGCCAACAAGGTGCGCGATCAACTCGTGCGCCGCGGGGTCGATCGGGGGCGCTTGATCGCGATTGGGAAAGGAGACGTCGATGGCCCCAAGGGCGGGGTGCGCGTCCTCGAGAAAAACGCCGCGGGTGCCGCCGACAAGCCCAGGCCGGCCGAAGGCGCCGCCACGGCGGATCCCATCGGCATTTCGCATTTCGAATCGGGCGTGACCATGAGCGTGCCACGCGGCAGCAGCGCCATGGTGTCGATCCTCAGCGCGCCGACGGATGGCGAGGCCGTTTATCTTTACGATCCGGAGAGCCCGCGGGGGAATGCGTCGTTTGCATTCAAGGCCGTGCGCATTCGGAACCCGACGGACTCGGCGCTCGAGAGCGGCCCGGTCAGCGTCTTCGGTGAGGGCCGTTTCATCGGGGAGGGCATCTCCGAGCCCATTCCACCGCGCACCGTCGCCTTCGTCCCCTTCGCGCTCGACCGGCAAGTCGTGGTCGAGGCCAAGAACGACGAGCGCGACCAGATCGCGCGCGTCCTGACCGTTCAACGCGGTGTCTTCTCCGCCGAGGTGGAGCACACGCGTCGCTCGACGTGGACGTTGCACAACCGATTGGGAGAACGCGCCGTCGTCTACATTCGTCACACGGTGCCCAAGGGGTACAAGCTCACCTCGAATTCGCTCGCGCCCGTGGAGCGCATTGGCGGGGCCAACCTCTATCGAATCGAGCTCGGGCCGGGAGCAAAACAGGATATGGCGGTGGACGAGCAAACGCCGGAATTCAAGACCATCGACGTGCGCACGGCGGGCGGAATGGATCTGGTGCGCGTGTTTCTCTCGTCATCCGCCTTGGAGGGACCGCTCAAGGCCGAGGTCTCCACGCTTCTCAAATTGCAGCAGGATATCGGCAACATCGAACAACGCATCTCCACCGTACGCGATCAGATGCACGAATATCGGGCGCGCATGGACGAGCTGCATGCGCAAGTCGTCACGTTGCGTGCGGTGAAAACGGCCGGCTCTCTGATGCAAAGTCTCGAGCGCAAGTTGCAGGAGGTGGGCGATCATCTCTCGAAGAGCACCGTCGAGGTGGTCTCCCTTCAAGAGAAGCTGATGGTTGCGCGTGTTCGCTTCCAGGATGGCGTGGCGGATTTGACGCTCGAGAAGAAAAGTACGAATGCCAATGCGCAAAATGGGAAGCTGAAATAGCGATTCGCTAGCACGGTTTTCGCTAGTGGGTTATTACCATGAACACCGCTAGAGTATCCCTGTTTGCCATTCTTCTCATCGTTCCTGCTTCCCTGGCCATCGCCGGCTGCTCCGCCGAATCGGACGTAGCCGCCGGCGGAGATCGCGGTGCGAGCAAGGTCTCGGAAGGGGAACTCTGCAACGCCGTGCCCGCATTCGTGGGCTCCTACGCATGGCACGGCGAGGGCGCGAGCGAGTTCGGCGAGCTCGAATCGCTCTCCCTCGCCGCCGACGGGAGCTACACCGCCATGGTGGAGGCGTCGCTGGTGGACCCGAACATCCATTGCGTCGCCTTTCCCTGCACCGTGCCCGAGGCCGGCAAGTGGTGCGCCGACGAGTCGGCTGGCGAGCTCCAACTTCGCCCCGAGGGTGGGTCTTTGCGCACCTCCTCGATCACCCTCGAGCGCGGCACACTGGAACTGGTCCGCGGCGCCACGACGAGCGTTCTCGTCAAAGAGGAAGTCGCGCCCGCGTCCTGCGCCGCCGTCCTCTGCCTCGCCGGCGACATCTGCACGGTGGTCAACGGGGAAGCGAAGTGCGTGGCTCCTTGATCGAGCCGCACTTGCCCCCGTCGTGATTCCCGCAGCCGGCCTTGTCGCCGGCTACCTGCTCGTCCGCGGCGAGTTTTGCGCCCGCCTGCGCGCTTCCGAAAGCGGCCGCGGCACCGATGATTCCCATGACCGCCGAGATCGCGAGCTTCTTTCCAAGGTTCATATCGTTGTCCTTTCGAACGAGTAGGCGGCGATGCCGCCGCGCGTGACGTTTTTTTTTCGGTCACGCTCCGGGGACCTCCTGCCTAGACGTCGCAAGGAGGTTTCATGTTCATCCGAAAAGCCCTTACCGTTCTCGTCGTTGCCAGCAGCGTGCTCGGCATTCCCGCGGTGTCGTTGGCTGCGGGGTCGCCCCCGTGCGAGCTGCGGGAACACCACATCGTCTCCGTGGAGCCGTACCGTCCAGAGGAACGCTTCGGTCGTGCCTCGCTTCCCGTGCTCCGCGGCGCCCGCATTTACGTGCAGGCCGAGCCCGGTCTTACCGCGGAGTGGTTGCGCCATTCCTTGGCCGGCCATCTCGCTGCCCAGCAGTCCGATTGCGCCCTCGACGTGGACGGCCTCAAGGTCGATGTCGAATCGGCCGGTTCCGGTTTTCGCGTGACCCTCAGCTCCCCCGACTCCGAAAGGAGGGGCGAGGAGATTCTTCGTCGTGCGCGCCGGCTGGTCGGATAATCCAAACCATGGACGGAGGAGAGCTCGACGCGCTGATGGCCCGCCTCGCCGATGGCGATCGTTCGGCGTTCTCGTCCGTGTTCAAGCACCTTTGGGGACCGGTCCTGCGCTTCTGCACGAGCATGTTGAAAAACGAGGCCGACGCGGCGGACGCCGCCCAACAGGCCATGCAAAAGATCCTCGAGCGCGCATCGGATTACGATCCGCACCGTCGCGCCATGACCTGGGCTTTTGCGATTGCCGCGTGGGAGTGCAGGACATTGCAACGCCGGCATTTCCGTCGCAAAGAAGTGCCGGACGTCGAGCCGGAGGTGGCGGGCGCCCACGCGGAAGAGGCGTTCGTCCAACGCGACTTGGAGCAAGCCGCCGTGGCGGCACTGGGCGAATTGTCCGACATGGATCGCGACGCCCTGGCAGCGACCTTTTGGGACGAGGCACCGGCGGTCGGGGGAAGCACGCTTCGCAAGCGACGCGAGCGCGCGCTCGACCGCCTTCGAGGCGCATTTAGGAGGCTCTATGGACTCGATTGATCTCGATCGCATTGAGCGGCGTGCCCGCATGCGCTACGAATGGGCACGCGCATGGCGCGCCATCCTCGGCTTTGCGCCCGTGTGGCTCGTCGTTGGGCTGGCGTGCGCCTTCACGCATCGGCCCTCGTGGGCGGCCGCGTTCGGCGTGGGCGCCTTCGTCATGGGGGCGGTCATGCTCTGGTACGGTCGCGACGTGAAGCGTGCCGTGCTTCCCGGGCTTGCCGCCGGCCTGGTGCCCATGCTCTTCGCGCTCTGCGCGAACCACGTGCAGCACGTATGCACCGGCGGTGCGTGCATGACCCTGTGCATGCCCGCCTGCGTCGTGGGCGGCATCGTCGCGGGCGTGGCCATCGCGGGCATCGGGCACCGGCGCCGCGCCGGCCTCGGTTTCTGGCTCGGAGCCTCGGCGATGACCGTTTTGGTCGGCGCCATGGGTTGCAGCTGCATCGGCTACTCGGGCGTCATCGGCCTCGCGCTGGGCTACACCGCGGGGATCGTGCCCGGTTCATTGCGAAGAATGTTCAGCGCCTGAGTGGACCCGCCGTGCGAAACTCGGCACCGATGGCTGCCAAAAAGAAGACGCTTCGTTCGCCCATTTTGCCGAAAGATCTCGCGTCCCAATCGCCGGACCGGCTCGACACGCTCGATCTCGATGGCTCCCTTCTCGAGAGTTGCGACCTCGCAAATCAGCGAGGTGACTACATTCGCTTCGACGGTGTTCGCGTCGTCGGCGGTGCGATGAACGACACGAAGCTCACCCGCGTCTCGTGGCTGGACGTCGTGTGCGAGCGGTGCACGCTCTCCATGATCGACTGGCCGGCGGCCAAGCTCACCCGCGTTGAATTCCAAGGATGCCGAATGACGGGCGGAAAGCTCGGCGAGGGAGAGCTCGACGACGTTCGCTTCGCCGAGTGCCATCTCGACTTTGCGTCCTTCGCGCGAGCGCGCTTTCGTCAGGTCGTCTTCGAACGGTGCCGCATCGCGGAGGCCGACTTCAACCAGGCAGACCTCACGGGCACGACGTTCATCGATTGCGAGCTGCACGGCGCGGATTTCACGCGCGCCAAGCTCGATGGCGCGGACGTGAGCCGCTCGACGCTCGGCGAACTTCGTGTCGACGCCAGGGACCTTCGCGGCCTCGTGGTGAGCCGCGAGCAAGCCGCGGCTCTTTCCCGGTCGCTTTTGGGCCTGGTCATCCAAGACGCATAACCGTCCGCGCCTACTCTGCGGAGAATCCCCAGATCGTCCGAATGGCACCGTCCTGGACCTCGAAGACGGCCATCATTTCGAACGCCGTTTCTCGGACACCCCAAATCCGCTCGTGATCGAACACCTTGTTCCCGAGCACGGTGCGGCTTATCAACTCCGCCTTCAGCGCCGGGCGGTTGAAGCGCTCGCTCGCGTAGAAGTCTGCAAGTTGGCATTTGCCGACGATCGCTGGATCGGGCGAGGGCGGACGGAAGACTTTGACGTCTTCGTGGAAATTGGCGAGAAAGTCGTCGAGGTTGCGGCGATTGTAAGCATCGAATTGTCGTTGGACGACTTCCAGGGGCGAAAGCATGGGAATGGACCTTTCTCGTGCGTCCTTCGTGTAAAGCGATTGTTTGCCAATGGCCACGGACCTTTTGGTGCCCATTGTCGGCTTGGCAAGGCAGGCAATGGCCGAGAGCATTGCGTCGGCCACTCGCGGCGACAGTTGCTTGGAAATCTTAGAAAAAAAACGCTCGCGCGGGTCGAATCTCGTACCGCTACAACGGGCGGCGAATTTTACTTGGAATCATCCGGCGGAGCGAGTTGATCGTCGAGCCATTGTGTAAAGACGCGGGCCCCTCGTTCATTCAGGTGGAGACCGTCGGCAAAGGAGCCGTCGTCGATCCCGGCGAGCTCCGAAGCATCGAGGAAGCGGTCTCCCGGAGCCGAGGCGAGTTCACGATGCGCCGCCTCGACGTAGCTTTGGTACGTGGCACTGGCTGACGCGGTGGCCCGCGCCCGGGATGCGAGCGGCATGGCCACCCAGACGATTTTCGCGCCGCGCGAATGGGCGTTATCGCGCATCGCGACGACGAAGCGCGAGAACGAGAAGGTCGATCCAGTGCGGCGTTTCTCCAGCCGAGAATCGATATCGTTCCACGAGGCATCGGCCATGCGCCGGAAATCGGCGTCGGCGCCGAAGGGATTCGCGGAGGCGGCATTCTTGTCCGCGGCCAACCCACGCCGGGATATCTCCAAGCGACCTTGAACCAACGGTGCATATGCCGCGAGGGGAACGTGCTTCATCAGGAGAAAGCGCGCCACGTCGATGGGCTGCTCCTGGGGGCGCGGAAAGAAGAACGACAGATCGCTGGTGTTCGCCCATAGAACCGACACCAAGCGATTTCCCTGGATATCGTCGATCTTCACGGCATCGTCGACGAGCTGGGTCGAATACCAGCCGTAAACCACCGTCTTCGGTTCCGTCTGCGCGAGGACGCGCCGAAGCGTCACGAAATTTTCCAGAGGCGTCGTGGCGCCAATCGCAGCGTTGAAAACGGAAGGTCGTGACCGCGTTCGAACGCCGTTCCGATACCCGGCCGCGAGAAGGGAATTGCCAATCAGCACGACCTCGGGCCGAGCCGCCCCGAGCGAATGCATCATCTGTTCCGGAATGAAGTGACTCCGGGCGTAGCGAGGAACGGTCACATCGAGCGCAAGCAACCCGAACGCAAAGATGGCGTAGGGAGCGAATCGGGCGAGTGTGGGAGGAGCCATGTCGACCTTGCTAGAAATCGATGTAGATGAATTTCGCGTTGCTGCCGCCGAACAAGTAAATCAGCCCGAACAAGAAGGCCCATAGAAGGCCGAGTGCGATTCCGCCAGGCGCAGTGGCGGCGTTGGGCGCAGCAGGTGCAGCGCCGAAAAGTACGTCCAATCGCTCTTTGGCCGCAGTGAGGATGTTCGTCATTTCAACCCCGTAATGCGCCCCAGCGCAAAGAAGGCCCGGGAGGAGTCCATGCAGAAGAATGCCCACCCTAGATTGACGAGAACGAAGGTCAGCGCCCAGCTAAACAACGTCCAGCCGGTATTCCCTTCCAGCTCCGCAGGCCGGACCTTCCGCCAAAATCGATGACCGACGAGAAGCACGCCGTGCCAGAGGCCCCATAGGAGAAAATTGAGGCCGGCGCCGTGCCATAGGCCGGAAACGGCAAACGCGATCAGCGTATTGACCGCGGTGCGCCTTTCCGTCCCCCGTGAACCGCCGAGCGGGATGAAGATGTAGTCGACGATCCAACGGTACAAAGATATGTGCCAGTGACGCCAAAAAGAGGTTATCGACGTTCGGAAATAGGGGTAGTCGAAATTCTCCGGAACCTCGATACCGAAGATGTAGCTCGAGCCAATGGCCACGTCGGAATATCCGCTGAAGTCGAAATATATCTTGCCGCCATAGCAAAATATCCACGCGGCAATCTGCCAGGGCGGTGCGCTGAACAACGCTTCGGTGTTGAGTTTCGACGAAAAGACCGAAAAAGTGTCGGCGACCGCGTGCTTCTTGGCGAGACCGACCAGAATGCGGGTCACGCCACGGGCCATGAGGTCGGGATCGAATCGGGCGGTTTCGATCTTTCGTCCGAAATCTTGATAGCGCTTGATGGGCCCGGCCACCATCGTCGGAAAAAAGAGGATGAATGCGGCATACCGCGAGGCGCGCGCCGGCTGCAGTTTGCCCGTATGGATATCGGCCGCGTAGTGAATGAACTCGAACGTGAAGAAGCTGATGCCTAGCGGAAGAAACAATCCCTTCACCGGTGACCACGGCGATTCCCCGAATGGTCCGGCCAAGGTGTTCCGCACGCTGATGAAGAAATTCGTATATTTGAAAACGAATAGAATGATGATGGCTTGGGCGATCCCCCAAATGCACCACCACGACCGCGCGCGATAGAATCGCGACGTCACCATCTCCAGGGCGAACAAGCCGAGGCACGCGGCGGGAATCCAGCCACCGAAGTACTGATACGAATAATAAATGAAGAACGAAGCTCCCGCGAAGGCGATGGCCCATTCGCGGACCACCCCCGATGCGCGGTGAAAGACGAGCGCGGCCGGCAAAAGGAAGAGAATGAAGTAACTGAGGTCGTTGTAAATCACGCTATCTCGTCTGCATGGCGGGCCGCGGTGTCGCGTCCGTCATCTTGCGTTCCGTAACTCCAACCCGGCGCGAAGTACAGGACTAACTGGCACGGCTCTTTCCCCAGCCCGTGCGCTCGACGTGCGCACATTCAGGCGCTGGATGCTGCGCGGTGCACAGGATGCCATTTCGGAAACATGTCGGTCATGTGTGGTCAGATCCTTGAGCTCGCGGGTTGGTGGTCCACTTCGCTCCTACCACGGGTCGTGAAGCGCCGCATCACCGTGGGAGGTGGCGAGGTCGTTCTGCGCGACGCATGAGGCCTCGCCATCGACCTCGACGCGCGTCTGGAACCGGGAACTTGAATGCAGCGGACCCCCGGATCAACGAAAGCGCCTTCGACCCTCCATGACCACCCGAGGGCACCACCCGCTTGGCGCGCTCAGGACGCGCGGCCGGCCCCTTCGGGAGTGCGATGCGTGTGGAGTGCATCGAATTTGGCGTCGAGGCGATGCCAGAGGAGCATAGCCACTACGAGCTGGACGCACGATGTCGAGAGTGCGATGCCTTCGCGGCCAATCGTCTCGAGAATCGACGTGATGCGCGCACCGCGTAAAGAAGCGCACTGAGGGCCGCCAGTAGCGTGCAAACGGCCCCGAGCGGACCACGGTGCGTCTCGCCGTCTTCGACGAGCGACCACCCGCGTCGCGCTGGGCTCGTCGGTTGGAGATGCGGGTACCAACTCAGGCAACCGCGATTCGGGCCAATGACGGTCGTCTCGTGTACTGCCGATGTCGTTTCCGAATTTCTACGACTTGCCTTCGAGCTCCTGCTCCTTGGCGAGAAAATCGTCCTGCAAATTGCCGTTGAGTTTCTCGCCTTCGTACATGACGGAGAATTCTTCTCCGAAGTCTCTCATCCGTGATGAGCCATCGAGGATACCGAATAGACTCGAGATCGTGTCCACGAGAACCAGTCTGGCGAAAGCGTGCATGGCAGCCTGCTGCTCCGCGTTCATTTGCTGGAACGCGGTCACGATCGGACGATAGATCGGATCGCGGACGCGCTCGAGCGGCATGTTGAGGTTCTCGGCGTAGTCCTTCAAGTTGAGCTCGAGTACTTCTTCTCGGATACCATCGACGAATTGTTCATCCTTCATGATCCACCCGTTGCGCAGCCACTACCTTGGGGTTTCTCTTCCGAGTTGGGCGGTGGCTTCATGTGAGCAGGGTACATCCTCTCGTTCATCTCGATCAACTCTTGGATCTTTGCTTCCGGTATCTCCGGATAGACACGACGCAATTCCGCGATATCTCTGTCGAGCAGCTCACGCGCGGAACTCACTCCCGGATTTTTTCGGGTGGTACGCTTGACGATGCCAACATCCGGAGCGCGCGTCCTGTGTCCCCGAACCGGCACCAGAATCGATGGTGCTGTCGCGGGATCATATCCCGGTATGAACTCTTTCATCAGTACTTGTTGACCGACGTGGTGCGCATCGAGCCCGGTCCCCTTGGCAGCCTTTGCCATCGGCTCGTACGGCCCCACGTCCCCGATCGCCACGAGGCCGAATGGGTCGAGCCAGACCAGCGGATCAATTGGATATCCATAGGCGCGAAGCCCTCCGGCGAGACCGATCGGGTCTTGAGATATGTAATCGCCGCGAGAAGGGTCATAATATCGAAACCGATTGTAGTAGAGGCCGGTCTCCGTATCTTCATATTGTCCGCCACGTCGCCAAGGACACCTACCTCTTTCCTCCTCGATGGCTCGCGACAACCCATAAATGTCGAGTTGCGCCTGCCATGCAATCTGGCCTGCTTCGTCGATCATCTCCTCGGGCGTTCCCAGATAGTCCGAGATAATCCCGAATTTTTTCGTTTGTTCTCCGCGAGCCCGCTCCACCTTGGCCACGGGGGTGAAGGTTTGAGGCTCGAATATCCACGTGGTCATCCCTTCGACGCCATCGCGTGCCTGCTTCCACTCATGGATGGGCACGTTGCCATCCCAACGCCACTCGGTCGTTGATTCGTGGCTCTCCGCGCGCACGGTCTTCTTTATTCGCCGTCCTAGAGCGTCGTACGCGAAATGCACGTCGACCCCCGCGGGCGTCTTGACCGCAATGAGCCTATTTGCGCCGTCCCATGTGTAATTCCATTCGTCACCGTCGGCCTCGCGCCTTACGGTGAGATTCCCGTTTTGGTCGTAATAAAATTGCGCGCCATCCGCCGTATGCAGAACCCCTCCGGGTAGATATTGGCGATCCTTGCGATCTGGATCCTTGTGCAGGTCCCCCGAGGGCGTGGGGGCACGATACTGGATGGTTCCGTCCGGATATCGTGCGGCGGAAAGTCGTCCACGCCCGTCGTGCGCATAATCCGTTACGCCGACGCCGTGATCAACGCGACGGCGAAGCCGATCGTCCCCCTCCCAGGCGTATTCGGTTCGCGCGCGCAGCTCCGCACCGCGTGCGATCTCGCGCAGCACGGGCAAACCCCGCTCGTCATAGTCGCGTCTTGCGACCACCCCCCCGGACATGGCTCGTTTGGTTTCCCGACCTAGAGCGTCTCGCTCGAAGGTGATACCCCACGTCGCTTTTGCTACCCCCTGCGGGTCCCTTTCGAAGATGCCGATGCTCTGCACGCTGCCCATCGGCATGTGCGTCATTTTCTCGCGCATCCCCCGGGAGCTGGCTACCTCGAGGCGTTGGCCGAGAAGGTCGTAACGACTTGCGACCCAGTCATCGTCGAAGGACTCTTTGATGCAGCGGCCGCGCGCATCTCGTTCCAGTGTAACCGTTCCAATGGAATTGGTCGCCCGAAGCATATTGCCGATGTCATCGTACGAAAAAAGCGCCTCTTCTCCGTCGGGGTACTTGACCGACACCACATTGCCCATGACGTCGTAGGCAAATGTCTCCATCTGCCCATCGGGCCGAAACTTGGCAGAGACGCGCCCCATCGGATCGCGCAAGAACGTTCGTGTCCGGCCGTCGAACCCTTTCTCTTCGATGACGCGACCGCACGGATCTCGGATCAGCGAATGAGCCTCACCGGCCTCGTTGATCACGGAAATGAGCTGTCCTTCCGAGGAGTAGCCGTACTCTGTTCTCTCGCCCGATTCCGATCCCCACGCGAGCCAATGATATCCCGAATATCCAAATATGGATTGGCTCATATTGTCTCGATATTCGAGAACGTCCCCTTCGGGCGAGTAGCTCACCTGGCGCCAGAGCCCGCCCGTCTCCTCGATACGGAAAAGGCGTGACTCCCAATCGTAGAAGCGGCGCCGCACACGACCCGCCGCGTCTCGGGTCTTGATGACGTTCCCTTGCCGATCGTAGCAGAATTCGTGTGTCGTTCCGTCGGGGAAGGTGATGCGCGAGAGATTCTCCGACGCATCGTAGTCGAAGAGATAGCGGCCGCCGTCGGCACGGACCACGCTGCGCAGAACCCGCCCCTCGTACTCACGTGCAAAACCTTCACCGAGATTGTTCCAACGACCGAGCAGCCGCCCCCATCGATCATACTGCCAGCGCCATTCGACACCGAGGGGATCCATCGTTCGCACCGGCTGATCGAGGTGGTCGTATTCTACGCGAAGCTGGGCGCCGTTCGGCAACACGCGGCTGATTTCGTTTCCCCTGGCATCATATTCATAGCGCGTCGTATTGCCCAATGCATCGATCTGCGCCGTCTTCCAGAGAAACTCGTTGTATTCGAACTTCGTCGCTGCCCCGTGAGGGTCGATGACTTCCTCGACTCCGTTGAGCACGTTCATCTTGTACGCGGTCACATGGCCTAGCGAATCCTCGACGAGGGTGACCATGTTTTTCTTGTCGTAGTTGAGCTCTCGAAAAAATAGTCGATCTTGTCCCTTTCCGTCGTTTCCCCACGTGCGAACGCAATTGGCGTGGGCATCACGGCCATCGTATTCGAACCAGAACGTGACCCCGTCGCGGTCGGTCTCTTGAATGAGTAAATGGTTCTCGTAGCGATAGACCCTTGCGTTACTTTGTGAGTCGAACGCCTTGACGAGATCGCCGTCAGCCGAATATTCGAAACTAACCTGATTGTACCAGCCGTCGTCTCGTTCGGCGATGGGCACCGCAATCCGGCGCAACAGGCCATCGCGGTGCTCGAGACGAATCCATCGACCTTCGCTTGTGGTCACCGTCTCCAGGAGACAATCGCGATCGTAGGCCAGATTGACGAAGTGACCGATACCATCGCGGATTTTCGTGAGAAAGGAGACTCGCGTGTTGCCCGGAAGGACCGAGAATTCGCGGACCAACCCGTCCACCGTCCGTACTTCGTAATACCCCTCCGCATGACGGCGGAGGGTGAGCCGCTCGAGAGGATTGAAGATTTCGCCACCATCGGGCAAGTAGCGACCGGGCAAATGCCGGCATTGAAATTCGACTTCGCGCCCGTCGCCCATTTTGTAGACGACCTTGCCGCGCTCGAGCCAAATCGCTTCGTGCAGGGTGTGGCTCCAACCGTAGCCAAGCGGCGACGCACGTTCACTCCACGCCGACGAATAGTTGCGCTCGAACTGAATCGGGATGGGGCCGCGCAGGACGAAGTCTTCCGCGCTCGTGAGAAGACGCCCCGTTGCGATGTCTACGGGGTGGCCGGTAAGCCAGCAGGCAGCCTTCGATGCCAGATTGCGAAGCCGCTGTGTCGGAAACAGACTAGCCACCTGCTGCAGCAGGCCCGCGGTCCATTTGTTTCGAAGAAAGAAGGACTTTGCGGCGGCCGCGAGATCGAGTGCGGGCGGCCCCATGGCAAGAACGGGCAAACCTTTGGGTATCGCGAGCAATACGGAACTCGGCAAGCGCACCGGATCGCTGCAGCTCATCGCGAGATCGGGCAAGCGGCACGCGTTAGAGCCTTCGAAGTATACCGTCTTCGAGCCGGTAATCAGAACGGCGTCACCCGGTGGGGCCGCCGGCGGATCAGGCCCTGGTGGCGGTGGCCTTATCTTGAGCTTCAGCGGCTTGGGGAGCGGAGTCCACATGAAGCCTGGTGGAATGACGACGTGGGGCATCGTCATCTTGTTCGTCGCGTCGTCCCCCGTTTTGGCGGCTTGAAAGATGCCATTGATGACGACGGGGCCCTGGATGGGCCCTCCGAAGATCGCCGCCATGCCGAGACCCATTCCCATTCCCAAAAGAAGCCCGCCGGGGCTGAACTCGATCATGCCGATGAAGGGCATGGGGAAAGGCGTCGGTATTCCGGCCGGCGGCGGCGCCGGCGGCGCCGGGACCATCTCCATGTGGATGTCCAAGCCGACGACGAGATCCGTCTGCTTACCCGCGAACATCGGTTATCCTACTGGCTGGCAAAAAAGCGCCGGCCCACGCGGCTATCTCTCCGCACGAGAGGCCGCTCGTTTCGTGGGCAGCTCCGAAAAGCGAGTCCGCAACGTCGAGTATGGACGTCATGTGCTCCGCGTATGCTCATCGCTTTCGGGGAGGCTGGCAACTGTTCGGCGCGGGTGCGACATGGCACCCTTCGCGGTCTCGTATCAAGAGAAACGGCTTCTTCCAAACGGTTGAGCCAACGCATGTCTTGTTCCTACTCACTGGGACATCGTGGCACCAGCTCGCGCGTTAGCTCGGGGCGCGAAGGTCGGCGGGTACTGAGATGTTGCTGCGGTTGCAAGCGATAACGAACTTGCGGAACGATGGGCAGGTACGAGAAACGGATCGCCGTCGATTCTCTCCACGTCGCGAAATTCTTACCCGACGTCCGCTTCCGTTGGAATTCGGGTGCCACCGCGGTTGCTCGATGTTGAATGATGTTGACTCGGACGACCCTCCTTCGGCAGACCTCTTGAGAAGTGACCGGATATTTGCATATCTCGACGACAACGATTTGACGTTAATATAGTCGATGTGTTGCCCATGTTCGATGCCGTTCTATCGATTCGATACGCAATGTCATCGCACCGATATGTTCATTGCTCGGAGCACGATGACGGAGTCTTTCAAAGACGCAGGCGCAGCCTGTGCTCATGATTCGTGCCCTCCGTGAAGCGATGAGCTCGTCGCCCCGAGCGCAAAGCACGAGCTTATGCAGCATAGCGCGCCATTTATGATGCGTGCGATGTGGCGGCCCGGACACAATCTGCAGTTGCATATCGGGGGCGCGATGCATTTGGCGACCGATGGAACTCGCCGTTCCCTTGTGCAAGGCGGAGAACAATGTCAATCCATGGCGCGTTCGAGACGTTTCGATGCGTCTCTATCCGTGCGAGCGCGTGCACTGCGAATCCGCTGCGGTAGCGCTGAGTGTTGGGGTTACGGGAGTGAGTGAAGAGGAGTCCTTGTCACCGAAGCATGTCCACAGGCGACTCGTAGCTCGATATTTCGAAGACGTTTGGAATCAAGGTCGCGTCGAACTTCTCGACGAGCTCGTCCACTCGGACCACGTCAGCTACCAGGCGGGACGCACCGGCCAGCGTCTTGGACCCAGCGCCTTGGCGCGCGTCGTGCGCGCGACGCGGAGCGTCTTTCCGGATTTGCGTTATGAGATCTCGGACGAGGTTCACGATGTCGATCGCGCGGCCATTCGCTGCACGAAGCACGTAAAGTCCGTAGGGCTGCTCGATGGCAGCGCCTTCGACGATGGGCGCATCGAGATCGAGCAGATGCTGCTCATCCGTTTTCACGATGAGCGAATCATCGAGCAGTGGTCGACCGTGTTCTTCTCGAGTTACGAAGGAGAGCTTGCGCTTACACGAATGGTCGAACGGGTACTCGAGCGGTCCGAGCCGGACTCTTCGCGCGACGACGAATGTCCGCAGGTGCCGGTGCCGGCGACGTTTCTGTCCTCGCTCCGAAGGTCCATTCGCGAGGCATTCGAATGCCAGCTGGCGGGCGGGCCGGAGATAAAAGACGTGGCGCGAAGAATGGGCGTGAGCCGGCGCACCCTTCAGCGACGGCTGCAGCAAACGGGAACCACCTTCAAGCAAGAGGTCGACGGCATCCGTCAGGCGCTGGCCTGCGAGTACCTCACGAACACCGCGCGCCCGCTGAAGGAGATTGCGCTTCAACTCGGCTTCGAGTCGACCTCGTTCTTTCGTTCGTTCCGTCGCTGGACTCGGATGTCGCCACTCCAATTTCGTCTCGCGCGACCAAGTAGTCATGCCGCTCGCCACGCGTGCCTGTCTCCGCGTGCCAATGGAATGACGGGGCGCGCCACATAGGCATGAAGCCACGGCACGAGGTTGATTAACTCCAAACCTTGAGCCATTCCTCTTCGCTCTCGAGAGAGTGTGTTGGATGGCGACGAGCACGAAGTTGGTGTCTCGGTTCGAATCATTCAGCGTGTGTGTAGCTTTGGTATGCACGTTTCAAATGTGCAAAAGGAGATCACGAGATGACTGGGTACAGTAGATCCTTGGCGATGGCGATTGCCGCGGTGTGTCTTGGACTAACGGGTTGCGCAGCGGACGGCGGCGCGGTGGACGAGAACGAAAGCGAACCGAACGAAGGCGAGAATGCCGCGGCCTTGGCCGCACCGGCCGCCGCGGCGGTGGCGAAGACACTTTATTACGAGGGTTCCTGCGCGTGGCTCAAATGCGCCAATGGTAACGATGCACGGGGCGCCTGCGGGATGGGTTGCAGCGATTCGGCATCGCGATTCGCCCGGGACGTGGCGTCACGCGCGAGCTGTGGGGCCACCGTGAAAGTGACAAGGGGCAACAAGAGCTCGAACGCCAAAGTGTGGGACCAGTCGTGCTGCGGGCGAATGGAAGGTACCAAAGGCCTGCTGGATGCACTCGGAATCGGGCATTCCGATGGCACGTGCAGGCGGCGGGGCGACTTCACCTACGGGTCGGGGCAGGGAACGGCAACCTTTCACTTCTAATAACGGCTGATCCCACATGACCATCGCACGGTTCGCGCGAGTCGCGTCGCTTGCGCTTCTTTTCGGAATTCTCGGATGCAAATCGAAGCCGCCCATGGGCGCCTCCGCGCCTGCGCACGCAGGTGAAGTCGGTGAAGCCGCTGGAGCGGCCGAGGCTCGTATCTGGATTCCGCTCGACGAGACGACGCCACTCCGCGGACCGGCGACGGCGGCGGTCACCTTGGTGGTTTTTTGCGACTTTCAATCTCCCTATTGCGCACGCATCACCGAGCATCTTCAGGGGCTGCGCCGTGAGTATGGGGCCGCGCTTCGCATTCAGTATCGACACAACCCGTTGCCGATTTATCCTGATTCACAACTCGCCGGCGAGGCCTCGGCGGCCGCGGCCGAACAGGGTAAATTCTGGGCATATCACGATACCCTGTTCAAACACCAAAATGCGTTGGATCGCGCATCGCTCGAGCGATATGGCCAAGAGCTCGGGCTCGACATGGATCGCTTTCGCGACGCCATTGCGTCTGAGCGAGCTCGATTGAAGGTCGACGGCGATTCGATTTTGGCTGCCAATATTCAAGTTCGAGGCGCCCCGGTCCTGTTCGTCAATGGTCGCCCGGTTCGCGGGCTGCGGGACCACGCGACGTACAAGAGAGTCATCGACGAAGAGCTCGTCGTTGCGAATGCCCTTCTGAAGGAGGGCACGCCTCCGAAGTCGCTCTATCAGCGGATTGCGCACGTGCCTCCGTCCGATTCGACGCTGCAGCACGACAAGCACGAGGGCATACCGCCCGCGAATCCGAACACCGTTTACAAAGTCGATCTTGGCGAATCGCCCACACGAGGGCCCGCCGACGCCAAAGTGACCGTCGTTCTCTGGTCCGACTTCGAGTGCGAGCGGTGCGGATCCTTCGAGAAGGAGCTCGACGCCGTCGCTGCCGCATATCCTCGTGACGTTCGCATCGTGTGGAAGTTCCGCCCGATCCCCGACCATCCGGCGGTCATGCTCGCTTCCGAAGCCGCATTGGCCGCCGGCCGCGAGGGAAAATTCTGGCCGATGCACGATTTGCTGTTCGCGAACCCGGCGTTCGACCGCGATCGGCTCGAGGGGTACGCGCGAAAGCTGAAACTCGACATGGCCCGTTTTCGAGAGGCACTCGATGACCGACCCTATACCGAACACGTGAGTCGCGATCTCGAGCTTTCGGAGAATCTCGCGATTCGCAATCTTCCGGCACTCTTCATCAATGGTCGGCGTCTGGCGCACGGAGAGGGAAAGTTCACGGCGGCCGAAGTCCGAATCCTGGTCGCGGAAGAGATGAAGCACGCCGAGCGGCTCCTCGATCAGGGGATTTCCTCGGCCCGGCTCTACGAGCATATCATCGCGGGCGGCGATCCCGGGGCGGGGTTTCGGCCCGAAGAGCGCCCGCCCTTGCCGAAAGGAAGCTATCCGGTGGACGTTGGCTCATCGCCGATTCGCGGTCCGCAGAACGCACCGGTCACCATCGTGACGTTTTCGGATTTCCAATGTCCGTATTGTTCGAGGCTTGAACGAACGCTCGACCAATTGCGCAATCAATACGGCGATGCGATTCGCGTCGTGTGGAAGGACGCACCGAGCACGGATATCCACCCCGACGCCATGGGCGCGCACGTGGCGGCTCGCGCCGCGGCCGAGCAGGGGCGCTTTTGGGAAATGCACGACAAGATCTTCAGCCGGCCTTACGTGCTTGGTCGTGGGATGCTCGAGCGCCACGCTGCGAGCCTCGGTCTCGATATGGACCGATTTCGCAGCGCATTGGACAGCGGGAAATTCGAGCCGGCGGTCCGCGAGGATACGGACTACGGCGTCAGCTTGGCGGGGCCGGTCGGTACGCCCGCGGTCTTCGTCAACGGGCAATTGGTCCCAGGCGCTTTGCCAATTGAGACATTTCGTCGCGTGATCGACGAAGCGCTGCAGCGTGAGGCGCGATGAACGGGACGAATCGATGGCGGACCCTTCTTTGCGTGGCGGCCGCCCTTTCCGCGCTCGCGGCCGTTGGATCATGGTTGGTCGCCCGGCCGGGCCCTTCGCATGCATCGCGGCACGTGAGCTCGGAGCCCAGCGCACTGCACGAAGAGGACTCGTGGCCACCGGTGCCGAGGTTACGCGAACCCGAGCCCGCTCCGCAGCCAGCTCCGCAAACCGCGCCGCGGTCGAGACTCGCAGGGCGGCCCGCACCAGCGGCACCGCACGCGTCGCCCCCGTCCGAGGTCGCGGAGCCGGCACCGTTCCCTCGCGGCGAAACGGCGTCGGAGTTGGACGACCCCCCGATCCGCGATTTGGTCACGGTGGGCGATATCGCACTCGGAGTACGCGACGACCCGCGGCGGTTGGTGATTCACGACGAGCCCAAGTTGAAAGAGGCTCTCACTCGAATCGGGCACGAACTCGAGGAGCGCGCGCGCCAGCACCCGGAGGAGGGCGCCGCCGAGTTGGTGGAACGACTTGCCGACTACCGCGACGAACTCGGCGACTGCATGAGCGGCGACGTCCAAATTCGCGGTCCCCATTGGACGATCGAGACCGAGGCCGGCCCGGCACTCCCTCCGGAAAAATGGTGGAGGCCGAAACCGTAAAAGACGGCCCACGGCCGCTCAAGGTCCTGTTTCCCATCGCGGCGCCCACCCCGATGCGCCAGGAGAGTAGACCCATGGTCTCGAGCCCGCTTCTACCTGCCCGAAACCATTCCACTAAACAGTGGAGCAAAGGGGGATCGAACCCCTGACCTCCGCATTGCGAACGCGGCGCTCTCCCAGCTGAGCTATTGCCCCAACAACTGCGACGGGCGCGGACTCTACGCGCGGCGGTTTAGAAGTCAAGCACCTCGTTGTTTAGCTGCGCGAGATCCGTCGCTTTCCCGGTCTCTCGCCCTTACCGGTACCCCGCGACGAGCGACTGCGCCAGCAGCCCCCAGCCGTCGATGGCCACGAAGAGCAGCAGCTTGAACGGCAGGCTCACCTGCGTCGGACTCAACATTTGCATGCCCAACGCCAGGAGCACGTTGGAGACGACCAGGTCGATGACCAGAAAGGGCAAGAACAAGAGGAAGCCGATGGCGAAGGCCTCGGTCAGCTCCGTCACCACGAACGCCGGAATCAGAATCGGCAGGTCCTTGTCCGTCACCGCGGCCCGATCCGGCTCGGGCCGCGTCTTGCGGGCGACGTCCAGGAAGCGCGCCTTCTCACGTTCCGAGGCGTTCGCCGCCAAAAAATCGCGCATCGGCTCCCGCACGGCCTCGAGGCCCTGGGAAACCAAGGACATCGTGTCCTTCGGCCCCTTGCCCGACCAGAGAGGCTCGGCGCGGTCCAAAATCCGCTGCCCCACCGGGGCCATGGCCAGCAACGTCAGCGCGCTCGCCAGCGCCAGGATGACCGTGTTCGACGGCACCGAGGCGGCGCCGATGGCGCTTCGCACGATCTGCAGCACCGTGGAGATCTTCACGAACGCGGTCACGCTCATGAAGGCGAACGGGATCAACGATACGAGCGCGAGCGCCACGACCAACGCGAGCGGCCGGCCAAGCGTATCGTCTACCCCAACGGCGGGATTCACGACCCCTCCTCCTTCTTCGCGCCGCCGTCGTTGGGGCGGCGCGCCAGCCGAGCTAGTACGTCCGCAAAGCCGCCGGGCGCCGCCGCCCCCGCTTCGGGCAAGTCGGGGAACGCGCTTTCAGGCATCTCGGCCAGCTTGGTGAATCCGCCTTCGCCCACACCGACCACGAGCACCTGCCCGCCGACCTTCACCAGGTAAATGCAGCGCCGGGCGTCGAGTGGAAGTTGCCCCACGAGCTGGATGGCGCCGCTGGACCTCCCCATGCCCAACCGCTTGGCTCCGTAGAGGACGACGAAGGCAATGGCGCACACGGCCACCAATGTGACGAACGTTTCGACGATGTAGCTGCCATAAGCGCTCAATGTCTTGTCATCCGTCCGTTGCCTGTTTGCGTCATTTAACCTAAACAAGGTGCCGCTTTCCAAGGGTCGCGGCCCCGCGAGAGTACCTGTTTTTCAACCTACATGTGACACTCAAGTAAGGGGACAACGTGGCGCTCATCGTGCAGAAGTTCGGTGGCACTTCGGTCGGCTCGATCGACCGGATTCGCAACGTGGCCCGGCGCTGTTTGGCAACCGCTGCCCAGGGCCATCAGGTCGTGGTCATCGTGAGTGCGATGAGTGGCGAAACCAATCGCCTGCTCAAGCTCGCCCACGAAGTGACCGAAATTCCCGATGCGCGCGAGATGGACGTCATCGCGGCCACCGGCGAGCAGGTCTCGGCGGCGCTCACCGCGCTGGCCATCCAGCAGGAGGGCGGCAAGGCCCGTTCGCTGCTCGGCCACCAGGTGAAGATCCTGACGGACGGCGCCTACAGCAAGGCGCGCATCAAGGCCATCGAAGGCTCGAAGATCTTCTCCACCCATAAAAAGGGTGCCATCGCGGTCGTGGCCGGCTTCCAGGGTGTCGACGAGAACGGCGACATCACCACGTTGGGACGCGGCGGTTCGGACACCACCGCCGTCGCCGTGGCCGCGGCCATCGGGGCCGACGTCTGCGAGATCTACACGGACGTCGACGGCGTCTACACGACGGATCCGAGCGTGTGCCCCGAGGCCCGCAAAATCCCGAAAATCTCGTTCGAAGAAATGCTGGAGCTGGCCTCGCTCGGCGCCAAAGTTCTCCAGATCCGGAGCGTGGAAATCGCCATGAAGTATGGCGTACCGATCCACGTTCGAAGTTCGTTTTCCGACGCGGAGGGTACCTGGGTGACCAAAGAAGACAAATCGCTGGAAGAGGTGGTCGTCACCGGCGTGGCGTACGACAAGAACGAAGCGCGCGTGGTGGTTGCGGGCGTCGAAGACAAGCCGGGCGTCGTGGCCGAGCTTTTCGGCACCATCGCGGAGAAGAACATCTCCGTCGACATGATCATCCAGAGCCCCGCCGTCGGAAACAACGGCGAGAGCCGCACGGACGTGGCCTTCACCGTCCTCAAGACCGACTTGCCCCGCGCGAAGCCGTTCATCGAGGAAGTCGCCAAGTCACTGAAGGCCCAGTCGGTTCGCTACGACGAGGGCATCGTCAAGGTCTCCATCGTCGGCTTGGGCATGCGCTCGCACGCTGGCGTCGCGGCCAAGATGTTCCGCATCCTCGCGCAGGAGGGCATCAACATCTCGGCCATCTCGACCAGCGAGATCAAGGTCTCCTGTCTCGTTGCCGACAAGTACACCGAGCTCGCCGTCCGCGCCTTGCACGCGGGGTTCGGCCTCTCCGACAAGGCCTGACGAGGCTCGTCCCAGGTCTTCAGGCGACCTGGGACGACGGCTCCGGGGCCGTCGCAACCTGCGCCATCTTTCGGCGGAATCCGCCGGGGGTGGCGCCGCGCCATTTCATGAAGGCGCGCTCGAAGCCGCTGCGGTCCGAATAGCCGAGGAGCAGCGCAATCTCGTAGATCGTCAGCTTCGGGTCGCGCAGGTAGGTCTCGGCCAAGTCGCGGCGCACCTCGTCGAGCTCCTCTTGGAACGAGGTGTGCGCCTCTTGGAGGCGCCGCTGCAAGGTGCGCCCGCTGAACTGGAGCCGCTTCGCGATTTCGGCCAAGGTCGGCGTGATGCGCGCCTGCAGGCATTGCCGGATCTGCTCGTGCAGGCCAGGAATGCGCTGGATGATGCCCGACTCCGGCACCATCAGCGAGTCCGCGTACTTCTCGAGCCAGGGAAGAAGCTTCGGATCGCCCGCGACCATGGGGTAGGAGAGCACCTCGCGATCGAAGGTGAGCTCGTTGCGCCCGGCCTGGAAGTGAAGCTGCGTCGTCCCGAAGTATTGCTCGAGCGGCGTCACATCGGCCGGCGCCGGGTGCGCGAACTCCACGCGGAGCAGTTTGATCGGCCGGGCCGTGCTCTCTTGCATGACGCTCAAGCAAACGGCCAGCACGAACTCGCTCGCATGGCGTCCCATGCACTCGGGATCGCCGGGAATGCGGTGCACGACGGACGCCTCGTTCGGGCCCTTGCGCAGCTCGATGCGCGCCGAGTCCGAGAGAAGCGTCATGTATTGCGAGACGCGGTTCACCGCATCCTCGATGTCGGCCGCGTTGCGTGCGGCGTATTCGACGAGCCCGTAGCTGCCGGGCTGCCGCTCCATGGCCATGTGCAGACCCAGGTAGTCATCGCCCGTGGCCGCGGCGGCGCGTGCGATCGCTTCGCGAAACACCTCCATCGGGATGGTCATGACCTTGAGAACGTCGCCCGTGGGCTCGGGGAGTTCGAGCTCGCGCCGGATGGTGGCCACGGCGTCGGCCGCGCCCTTCGTCACGAGCCAGTCGAGGAGAGTCGGGAGGAACGAAGATCGAAAAAGCATGTTTTTGAACCTGATGAAATCGGTGTGGGCCTAACGAGCGAGCGCGCACGAGGCGCGAGAATCATGATGCGCGTGCGCGGCGGAGTCGGAATTCGCGCGGGGTCGTTCCGCACCATTTCATGAAGGCGCGTTCGAACCCGCTGCGGTGCGAATAACCGAGCAGCAATGCAATTTCGTAAACGGTCAACTTCGGGTCGGACAGGTACGACTCGGCCAGCTCACGCCGGACGGCGTCCAGTACGTCCTGAAACGAGGTGCGCGCATCTTGAAGACGGCGCTGCAAGGTGCGTCCGCTGAGTTGCATGCGGCGCGCGACCTCGGCCAGGGTAGGGGCCTCTTTCGTCTGCAGGCAGAGGCGAATCTGCTCGTGCAGACCGGGGATACGTGCAGCCAGCGCCGACTCGTGCGGAAGCATCGTGGCGGCGTAGCTGTCGAGCCAAGGGAGCAGTGCGAGGTCGCTCCCGTTGATGGGAAGCGCGATCGTGCGCTCCTCGAAGGCGAGGAGGTTGTGGGCGGCATCGAACGCGATGTTCGACGTGCCGAAGAAGCGCTCCAGCTCCGCGGTGTCGGCTGGGGCGCCATGCGCGAACTCCACGCGGCGCGCGGAGACGGCGACCTGACTCGCCTCGCGGACGACGCGCAGGACCATGGCGAGGCTGAATTCGTTGGCGTGCCGACCTATAGCTCCAGGCTCCTCGGGCACGTAGTGCACCAGGGAGCATTCTTGCTCGAGTTTTCGCAACTCGATGCGGGTGGTGTCCGAGACCAACGGAAGGTAGCGCGCGATGCGGTTCAGGACTTCCCCGACGTCTGGCGCATTGCGCGCCGCGTACTCGAGGAGGCCGTAGCTACCGTGCGGCACGCGCATGGCGAGGTGAAGGCCGAGGTAATCATCTCCGAGCCGCTCGGCCGCGAGGGCGGTTGCTGCGCGGAACGTCGGAAGCGGGACGGTCATCTCGCTCACGAGCCCCGCCGTCGGCGCAGGGAGTTCGAGCTCGCGTTGGATGCCGTCGGCCGTCGCTTCATGACCATTGGCGCGCATGGATTCGAAGAGGAGAGGAAGGAAGGGTGACCGAATCAACATGGTACCGATACCATGCCCTAAAGAATGCATGTATCTGGGTACGTTCGCCACCACATGGAGCTTCCCTCCCCCATGCGCCCAGGGCGCCAAAGCGGCAGGAGCTCTAGCTTGCGCGGGAACTTGCCCCCACGTCAGCGCCGCAATTGATCGGACGTGAACATCACAGGTCTGGACCTGGGAAGCACCGGAGGGTGGAGTCGAAATGTCATCGTAGATATTCGACCAATCCCGGTGCCCGATCGGATGATGGTGATGATTTCCTCTCTATTCGTCACCGCCGTGCGCTCGCACGTGGCGCGCGCCTGCACATCGGCCAATGTTTCCCGCACAGGAGATCCGACCACGACACTCGTGGCGGTGAACGTCCTGCAGGTTCGAAATCAAGGACGACGTATTAATATCGAACTGGCGGCCGGGAAAAAAGTGATCACGCCCCCCGAAATTTCTCGCCGGACGGAGCAGTACGACGCGCCAACGCTGCACAGCGTCAAGCTCCCCGCGCGGGTTACCAGCCCCACACGTATTCGGCGCGCAAGAATGCGGTCGTGTAGCTCGGGTACGTGGTGATCTTCGACAGGAGAACGTGCTGCCGCAGCGCCAATCCGACGGAAAAGCTGCGCGACACTTGGTAATCGATGCCCAACGCGGCCTGCACCCCCGCGGCCCCTACTGCACCGTCGCTGGCCGGTCCGTACGCGAGGTATCCGCTGCCGAGGATGCCGACGTAGGGAACCCACTGCACGACGTCGAAGCTGTAGCCGATGCCCGCGCCCAAGGACGAGAGCAGCAGCGTGCGGCTCCCGGACGCCCCAGCGAAGCCCTCCGGCGCCGGAATGGACAGCACCGACGTTCCGCCCTCGACGAGCAAGTTGAGGCTGTCGCTCAGCCCATAGCTGTAGTGGATGGCGCCCCCACCGCCCGGTGCGAGCGACGTATTCTCCGCCTTGAGCAGGCTGAAACCGCCGCCGAACCCCAGGTGATGCTGCCGCTCGAAGGCCTGGGCCTCCCGCGCGCCTGCGAGTGCGAGCAGCGCCGCGGTGAGCATGACGAAGCGCGGTTTCATCGGCCCCACACGATTTCGGCTCGGAGAAAGCCCGAATAATAAGAGGGATACTGCTTCATTTCGGTGAGCAACAGGTGCTGCCGGACGGCAGCGCCGAGCGCAAAATGGGGAGTAACCATGTAATCGACTCCTACGGCCAACTGGATCCCGAAGGTGAAAAGCGTCTTGTCCAACGTACCGCCGGTGAGCGCCGATCCGCTGGCCATCACGCCACCGTATGGGGCCCACTTTTGCAGCACGTCGAGCACATAACCCACGCCCGCCCCCAGCGTATCGACCCCCGTGGGTCGCGTGTGCGGCACGTCCTGCCCGGGCGTCTCCTCTTTGGCCACGATGGCCGACGAGGCCTCGCTGAGGAAGCGAAACGCGTCGGTGATTTGATACGCGTAATGCAGCGTGAAAATCGGCCCGATGGAGTGCGTGCTCTTATCGTCGACCTTGAGGATGGAGAGCCCGCCGCCCAGCCCCAAATGGTGCTTTCGCTCCTGCGCGCCCGCATCGCGCGGGGCGATGGCGAGCGCCAAGGCGGCGCACGAGGCACCGAGCCAACGCTTCAACGCGCTTTTCCAGCGGCCGGTTTCGCCGTCTCCGCAAGCGCGCGCTCCACGAGGCGCTTGAAGCTCCGATACGGTTGGGCGCCCGAGAGGTAATACCCATTGATGAGGAACGACGGCGTCCCATTGATGCCCGAATCGGTCGCCACCTTGGCGTCGGCATCGATGTCCGCGCTGTGGGTGTGCGCATCCAGCGATTGTCCGAACTTGGTGACGTCCAATCCCACCTGCCCGGCATAGCCTTGGAGCGAATCGCGGTCGAGCTGCGCCTGATTGGCAAATAGCAAATCATGCATCTTGAAGAAGCCCGCGCTCCCTTTTTGCCGATAGGCCTCCGTCGCCGCCTCCGCCGCGATGTGCGCATTCGGATGGAAGGGAAGGGGCAGGTGACGGAACACGAGCTTCACGCGCCCGTCGTACTCCTTCATGAGCTGCTCGATGGTGCCGTTCACGCGCTGGCAGAAGGGGCACTGGAAGTCCGAGAACTCCACGATGGTGACCTTCGCCGCCGCCTGTCCACGGGTCGGCGCATCCTTCGCCGGCGGCACGGTCTTGCGCTCGGGCTCCGGCGCACTCTTCCCATCTTTGACCAAGGCTTCGTAGAGCTTCGTCGGCGCCGTTCCCTTCGCGAGAAGGTCTCGCGCCCGCTGAAGCTCCTGCTCGATGACCTTGTCGAACACCTCGATGGGCTGCGCACCGACGACGCGCCGTCCATTGACGAAGAACGTCGGCGTTCCGGTTGCGCCCAAATCGTCGGCCAAGAATTGGTCCGCTTCGATCTTCACCTTGTGCCGGTGCGACGAAAAGGCCGTCTTCACCTTGGCGGCATCGAGCTTCACGTCACCCGCGATGGCCAGCAAATCCGCTTCGTCCAGCGCCGGTGACTTTTCGAACAGCTTGTCGTGCGCCGCCCAGAACCCGCGCACTCCCTTTTGGGTCTGCGCCTCCACCGCGAGCTCCGCCGCCGGCATGGCCCGCTTGTGGAAGGGCAGCGGATTGTTCTTCCAAACGATGCGCACGTCCTTCGGGTACTTCTCGGTCAGCGTCTTGACCGTGTCCTCGGCGCGCTTGCAGAAGGGGCACTCGAAGTCGCTGAACTCGACGATGGTCACCGGTGCATTCGCCGGCCCCAAGATCGGACTCGCGCCCAGCGGCACCTTGTAAATCGTCTTGTCGGCCGACGGGTCGTCCTTCTCGTCGTCATCCGCGTCCTTCGCGTTCTTGCGATTGGTCGCGGTCATCTCCAGGTAAATGCGATCGCGCACCGTGCCGGCCTTCGCCTGGGCCGCCGCCTTGATCATCTCCTCGTCGATGACCCGCGTGAACGACTCCTTCGGCTGCGCGCCCGAAATCAGAACACCGTTGATGAAGAAGGCCGGTGTGCCATTGACCTTGAGCTCCGCGAGCACGTCCATGTCGCGGCGGACCTTCTCGCCCCACGTATGCTTGTCGAGCCCGAGCAGGATCTTCTTACCGTCGACACCCGCCTCTTGAGCCCACGACGAGAGCTCGGCCGAAGTCGCACGCACGTCCGGGTTGCGCTCTTTCATCCGCGCGAACGCCACCGCGTGGAACTTCCAAAACGCGGCATTCCCGCCCAACGCGAACACGCCTTGCCCCGCCTCCGCGAGCACCTGCGCATCGGCGTGGAAGGGGAGTGGAAAATTCTTCCAGACCACCCGGAGCTTGTCCTTGCCGTAATCGGCCTTCAACTGCTCGACGGTGTGCTCGGCCCGCTCACAAAACGGGCACTGAAAATCGCCAATCTCGACGATGGTGACCGGCGCCCAACGGCTGCCCCACACCGGATCGTCCGGCCCAATCGGAACGGGGCCCTCGTTCTCGCTGACCTGCGACGTAGCCTCCACGTCGGTCGCCTTTTTGGCGTCGGTTTTCGCCGGTGCAGGCTGCGAAGTTTGATACGGCGCGCTCCCGCATCCGAGCAACAGAGCCGCGCAAAGTCCAAGCCAAGCTTTCATCGTCGTCTTTCTAACCTAAGCCCCCGTAAACGTGCCCGTGCCCATGCCCGTACCCGAGCTCCCTGCCGACGGGTATCGGGCAGGGGCAGGGGAACGGGCACGTTTACGGACGTTGCGACTACTTCGCCTCGGCGAGGGCGCGGTCGATCACCTTACGGAACTTCGCGTACGGCTGCGCGCCGTTCACGTAGTAGCCGTTGATGAGGAAGGCCGGCGTGCCGTTGATGCCGGCGTCGTTGGCGACCTTCGCGTCCGCGTCGACCTCGGCCTTGTGGACCTGATTGTCGAGCGCCAACTTGAACTTCGCCATGTCGAGCCCAATCTGCTGGGCGTACTTGTCGAGCGCCTCGCGCTTCAGGCCACCTTCGGTGCCCTGGTTGTCGAAGAGCAGGTCGTGCATCTTCCAGAACGCCTCCGAGCCCTTCTGCTTGAAGGCCTCTTGGGCAGCCTGCGCCGCGAGCGGTGCATCGGGGTGCATCGGCAGCGGCAGGTGACGCCAGGTGATCTTCACCTTGTCGCCGTAGTTCTTCATCACTTCCTTCACCGAGTCGTTCACGCGCTTGCAGAACGGGCACTGGAAGTCGCTGATCTCGAGGATCGTCACCTTCGCGCTCGGATTGCCCTTCACCGGGGCGTTGGTCGGGAGCGCGACGTTCTTCTTCTCCGGTTCGGGGACGCCTTTGCCGTCCTTCACCAGCGTGTCGTAGACCTCGTTCGGCTTCGTGCCCTTGCCGAGCAGCGCGTTCGCCTTGGTGATCTCCTCGTCGATCACGCCCTTGAACTTCTCGAAGGGCTGCGCACCCACGAGGCGGCGGCCGTTGATGAAGAAGTGCGGCGTGCCCGAGGCCTGGAAGTCGTCGGCCTGGTCCTGATCGGCGTCGATTTCCTTCTTGTACTTGTGCTCCTTGATCGCAGCCTTGGCCTTCTCGACGTTGATGCCGAGATCCTTGGCCACCGCCTCGAGGTCGCCGTCTTCGAGCTTCGGCGCCGACTCGAACAGCTTGTCGTGCGCATCCCAGAAGCCTTTGTCGCCCTTCTGGGCGCGGGCCTCGAGCGCGAGCTCGGCGGCCGGCTCGGCGCGCGGGTGCATCGGAAGCGGCTCGTGCTTCCACACGATGCGAACCTTGTCGCCGTAGGTCTCGCGAACCTTCTTCAGGCTCTCCTCGCCGCGCTTGCAGTACGGGCACTGGAAGTCCGAAAACTCCACGATCGTGACGAGTGCCTTGTCGCTGCCGAGCACCGGGCTCTTGCCGACGGGCACCTTCCAGATCGACTTGTCTTCCTTCTCGTCCTCGTCGTCGGCCGGCGGGGGCGCGGCCTTCTTGTTCTCCTGCGACATCGCGACGTAGACCTTGTCCTTGGACGTGCCGGACGCGATCTTCGCCTGTGCCTTCTGGAGCTCCTGATCGATGACCGTCTTGAACTTCTCGAACGGCTGCGCGCCCGAGAGCGAGACGCCGTTGATCATGAAGCCCGGCGTTCCGTTGATGCCCACCTGCTTGGCGAGCGCGTGGTCCTTCTCGATCTTGTCGGCCCACTTGTGCGACGAGAGACCGGCCTTGAACTTGGCCATGTCCGTCACGCCAGCCTGCTGGGCCCACTTCTCGTAGTTCTCCGGAGTGAGCTGCTGCTGGTTCTTGAATGCCAGGTCGTGGAACTTCCAGAACCCGTCGCTGCCCTTGGCCTGGAACACGCCCTCCGCGGCCTCGGCCGACGGCTTCGCATTCTGGTGGAAGGGAAGCGGCTCGTGCTTCCAGACGATGCGGACCTTGTCCGGGCCGTACGTCGTCTTGATCTGCTCGATCGTCGGCTCCACGCGCGAGCAATACGGGCACTGGAAGTCCGAGAACTCCACGATGGTGACCGGCGCCGCACGATTGCCCCAAACCGGATCCTTGCTGTCGACCGGCACCGGAGAATCGGAATCGCTCCACGCTCCACCGGCCGACGAGTTGTCCGCGGTGATCTCGCCGCTCTTGAAGCGGTGCGTGTCGTAGCCCCACATGAGGGCCGCTCCCGCCAAGAAGCACAGGACGAAGCCAATGACGGCCACCCCCGTGTTCATGCCGCCGCCTTCGGGGGCAGCCGGCTGCGCCTTGCTCTCCGGCGCTTTATCCTTGCTCTCTTTTGCCATGATTCATTCCTTTTCCAAGTTGCAACAAAGTCTGTAACGGGCGGCGATTCGCCCGGTTTGCGCTGGGGCGCTTCGTGCACGAGCGCGTGCACGGGGCACGACCACGATCACGGGACACGATCTCGATCTCGATCTCGGGATACGATCACGGACACGCCGCACGAACATGAGGCACGCGAGCGTGATCGTTCACGTGATCGTGGTCGTTTTCGTGATCGTCTTCGTGCACGCGCACGCGCTCGTGCACGAAGGGCTACCGAGGCGGTCGCTCGACCTGCGCGCGCACTCCGCGATGCTCGGTCTCCTCGACCGCCGGCACCACCGCCGCACGAACGAAGGCTGCCTTCTTCACGCGCGCCACGCGCGCCAGCACCGCCTCCGACATCGCCGCCCCCGACTGGGGCATCGGCGCCCGCCCTTGCTCGTATGCGCTCCACCCGAGCATGCGCAGGCAATCGCAGTCGTCGGCATCCCCCAAATCGATCGACGCATTGGGCGCGTCCAACGTCGGCGTCGGCGCGAACGTCGTCGCTCCGCGCTGGTCGCACTGCGGGGCCGATCGCGAGGGCACGGCCGGGGCCTCGCCCGGGCCGGATTGAATCGTCGCTGCGAACACCGGGGCGGCCACCAGCCACGTCGCAAGCGCGACGACGACGGCCATGACGGTTCTCAACCCCGGGTGCATCGCCTCCTAATCTGCACCGGGCACGTCATCACGCGCAAGCTTCGTCGCGTAGACGTACCCCCCTGCGCCACCCAGGCTACCGCCCAATACCGCGCCCATCAGCACATCCCCAGGAAAGTGCACCCCCAGGTAGACCCGCGAATAGCCGATCACGATGGCCAACATCACCATCACCGCAGAAATCCCGTACATCGCCATCGCCACCGCGGGCTCCCGCCGCGCCCGGAACCACGCCACCGTCGAGACGAACGCGGCCGTAGAAAACGACCCCGCCGAGTGCCCGCTCGGAAACGAGAAGTCGGTCGGCGCCCCGTACAGCGGGTGCACTCCAGCCAGTACCGCGATCGGCCGAGGCCGCCCCACGGCCATCTTCAGCGAAAACACCATCACCGCGGTGGCCAGCAAGGTGACCGTCAGCGCCATCGCCCACTTTCGCGTGTCCACCCGCGCAAGCAGCGGCACCAGCGCAAACATCGTCCAGCCGCTTCCGAGAATCGATGCCGCGATCATCACGGGAAGCAGCTGTCCCGCTCCGCTCGCGTCGTAGCAGAAGCGGAAGATTCGTTCGTCGAGGGTCAGAATTGGAAGCATGGCGCGACACTCCTACGGTGCACCCCACGCCATCCCCCCTGCAACTCCCTCAACCTTACAATTCCCCAAGCTTGACCTGGTCGCTCGGGCTGGTCACTCGACCCACCGCTGCCGACCATAAAGCTGAAGGGGGTGGGTCAGCCGTTACCCAGCTCATGGGCATATTGTGGCCATTTGCCACAACCGTTAGTAACTCTACGGAAACACTCGTTTTCCCCGAGTGGTCTGCCAAAGTCGACTTTTAGCCTTCGGCTGTGTGCGTCATTTTCCCACTCGCTGTCGCACACGCTCGAACTGCATGCAGTTTCCAGCATTTAGTGACCCCGTTCAATCGGTTGGGATCGTACGCCGCATTGGGGCAATCGAAGCTGACGCATTTTGACCCGTGGGGCGAAACGCTACACATCAGCTCCGGGACGGTTACGCTCCAGAATCGGCCTAAAGCAGGGGTATCCCGGCGTTCTTCTGCTCCCGAACGGACCTGGCGCGGTCTCTGCTTACGGTCGAGCATCCCCTGCAAAGGGGGGGACGCCATCTTCAGGAGGAGCATTGCCCATGATTCACGACGACGACAACGCCACTCGCGAAACCACGACCACCACGACGGAAGCCGCCGTCGCACCGTCTTCCGAGGTGCAGACGAACGGCGAGCCGCCGCGTCGTCGTCGGGGGTTTGCCGCGATGGATCCGAAACTCGTGAGCGAGCTTGCGAGTCGCGGGGGAAAAGCCGCACAGCGCGCAGGGACCGCCCATCGTTTCAACAGTGAAGAAGCACGTGTTGCTGGTCGCAAAGGGGGACAGGCTACGGGAGCAAAGCGCCGCGCCAAGGCGGCGGGGAGCAACTAACTCGTAAGCCATAAAATCTTCCTCGCGGGTCTCCGCTGCCCGCCCGCTCTCCAAGTAAGTGAGCGAGCGGCGGAACGTGCGAAAACGTCGCGGGGCGTGGTGCAAGCCATCACGCCCCGCTGGCATTTAAGGTGGTCGAAAGCGCCCACCCGTCTCGTGACCCGCGGGGTCCGAAGACGATCCTCACGCCAAGGTCGGTGCGTGTGCGAAGCGGCCGAGACGCCGCGGCTAAGGCGGCCCCGACGCCGCTATGCGGACCCATGTCATCGCCCGGCCGCTGCACGTACCACCCCTCGTACTAGCCGGGATGCGCGCACGCGTCATCGGTGGTATGTCCGGGGCGCCAAGCGGAGGAAAAGCATGCAAGACAGCGGTGTTCGCGTCGAAACCGACAGCATGGGGCCCATCGAAGTGCAGGCCGATCGTTACTGGGGCGCGCAGACCCAACGATCGTTGCAAAACTTCAAGATCGGCGGACACAGATTCCCGCGCGCGGTCATTCGCGCCTTCGGGATCGTGAAGAAAGGTGCCGCGCTCGCCAATCGAAAGCTGAAAAAGCTCGATGACGAGAAAACATCCCTGATCGTGCGCGCGTGCGATGAAGTGATCGACGGCAAATTCGACGAGCATTTCCCCCTGGTCGTCTGGCAGACCGGCAGTGGCACGCAGTCGAACATGAACGCCAACGAGGTGATCTCCAACCGCGCCATCGAGTTGGCGGGGGGCGTCATCGGCTCGAAAAAGCCGATTCACCCGAACGATGATGTCAACAAGTCGCAGTCGTCGAACGATGTCTTTCCGACGGTGATGCACGTTGCCGCCGCGTGGGAGGTCCGCAACACACTTCTACCGGCCGTGCAGAAGCTGCGCGCCACGTTGGAAGAGAAGTCGCGCGCCTTTTCGGACATCGTCAAGATCGGCCGCACGCACTTGATGGATGCCACGCCGCTCACCCTGGGGCAGGAGCTCTCGGGCTACGCCGCGCAACTCGCATATGCCGAAAAGGTCATCACGCTTGCCGAAGATGGACTCTTCGAGCTGGCGCTCGGAGGCAGTGCCGTAGGCACGGGGCTCAACACGCACCCGGATTACGCTGTCACTGTCGCCGACGAAATCGCGAAGCTTACCGGCCTTCCGTTCCGTACGGCGCCGAACAAGTTCGCCGGCCTGGCCGCCCACGATGCCATCGTCGCCGCCAGTGCGGCCACCCGCAACCTCTCCGTGGCGTGCTTCAAGATTGCCAACGACATCCGCCTCCTCGCGAGCGGCCCGCGCTGTGGCATCGGTGAGATCCGCATCCCGGAGAACGAGCCGGGGAGCAGCATCATGCCGGGCAAGGTGAACCCGACGCAGGCCGAGGCCATGACCATGGTGTGCACGCAGGTCTTCGGCAACGACGCCGCGGTGGCCTTCGCGGGCAGCCAGGGCCACTTCGAGCTGAACGTCTTCAAGCCGGTGATGATTCACAACTTGCTCGAGTCGGTTCGATTGATCTCCGACGCGCTCCACAGCTTCAACGACAATTGCGCGATTGGTATCGAACCGAACCGCGAGGCGATTGCGCGCCATCTGTCCAATTCGCTCATGCTGGTGACCGCGCTCAACCAGCATATCGGCTACGACAATGCCGCCAAGGTGGCGAAGCTGGCGCACCAAAAGGGAACCACCCTGCGCGAGGCGGTGGTCGAGTTGAAATTGCTCACGGCCGCCGAGTTCGACGAAAAGGTGCGCCCGGAGAAGATGGTTTCTCCGTAATCGCGCAGCGTTCATTTTCGCGGGCCACAACCCGACCGCTCCCTCAAAAAGAGCAAGACGTGGCCCTAAGAACGAATCACGGGAGCGTACCTTACAAATTACGGATTTGAAGGAGCAGGCGATGTCAGCGAACAGCTTTGGCAGTCAATCGATACTCAAGGTCCACGACGAGGAATTCACGATTTACCGTTTGAGCGCACTCGACGCGAAATACCCGTCGTGGAAAAAGCTCCCCTACGCGCTCAAGATCCTCCTCGAGAACCTGCTCCGCACCGAAGATGGAACCGCCGTGCGCGCCGAGGACATCGAGGCGCTGGCCAATTGGCAGGCGAAGGCCGAGCCGAATCGGGAGATCGCCTTCACCCCGAGCCGCGTGCTCCTTCAGGACTTCACCGGCGTTCCCGCCATCGTCGACCTCGCGGCCATGCGCGATGCCATGCGCAAGATGGGCGGCGACCCCAAGAAGATCAACCCGCTTCAGGCCGTCGAGTTGGTCATCGACCACTCCGTGCAGGTCGACTCGTTCGGGACGAACCTCGCGCTCAAGCAGAATGCGGACTTGGAGTTCGATCGCAACCACGAGCGTTACCAGTTCTTGCGTTGGGGCCAGACGGCGTTCTCGAACTTCCGCGTGGTGCCGCCGGATACCGGCATCGTGCACCAAGTGAACCTCGAGTACCTCGCCCGCGTGGTGTTCACCACGAAGGACGTCGGCAAGAACGGCAAGCGCGCCGAGGCCTATCCGGACACCTTGGTCGGAACCGACTCGCACACCACGATGATCAACGGCCTCGGCGTCCTCGGGTGGGGTGTCGGCGGTATCGAGGCCGAGGCCGCGATGCTTGGCCAGCCCGTGTCGATGCTCATTCCGCAGGTCATCGGCTTCCGCCTTCACGGCCAGCTGCCCGAGGGCACCACGGCGACCGATCTCGTGCTTACCGTCACGCAGATGCTCCGCCGCAAGGGTGTCGTCGGTAAGTTCGTCGAGTTCTACGGCGAAGGCCTCGCCGCGCTGCCGCTCGCCGATCGCGCGACCATCGCGAACATGGCGCCCGAGTACGGCGCCACCTGCGGCATCTTCCCCGTCGACGAAGAGACGCTGCGCTACCTGCGCCTCTCCGGCCGCCCCGAGTCGCTGATTGCGCTCGTCGAGGCGTACGCCAAGGAGCAGGGCATCTTCCACACGAAGGACACGCCTGCCGCGAACTACACCGACACGTTGGAGCTCGACCTGCGCACAGTGGAAGCCAGCCTCGCCGGCCCCACGCGTCCGCAAGACCGCGTACGTCTGAGCGACGCGAAGAAGTCGTTCGACGACGCACTCAAGGTCATGCTCGCCCGCACGCAGCCCACGGTGCCGGACAAGCAGATGGCCGCGCTCAAGACGGAGGGCGGTGGTGGTGCGGCCGTCGGTGCGAAAGCCTCGGCCACCGAGCCGGCCATTCCCTTGCCGCCCGAGAGCAAGACGGCCATCGAGGAGGCGGTGCAAGAACTCCAACATGGCGCGGTGGTCATCGCGGCCATCACGAGCTGCACGAACACGTCGAACCCGTCGGTGCTCATGGCCGCGGGCTTGCTCGCCAAGAAGGCCGTCGAGCGCGGCCTCACCGTGCAGCCGTGGGTCAAGTCGAGCCTGGCCCCAGGATCGAAAGTCGTCACCGAGTACCTGACCCAGGCCGGTCTGCTCCCGTACCTGGAGAAGCTGCACTTCAACGTCGTCGGCTACGGTTGCACCACCTGCATTGGCAACAGCGGCCCACTCCCGCCCCCGGTCTCGAAGGCCATCGAGGAGGGGAACCTCATGGTGGCGGCGGTCCTCAGCGGCAACCGCAACTTCGAGGGCCGCGTGCACCCGGAGGTTCGCGCGAACTACCTCGCCTCGCCGCCGCTCGTCGTGGCCTACGCCCTGGCGGGCCGCATGGACATCGACCTGACGCACGAGCCCATCGGCGAGGACGTGCAAGGCAAGCCGGTGTTCTTGGCGGACATCTGGCCGTCGCAGAAGGAGATCCAGGACACGGTGCTCGAGGCCGTGAAATCCGGATCGTTCCAGAAGGTGTACGCGGAGGTCTTCGCCGGCGACGAAGCCTGGCAGGGCCTGAAGATCCCCGAGGGCGATCTCTATGGCTGGGACGACAAATCGACGTACGTGAAGCACCCGCCGTACTTCGTCGATCTGCCCGAGAAGCCGGCGCCGGTCATCGACATTCGCGGGGCGCGCGTGCTGGCGCTGCTCGGCGACAGCATCACGACGGACCACATCTCCCCGGCGGGCAGCATCCGCAAGGATGGTCCCGCGGGCAGGTACCTCATCGAGCACGGCGTCGCACCGAAGGACTTCAACTCGTACGGAGCCCGCCGCGGCAACCACGAGGTCATGGTGCGCGGCACCTTCGCCAACATCCGCCTGCGCAACCAGCTGGCCCCCGGCACCGAAGGCGGCGTCACCCGCCATCTGCCCGACGGCGAGCAGATGAGCATCTTCGACGCGTCGGTGCGCTACCAGAACGAAGGCGTTCCGCTGGTCGTTCTCGCCGGCAAGGAATACGGGTCGGGCTCCTCGCGCGACTGGGCGGCAAAGGGGCCGAAGCTCCTCGGCGTGCGCGCGGTCATCGCGGAGAGCTACGAGCGCATCCACCGCAGCAACCTGGTGGGCATGGGCATCCTGCCGCTGCAGTTCGGCGCAGGCGATAGCGCGCAGTCGCTCGGCCTCACCGGCGAAGAGGTCTTCGACATCGACGGCCTCCCCGCCCTCCTGGCCACCGGCCTCACGCACGGCCGCGAGCTCACCGTGAAGGCAAAGCGTGCCGACGGCATCGTGCGCGAGTTCGTCGCCACGGTCCGCATCGATACGCCGCAAGAGATCCACTACTACCAACACGGCGGTATCCTCCCGTTCGTGTTGCGCCAGCTCCTCGCGACGAAAAACTAGCTCCGCGCGCCAATCGGCGGTCCCGGTGATGGACGTGACCTCCTTGCCCCAATTCGAAGTGGGCAAGGAGGTCGTCCGCGATGAAGCGAATACGCAGGTGGGCCCTGGTGTGGATGGTGGTGGGGGGCGGCGCCATCGCGTGCGGTACCCAAGAGACAACGCATCGGAGCCCGTCCGAGCTTGGCCATGACCCGAGCGATGGCTCCGTCAAGCAAGGGTCGCAGGGGGAGGACGATGCAGCCGCGGATGCAACGGTTGCGTCGGACGCTGCGGCCGAAACGGATGCACGTGCCGCGGATGCGGGAACCGACGGCAATGGGCCGATCGACAGCGGCATCGAGCAAGATGCACAGGTCGTGGACGCGGCGGCGGGCGATGCAGGCGCGTGCGGCGGTAGTTGGGAACCTTGCTGCGTCACGAGCGATGGAGGCTTCGCGTGCGACGGCGATTTGGGCTGCGTGACGGACCTCGCCCAAGATTCGTACTGCTCGCCATATTGCGGTGCGCCCGGGGAACGGTGCTGCTCGACCGGCGAGGCTTGCTATGGCGGCATCTGCAGCGAGGGCAAGTGCTTTGCATGCGGGGGCGACCTGCAACCCTGCTGCGACGGCATGCGATGCAACGACGAGCCACTCTATCGTTGCTCCGGCAACCACTGTACGTGCATCGGAACCCCGGGCTGCCCGCGTTGGTGAGTCGACTCCACTGGCATGGGCTGGATCCGTCACTGATTGCAGCTTAGGACGACGAAAAACGAGCCTGAGGCGCCAATCGGCCGCACCGGTGATGGAAGAAACCTCCTCGCTCCAATTCGAATGAGCAAGGAGGTCGAAATGCAATTTGGATTCAAATGGACCGCGCTGCTGGTCCTGGTTGGCGTCGCGGGGAGCATGGCGTGTGGTTCGAGCGAGTCGGGTGCGGCACCGGATCGCGTCAGTGATTCGCTTGGCCAAAGCGAGCAGGCATCGCACGAGGCGTTGGCGTCAGGTGCGCGTGCGGCCACGACGGACGACGCAGACCCGACCTGCGGAGAGCTTGGCCAGCCCTGCTGCGACGGTTGGTCTTGCACCATCGGTGCGCGGTGCAATGCATCGGGCGTCTGCGATACACCGTGTGGACTCCGAGGGGAAAGCTGCTGCCGCGATGCCACCGGCGTGGGCCACTGCTACGACGGCAGCACCTGCGCCCCGTTCCCTCCTCCCGCGCACTGCCAGTGATTCGCGGATTTTCCGCCAATCGATGGCGCGTGGTGACAGAAGCCCATGTCAGCCGCCAAACCAAGAGAGAGCATCGGCTGTGCGCGACGCTCTCTCTTGGAGGTGAACGATGAAACGAGGATTGAAATGGACCGCGGCGCTCATCGTGGCGGGCGTCGCAGGGAGCATCGCATGCAATTCCAGCGAGCCGTCGGATGCGACGCCCGAGCGCGCCAACGACTCGCTTGGCAAAGGAGGGCCATCGCACGAGACCCCGGTACGTCGCGATCCGACTGCGTCGGGGGACGATGCGGACGCATCGACGAACGACGCGTCGTCGTGCGGAGGTGAGGGGCAAGCTTGCTGCGATAGCCCGTCGTGCAACGAGGGCTACCAATGCGAGAATGGCTACTGCAGCGCGTGTGGGCAGCTGGGCCAGCCCTGCTGCGGTGGCGTCTGGGGATCATGTGCTACCGGTGCGCGGTGCAATGGATACACCTGCGATGTTCCATGTGGAGCGCGCGGAGAACGCTGTTGCTTCGATATGAGCACCGGCAATCGCTACTGCTACGAGGGCTACTGCGGGATGGCGTCCCCCGTCAGGTACTGCGAATGAGCGGGTTTTCCACTCCCGTTGCGATTTTCGTTGATTTGTACGCTTCAAGTAAGTCCATGCGTGGCAATTCTCCACACTAGTTATCCACAGGATATGCGCTTCCTGTGGAGAAACCCGATGTGGATATGTCACTTGCAGTGTGCAAGTGACATATCCCACCGGGCTCGACCATGGCTCACTCGTCGCCTTTCTGAGCGGGCAGGCTCGGGTCGCGGGCCCAGTCGCTCCAGCTTCCCTCGTAGAGCTTCACCCGATCGAAGCCGGCCAACTCGAGCGCGAGCCAATCGTGGCACGCGGTCACGCCGGAGCCGCAGTACACGATGATCTCCTTGGCGCGGCCCGCCCCCAATGCCTCGTAGTGCGAGCGCAGGTCCGCATTGCTGCGGAAGCGCCCCTCGCGCATGTTGAGTGACCACGGCGCGCTCTTCGCACCCGGAATGTGCCCGGGGCGCGCATCGATCGGCTCGAGGTCACCGCGGTAACGCTCGGCTGCGCGCGCATCTAGGACGAGCGAGTCCCCGCGCGCGCGGGCTGCATCCACGTGCGCCTTGTCCACGGACACGATGCGCGGATCGGCGTTCGGCTCGAAGGTGCCGCGCGCGATGGCCGGCACCTCCGTCGTCAGAGGATGTCCCGCCGCCGTCCACGCGGCGAGGCCGCCATCGAGCACGGCCGCCTTCGCGTGACCGAATCGCCGCAAAAGCCACAAGAGACGCGCGGCAATCGAACCGCCGGCATCGTCGTACGCGATGACCTGCGTCTCCTTCGATACGCCGGCCGCGCGCATCGCCTCGGCGAATTTCTCTGCGCTCGGAATGGGATGGCGCCCCGGCCCTTCGTCCGCGGTGATGTCTTCGAGCGCCACGAACACGGCGCCGGGAATGTGCCCGCGCGCGTATTCCTCGCGCCCGTCTTTGCCCTGGAGGTACCAACGCGCATCGATGATGCGAACGGAAGAATCCTTTGCTCCTTCATTGGAGAGCCAACGAACATCGGTCAGGTATTCCGCGCGAACGTCTTTCATTTTCATGGCCTCGAGCTCGACATGGTTAGCCGCAACGCGGCGGCATGATACGGTCTCTCGTAGGGGCAATTCATGAGGTATCTCTACGGCGATTCGGCTCCGTTCCCCCACACGTTCAACTTTCTCGCCACGCTCGAGAGGTTCATGGCGGCGGCCACCAAGGTGGTCAAGCTCGAATCCGAGGCGCGCAGCCTGGAGAGCACCACAGCCAGTGCGGCTGCGGCGCGCGTGAAATCGCTCGACGAGCTCGAGACCTTTCATGAATCGGTCATCGCGGGCATTCAGGAGAGTGCGCGTCGCGCGACCCAACGGCAGACCGCGGACTACGCACTTCAAGTCGTCGAGCACGCCGTTCGGCTTCTCGAAGATGCGCGCCGTACCACCACCGCGACCAATGAGCGTGAGCAGGCTCAAGTGCGTGCCGAGGTCGAGCGGCGTCGCGGCGAAATCCGGCTCGCGCTCGAAGGCTTCCTCACCACCGGACCTCTGCCCATCCTCGACGCGGTCATCAAGTCGCGGTGGGATGGCCGCTACGTCATGTCGTGCGTGCTGACCAACCCGGACGGCATCGTCTCCTTTTACGAGCTGGGCGCGTCCAAAGCCGACGCCAAATGGCAGCAGCCCCGGCGCGTGGGCGATTTCGCCCAAGGCGTGAACCTCATGGTCGGTGTACGAAAGAGCCTCTTTCGCCGATCGTCCCAACCCGAGCTCGTCCAGGTCGACGACCACCTGGTGAGCAGCTTCGACCTTACCGATTCGACGGCGGAGATCCGTCTGCGCCGCAGGATTCACGAGCGCGACGCACTCATCTTCACCATGCGGCGTGATGGCAGCGAGCTCGCCGCCGAGGTGAGCCACCCCTCCGAGGAGGGCCCCGAGGCACTGCCCGCACCCGTCGATACGGGCGACAAGATGCACCTGTCGCGTCTCTGGCAAAGCCTCCGCGCGGCGGTGGATCCGATGTTGGAGCAGCGCGAGAAACTCTTGGGGCTCAAGCTGGAAGGCGAAGACGTCTTCGAGAATGATCTCGCCATCATGTTGGTTGAACGCGTCGTGCGTTTCCTCGGCCCGATGGTGGCGGAGATCTCGCGTCGCAGTCCCAACCCGCGCGAGCTCTCGCTCAAAATGGAAAACGACGCCGGCCGGCGCGAGGAGGTCTACGTGAAGAAGGAAGACCTCATCGCACATCTTTCCGGCATGGGGGAGCGCGAGCTGTCCATCTTCGCGCCCCTCGGCTTTTCGCCGCCGCCGAGTGCCATCGCCGGTGGTGTGAGCTCGAACAACGCGAACGCCGTCGAAATTCACTTCGACGACTGGGAAAAGTAGATCGCTGCGAAAATCATTTCGCTCTCGCGCATGATGATCTCGTGACGCTCGCGTCCTCGCCATGCGTGGCCGGAGAGGCTATGCTCCCGCGCGAACTTAACCGAGGTTTGGATGCTACCGCGTAACGCCGCCGACTATCGCACGATTCTCTGGGTTTTGGTCATGCCCGTGGTGGCACTGGTCCAATATCGAAACCCCGAGCTGATTCCCAAAATGTGGTGGGTCAGCGTTTACTTCGCCGTGGCGGCAGGCGTGATCGCGCACAACCACAACCACGTGCCGACGTTCTCGAGCAAGCGGGCCAATTCGATCTTCTCGAATTGGATCTCGTTCTTCTACGGCTACCCCACCTTCGTGTGGATCCCCACGCACAACTTGAATCACCACAAGTACGTGAACAAAGTGGGCGATGCGACCATTACTTGGCGCCACACGAACCGCAACAACGCCCTGGTCGCCATCACGTACTTCTTCGTGACGTCGTATTATCAATCGTTCCCGATTGGTGAGTTCATCAAGAAGGCCAAGAAGAACAACCCGAAGCTGTATCGACAGATTGTCACGCAGTACGTCGTCTTCTTCGGCGGCCATGTCACTGCAATCAGCATTGCATGCATGATGCACGGGTTGAAGACGGGCCTCTTCGTGTGGTTCTGCACGCTGGGTGGTCCTGCGTTGTTCTCGCTCTGGACGCTGACGTTCTTCAACTATGGTCAGCACGTCCACACCGATCCTTGGTCGGCGCACAACCACTCGCGCACCTTCGATGGGCGTCTTCTGAACTTCCTCCTCTTCAACAACGGCCTCCACACCGCGCACCACGAGAGTGCGAGCACGCATTGGAGCGAGCTGCCGGCCGCGTACGCGAAGATCAAGGAGCAGATTCACCCCGAGCTGCGTGAATCGAATTTCTGGTGGTGGGTTTTCCGTCAGTATTTCCTTTCGGTCGTCGTTCCCAGCCTCGGCAGCAAGCAGATCGGCCGTGCGCCGTTCGACCCGCCGACGGGGGAGAAGGTTCGCAAGGTTCGGTCGGAGTCCGTAGGTGAAGCGGTCGAAGCCGGCATCAATGCGCAGATGATCTGAATGGATCTTTCTGGCTGAGCTACGGCTTAGCTTGCGCGAGCGTCTGGGCGGCACCAGGGTGCTGCACATGGTCGTACCCACCATCGACAGTGAGCTCGTCGTCACGCTCAATCGACTGATCGTGGCCGACTACGACGCGATCGAAGCGTACGAGGCGGCCATTCCCCGCCTGTCCGTGGACGAGGACCAGCGGACGTTGCGGCGTTTCGTCGAGGATCACCAGCGCCACATCGAGAAGCTCGCCTTCTTCGTGCGGCAGAACGGCGGCCGGCCGGTGGACCATGCCGATCTGCGCCGCATCGTGGCCAAGGGCAAGGTCGTCATCGGCGGCTTCATGGGGGACGATGCCGTGCTCGGCGCCATGTGCAGCAACGAGCAGGAGACGAACGATGTTTACGCGCGGGCCGGCACGGGCTCCTACGCGCAGCCGCTGCGCCTGCTCCTCGCACGCTACCTCGACGACGAGCGCCAACACCGCGAGTGGCTCGAGCGCCGCATCACCATGACGCCCAAAGGCGAAACGATTCTGCCCTGCCTCTAGCGCTGCCAGAGGAGGCCGAGCTCGAGCTCGATGGCGTCGAACGGCTCCGCGCGCAGCACATCGTTTTCGGACCAGGTGCCGAGAAGCATCCAGCGCTCATGCTCCGCGCGGTAGATTTCCAAGGTGTGGAGGGCAGGGTCGACGAGCCAGAGATGCCGTACGCCCCACTGCAGGTAAAAGGGCATCTTTTCTCGTCGGTCCAGCACGGCGGTGGAAGGGGAGAGGATCTCGCAGACCCAGTCAGGGCAAAGCTCGATGTACAGGACGTCCGGAAGCTCCGGCATGCGTTCCCGACGCCATCCGGCGAGATCCGGGACCGCAATATCGCCGGCGGGGGCGTGCAGTTCGGGCTCGTCCAGGATGACCCAGCCGCCAGGACCACCGCGGCCAAATTTGAAGGGGCCCATAATGAGAGCCCCCAACGCCGAGCCCGCGTTTGCGTGCTTCACCCGTGGCCGAGGTCGCGTATGCAGCACGCCCCCGAGGATTTCGCCCGTGATCCCTTCCGGGAGCGCGAGGATATCCTCGTAGGTCGCTTTCTTTCGCGCCGGGTCGCCCATTCGCCCAGTATAGCGCGCCGAGCTACGGCTGGTCGGTGCCCTCGTCCTTCTTCGGGCTCCGCGCGCGTCGCCGCGTGAAGAACGCGAAGAACCCGCCCACGGCGAGCAGCCCGCCAATTGGCAGCGAGTCTTCCGACGGCACCACCGAGCAATCGCAGCCGCCTCCCTCGAGCGACGTCATGTAATTGCCATTGTTGTCGCCTGCATCGTTGCCACTGCCGCCGTCTCCTGCATCGGACCGGCCTGCGTCGGCGGCATCGCCACCGCCATCGGCGCCGCCATCGCCGGTGCTGCCATCGCCCGTGCTGCCATCCTCCACGCTGCCATCGCCGGTGCTGCCATCGGCGCTTGCGTCTTCCTCTCCGCCGTCTTCCTCTCCGCCGTCTTCTTCTCCGCCATCGCCGGCGCTGCCGTCGCCCACGCTGCCATCGCCGGTGCCGCCGTCGCTTCCGGCGTCGCCCGCGTCCGTGCCGCCGTCGCTGACGGGAACGCATTGGCCCGAGCCGCCTCCGCTGGCGTTGCAGGTCGTTCCGGGCGGGCAATTGCCGCCGCCGTCGACGCCGCCGCTTCCCCGGCACCCCGCCAGGCAAACCTTGGTGGTGGCTTCGCAGATTCGGCCCGTTCCGCAATCCGTATCGACGTTGCACCCACAGCTCGAACCCGTGCGGCAGATGGGGCCGTTCGCCTTGCCGGTGCAGTCGGCGTTCGTCACGCATTGGACGCACGAGTTCGACGACACACGACAGATTTCGGCGCCCGGGCGGCCGTTGCATTCGCCGTTGGTCCGGCACTCCACGCAATCGCCAAGGTTGGGCAGCGTGATGATCTTGCACTGGTTGACCGGGTTCGACGTGGGGCACTCGTTGGCCAGGACGATGCACGCCCGCTGGCACTGCCCCACGGTCCCATTCGTCTGGCTGCACGTGTAGCCCGTCGGGCATTCGTTGCGCGGACCGGCATCGCCATCGACCGCGCAGCCCGTCACGCAATACGGGGGCGTCCCCGCGGCGGGTGACGTTCCCGTGCAAATCAATCCGGAGTTCTCGCCGCCGCAGCTCTTGTCGTCCGTGCATCCGCAGATGCCCGTGGGAAGGCACTTCGGCGTTCGCGTGCCTGCCGCCGCACAGTGGCTATCGTTGGAACACTGCGCGCACACGTTGTTGTTGCAATGGGGCGTGTTCGGGGTGGCGGCCGCGCACTCGGGATCGGACGTGCACACTGCCGCGCGGGCTGCCGTGGCCATCGTGAACGTGGCTGCCGCCATCGCAATGGCGGAAGAAAGCGCGATCCAACGAGAAGCGATCATTTGAACCTCCCTTACTTGAAGCGGTTCTGCTCCCCGCGTCGGTTCGCGAGAAGGCAAACGGGGGTTAAAGAGAAAAGTCCACTCCGGCTCCCGATGAAGCCGAAGTGGACTTTAACACAACCGCGCGAATTACTTCTTCTTCTTCGGTGCCTTCGGCGCCTTCTCAGCCTTCGCGGGTGCTTCCGGGGTCTCTTCGATGTGGAATTCGACGCGGCGATTGTTCGCGCGGCCTTCTTCCGTGTTGTTCGTGTCGATGGGCTTCTCCTGGCCCCAACCCTTCGCGATCACGCGCTTCTTGTCGATGCCGTGGTCGCTGAGCCATTTGGCTACAGAGGCCGCGCGCTTCTGACTCAGGGTCTTGTTGTAGGCAGCCTTGCCCGTGTTGTCGGAGTGGCCTTCGACGCGGATCTTCTTGATCTCCGCGTGCTCCTTCAGGACCGCCAAGACCGCGTTCAGAATCGCGTCGCTCTCGACGATCGTCGCGCTGTTGGTCTTGAACTTCACCTGCTGGATGATCTTGATCTGACCCGCTTCGATGCGTGCGGCGGGGCAACCGTTCTTCTTCGGATCGGGATCCGACGGACCGGGTTGATCCGGGCACGCGTCCAAGTTGTCGACGATGCCGTCCTTGTCACGATCGGGCGGGCAACCGTTGGTCTTGGGATCGCTGGTCTTCACGCCAGGCACGTCGACGCACGCGTCTTCCTTGTCGTAGACGCCGTCGCCGTCCTTGTCGGGCGGGCAACCGTTGGTCTTGGGATCGTTCGTCTTCACGCCCGGAACGTCGATGCACGCGTCATCGCGGTCGTAGACGCCGTCGCCGTCCTTGTCGGCCGGGCAGCCGTTGGTCTTCGGGTCGTTCGTCTTCACACCGGGAACGTCGGGGCATGCGTCTTCGCTGTCCACGATGCCGTCGGAGTCGCGATCGGCCGGGGCCACGACCGGCGGGCAGCCGTTGGTCTTCGGGTCGTTCGTCTTCACACCGGGCTGCGTCGGACATGCATCTTCGCCGTCCGGCACACCATCTCCGTCGGAGTCCTCGGTGTAGGCGGGCATCCACTCGAGGCTCAGCAACCCGCGAAACTGCGGAGAGCCCCACCCGCGAGAGCCGGCGAACACGCCGGTGCCGACGCCGGCGCCGACTCGGAAGTCACCGGCCGTGTAGTGCAGGCCGAGCATGACCTCTGCGGGCGTCGTCCGCTTCTTGAAGAACGACTTCTCGTCCGTCACCACGGTGCTGCCATAGAGCTCCGGACCGATGAGCAGCTTCTTGTTGGCCAGGCGAAGACCGGCCGACACCGCGCCGAAAATCTCGCTACCGAGCCTCTTTCCCTGGGCATACTCGTCGTCGAGCGGGCGGTAGTTGAAGCCGCCTTTCAAGGCGTACGCGAAGAGCCCGATGTCGCCGGCCACGTTCACGTGCGGCTGCACACGGGTCTTCCCGTCGCTCGTGTAGTTGTCCTGATCGCCGGTGGGCAGGTACACCGAGGCGCCGAGGGCCGCGGTGATCGGCCCGCCGTAGCGCCCGAAAAGCCGTAGGTCGGCGCTGAGGCGCAGATCGCCCAGGGCCGACTCCGGCGGGGTGAACTCACGCCCGTTCGATGTGATCTTGTCGCCGTTTTGGTACGCGGCGATGGGCAAGTTGACGCCGAGGCGAATGCGCTCGGCCAAGGCGAGTGACCCGCCGACGTGCACGAAGAACTGGTTCTCGACAATGGAGCCGAGCTCCTTGTCGTCATTGGCCTTGTCGTACACCGACAGGGGCTTGCGCCCCCATTCCCCCACGACGCCGAAGGCCGGTCGGACCTTCCCCCTCATGTCGAGGGTGTCGAGGACGAACCATTCGCTGCCACGCTCCGACGGGTCGAACCGATCGAGCGCGAAACCTTTGGCCTGTGCGGCAGCGGGCGTGGAGTAGGCGAGACCTGTTAACAGCAGCGCGAACGATGAAACAGTCGAAGCAAGGGAGCGTAGTCGCATGTTCCTCCACGAGGGGGATGATCAACCCCGAGCCTGGTATGAAACTGCTTGAGCGACCTCATGGGGAGTGTAGCTCGGGGGCGACGATATTATGCAACTACAAAAATGTCATGTTTATGGCTTTATGAAGGTGAATATCCCCTGATATCCGCTTATTTTTTCAAGATTTGGCGACGCCTTCACGCACCTCCACGAGCGCCTGACTGGCCTCCTCCAGCGACTCGCCGACGGTGTCAACCCCACGCAAGGCGGCATCGTCCAGCCCAACGGTAGCTGCATGTACGGTGTCCACGGCGGTATAGGCTCGGGTGAGCGCCGCCACGTGTTCCGAAATCCGATGATCGAGCATCTCGACCACGGCCGCCTTCGTGGTGTCTTTGTCATCCGTCGATGGCGTGTTTCGCTGAAGACGGCCGCGCGCCTCCGCCAGGCGCAACAACGAGCGCCACGTCTGCGAAACACGTTGCGCAGCATCGCGCTCGAGCGGCGCGTCGGCCGTCGTGCGCCGAAGGTCGGCGCCGCGGTGCAGGGCATCGGCCGCGGTGCCGGCGGAGAGTTCGCGCGACCACACCTCGAGTGCGTGCGCGGTCGGATCGTCGGCCTCGATGAGCAATGGCAACAGGACGAGAACCGCGGCGACGACGATGGCCACCGCCCGCACCTCGAGGTGCGCCGTGGCATACGCCGCCGACACGGTCCCAGCGAGCGCACCGCCGAGCAGCGCGCCTCCGACGTGGATGACGCGCGCCCCGGATTCGCGCACGCGCGTCGTCCGCTCCGCGTACACGAGCGCGGTGAGGACCGCGGCACCGATGGCCGGCGAGACGGTGCCGAGCACGGAGCCTCCGAAGGCTCCGAGGGCACCGAAGCCCGCAGCCATCGCGTTCGTGCTCTCGCTGGCGGCCCACGCGAGAAGCACCCCCATGGCCACCAACAAGAGCGAGCCTCCCACGTGGCCGAATCGTTCCGCGAGCGGCGCGGACGCGAAGGTGATCGCGGCCACGCCGAGAAAGAGAGCCTTCTTCATGGCTCAATAGGCCTTTCGTGCCATGTTGCGGGCCTCGTCCTGCACGACGCTCTTGGACAGCTCCTTCGCCTCGACGCTCGACGGCGCAAAGCTGTGGAAGCCCTTTTTGGCGCGGGTGTACGAGCCCGCCTGGTTGACCAATGACGCCGCGACGGGGGCCGGTGCTGCGGTGGCCGCTGCCTGCAGATCGACGATGCTCTGCTCGGCCAAGGCCTCGGCCTTGCGCACGTCGCCGCGGTTGTACGCCTCGGCGGCCTCCATCTGACGGCGCGAGGCCGTCACGCTGGCCGCGCTCGCAAGCACCGTGGGATCGCGCCCTTTCTCCACCTCGGCGGGATCGTTCGTGGCCACCACGGTGAGCGGTGCCACGTCGACGTCGGCGTGCTGGCCGCCGACGCGATCCCAGGCCGCGTGGGCGAGGAACTTCATCGTGTCGCGTCCGGAGGTGCCGTTGCTCTCCATTTCGAGCAGGACGCGCCGCTCGTCGCCCGCGAACAGCGAACCCAGTTTGAGCTCGACTTCACCGTTGCCGAGCGCGCGTGCGTCGGCACCGGAGGCACGCTGGAAGTTGACGCCCTGGGGAAGGGTGACCCGCACCGTGGCATTTTCGACCACGGTTTTCGCCGTCTCGTCGAGCTCACGTTTCAAGAACGTCGCGAGTGCGGGGGCGTCTTTAACGAAGCCGAAGTTGCCGTGCCCGCGGCTGGCCACGCTCGACATGTAGCCCTCGTCGAAGTCCAGGCCGATGCCCAAGGACGAAACCACGATGCCGCGCTCGAAGCTGTTCGCCGCGAGTCGCTCGGCTTGCGCGCGCGTCGAATCGAGGCCGTCGCTCACCAGGATGACGCGCCGCACCCGTTCACTCGAGCGAGCGCTCACCTGGTTGAGGCCGAGCGCGAGGCCGCGCGGGATGGCCGTACCGCCGTCGGCATCGAGGTTCTTCACGCGCGCGATGGCTTGCGTGCGCACCTCGCTCACCCGTCCGAGCGGCACCACCGTCGAGGCTTCGTCCGAATAGCGGATGACCGCGAGTTCGTCGGCGTCATCCATCTGGCGAATCAACTTGATGACCGACTCCTTCGCCTGCTCGATCTTGTCCCCGCTCATCGAGCCCGACGTGTCGAGCACCACCGCGATCGACAGCGGTGCGTGCACGCCCTTTCGGTCCTCCTTGTCGGCTTGGACCTGCAGCTCGGCGTAGAGCGTTTGCCGCGCATCCGCGAGCACCTTCGAATGGCTCAACGCGATGGATCCATGCGCACCGGGCCCCGAAAAGGTCGACGCGTTGCTTCCTGTCGCGGGCGGGGTGAGGGGAAGCTTCGGAAGCTCGGGCTCCGCGATGAGCGGCGGACTGACATAGGGGATACCCGGGGTCGCACCCACGCCATGGGGCGCGCGGAAGAGCACCAATCCGCCGGCGGCAAGCACGACCGCGCAGGCGGCCAATCCGCGGCGGGCCCGCGTCGAGCGCCCGAACGTACTTTTGGCAAAAGACGACCCTCTCCGTAACCACTGGGGCACAGGCATGACACGCTCCTTCGACTTTCCGCTTTGAAACGTGCGGCCGCGAAAAAGGATCTAGAGGTAACGTTCGATTGAACGCGCGCGTTTACGCGTGATGCTCGTGCGAGCACCGCGGCAGCGAGATAAAGCCGGCGAGCCCGGCGCGATGTGTGGTTCAGAGAGAAAGGATCGCGACCACGTCGGGCGATCCACGCGCGAGATATGGGCAAACGCGCCGGCCTCGCCGGGCATATTCACGAAGGCCTGGTGGCCTTCGTAGGCCTCATCTGCCATCGACTCCTCAGTCCAGAGCCGGTTCCGCTGCCGCTGCTCGACCGTAACGCAGTTTCGGACCAGGACGGGCCATAGAATGTTGCGTTAGCGTGGACGGCCGATGCGTTTCTGGACCGTGCTTCTCTGTCTTTCTGCCCTGGGCGGGGTGGCCTCCACCACGTGCCGGCCGTCCTCGGAATCGCGGGCGCCTGCACCGGTGGCGGCGGGCGGGCATTCCGTCGTGAGCAATGTGACGCGCGACGATTACGCGGGGAGTGCCGCCTGCGAACCCTGCCATGCGGACATCCACGCAGCGTGGCAGGCCTCGGCGATGCATCAGATGACCCGCCCGGCCAAGGACGCGCGCATCCTGGCGCCCTTCGATGGCACCGTGTTTCGGTTCAAAGAGGATACGGCGCGTCTCGATCGCGTTGGGGTCGAGCGCTTCGTGTCGATCACGTCGCCGCGCTACGGAGACCATAAATACCGCGTGACCAAGGTCATCGGCGGGCACTACCGGGAGGACTTCGCCGGCGTCGATGTGAGCCGCCCCTCTGCGTTGAAAGTCGGGCCCGGCGAGCCGGGCACCTCCGGCGACGAGCTGGTGCTTCCCGTGTCGTACGTCTACAAGCGCAAAGAGCTTCGCTACAAAGGTTATTCCGTGATGCTGCCCGAGCGCGATGGCCTGCGCGCGGGACCGGTCTGGCAAAAGACCTGCATCTTCTGCCACAACACAGCGCCGTACCTCTCGAGCTTCCTCGGTGCGATCGCGGGGCCGGCGGCGCGCGGCTACCAGGGCGAGGTCGTCGACCCCTTGCTCCCCAAAGAGAAGCGCTGGAACTTCGTGGTCACCGACGACGCGGCGTTTCGCCGTGTGCTGGCCAAGGAAGTCGATGTTCTCCACGGCAGTGCGTCCGGCGAGTCGTGGGACGATCTCGCGCCGCCGCAGGCCGCGGCCCGCGCCGTCGTGGCCACGCGGGAGAACTTCGGCGAGCGCCACTTGATCGAAGTCGGCATCGGCTGCGAGTCGTGCCATGGCGGCTCCAAGGAGCACGTGTCCAACCCGCGCGTGCACCCCACCTTCGAGCCGCGTGCACCGTTTCTTCGCATGGCCAAACAGGGCGAGCCGCCGAGCCGCGAGGAGCTCGTCAACCGCACCTGCGCGCGGTGCCATCAGGTGCTCTTTTCTGGCTACGGGCACACGTGGGAGGGGGGGACGCGCCAGCGCGGGGCGGTGAATGGGCCGGGCGGCAGCAACATCAACAGCGGCGAGGCGCGCGACATGCTCCTCGGGGCCTGCCGCATCTCCTGCGTTCCATGCCATGAGCCGCACACGCGCGAAAGCGGCGGTCGCACGCGCGATCTCGACAGCGGGCACGCGGGCAACGCCATGTGCACCTCGTGCCATGCCAAATTGGAATCACGTGAAGCCTTGCGCGCGCACGCAAAGCACGATCCCAACGGCGAGGGAGGACGCTGCATCGCCTGCCACATGCCCAAGAAGAACATGTCGCTCGATGGCACGCTCACCCGCTATCACCGCATCGGCTCCCCGCTCGATCCCGTGCGCGTCGAGCGCGATCGCCCGCTGGAATGTGCGCTATGCCACACCAACAAAAGCGTGGCGACGTTGCTTTCAGACGTCCAGCGCCTCTACGGAAAGCGCTACGACGAGGCGCGCCTTCACGCTCTGTATCCCGATTGGACGCAGAATGCCCTCGTCGCAACTTTGGAATCGGGCAAGCCGCACGAGCAAGCCGTGGCCATGCACCTCCTCGGCGAAATGCACTTCCGAGATGCCGCGCAATCGATTGCGCGCCAGATGGTTCACCCGGTCCCCATCGTGCGCGGATATGCCGAGCGGGCTCTCGAGTCGATTTTGGGGTCGAGCTCGCCGGTCGACCTGCACTCGGACAATCTCACCATCGAGGCGGCTACGCGCGCGTGGTTGGCTGCACCGCCAAAATCGGGGGCCACGACGGGGCGCTAATTCCATATTCCCTGGTGAAACGGAAAACGGAATTGGTGGCCATTTTGCCACGTGAGTACGGGACCGGGTCCGCATTTTGCCACGGTGGGATTACGTGTGGAGAGGTCGTGGAATTCGTACATGCCCTCGGGAACCCCGTAAATTGACAATGTTTTTCCCGGCCCAGCCTGGCCGGCGCCGCGCGGACTCCGAGTTCTGAGTGCGCATACCGTTTGCAAAGGGTAGCGGCCAAGTCGGGGGGGGAAATCCGGCGGTATTTCCACCTATGCTTTCATCAACACTCCAACGAGCGGACGCCGAGCGCATCCTCTCGAGCGACGACGCAACCCAACGGCGCGTTCAACTGTCGGTGCCTCCGGTAGGTGCCGTACTCGTCGTCGATGACGACGACGCTGCGCGTTGGCTTGTCGTTCGTGCGCTCGCGCGCAGCGGCATTCAAACCTTCGAGGCCGTCGATGGGCGGGAGGCCGTCGAGCATGTTCTAGCCAAGCCAGAGCTGATCGACGCCATCATCCTCGACGTCATGATGCCGGGGCTGAATGGCTTCGACGTCATTCGTCACATCAAACGGATTCCCGCGGCGGCCACGACGCCCATCATCCTCGTCACGGCAAGTGCGACCGAGGAAGATGACATCGTACGCGGTGTGGAATACGGGGCGATCGACTACATCATGAAGCCGGTCTCCACCGCGGTGCTCACCGCGAAGGTGCGCGCGGCCTGCGAGCGCTCACGGGCCGAACGGCGTCTGCGCTACGACCTGCGCTTCGCCGAGCTTCACGCGATGATCGATCCGCTCACGGGTCTGTTCAACCGACGGCACTTCGAAGCGCGCATCCGTGAAGCGGCGGCGTATTCGAAGCGGCATGATCAACCGTTCTCGATTGTCATGGTCGACCTGGATCATTTCAAATCGGTCAACGATACCTATGGGCACGAGACAGGTGATCACGTGCTCACGCAGTTCGCAGCCGCCGTGCGCTCCGTGCTGCGGGGCGAAGATGTGGCCTTTCGCTACGGTGGTGAGGAGTTCGTGCTCTTGTTGCGTGCCTGCGACGCGGAGCGCGCGGCCGACGTGGCCGAACGACTGCAGAAAAGGCTTCGGCAGCGGCCGTACCTCTTTCGCGATGGTACGTCGCGCGTCATTACATTCAGCGCCGGTGTCGCCGCGGCACTTCCAAGCGAAGGCTATGGAAGCGCCGAGCTCGTGAGCCGCGCGGACGCCGCCCTTTACCGCGCCAAGGCCGCGGGTCGGGACCGCATCGCCTACTGGTGAACCTCGCTTACGAAAGCGCCTCCGCGTAACCCCCCCCCAGCGGAAGGTGTTCTCGAGTGAGGTTGAGCACGGGCTGCTTGGCGTCTTTGCCGAGGACGACGACGTTGTCCTCGATGCGCACGCCACCGAGCGGTGCCAATTCGTCCACGAGGCGGAAGTCGACGAGGGACGCGTCCGCGCTTTGGCGCAGCTTCTCCACCAGGGCCGCGATGAAGTAGATGCCCGGCTCCACGGTGAAGACCTGGCGTTCGCCGATGGTCGAGGTGTTGCGGAGGAACGGGTTTTCCGCCTTCGGCTTCACGGTGGCGCAACCCACGTCGTGAACTTGCAGCCCGAGCGAATGGCCCAGGCCGTGCGGGTAGAACGCGCGCGTGATGCCCTTCGACACGAGGGCGTCGACGCTGCCGCGTCCGATCCCGACGTCGCGCAGAATGCCGGCGACCTGCTGATGCGACTCGTCGTGCAACCCCTCGTAGCCGGTGCCGAGCTTGACGGCGTCGCAGAGCCGCTTCTGCATCGCCTCCACGCCCTCGATGAGGCCGCGGTAGGCCGACGACGTGGCGCCGGTACCCTTCACCCAGGTGCGGGTGATGTCCGAGCAGTAGCCCTGGTAGCTTGCGCCCGCATCGAGCAAGAGCGACTCGACGTTGCGCGAGACGGCCCACTTGTCGTAGGCGATGTGGTGCAGCACGGCGGCGTGAGGGCCGAGGGCCACGATGTTCTTGTAGGGCGTCTCGGGATCGTCCTGGCCCGTTGAGGCGAGGTAGAGCAGGTGCAGATCGAGCTCCGAGCGATCCGAGCTGCGGAAGGCCTGAAACACTGCGCGGTGGCCGACGGCGGCGCGCCGGTTCGCTTCGCCGACGCACGCGATCTCGTAGTCGGTCTTCGTGGTGCGGAGCTCGTCGAGTGCGTCGACGAGCTTCTTCGGGTTGGTCCGCTCGTCGTCGAAGCCCCACGCCGCAGCTCGCGCGCGGTCGTCCCCGACGAAGGCGATTTTGCCCGACGTAGGGAGCAGCGCTTTGACGCCATCCGCACCTTCGGGCTCGACGATGTCGATGACGTGCGTGAAGTGGTCCGTCTCGGGGCGCGGGGCGATTTCCCACATGCTCGTGGACCGCGTCCAGATGAAGACCGGCGCCTTCCCGACTTGCAACACGATGGCGCAATCCGGCTGGCACACGGGCACCCAGTGCTGGAAATGCGGGGTCGGGCGGAGCGGCCAATATTGGTCGTCCACCAGGCTTTTGAGCTGGAGCGTTCCCGAGTGAATGACAATGCCATCGAATCCCGCCGCCGCGAGCGCTCTCCCATAGCGCTGGCTCAGGTCTTCGATGTGTTGACGATAAAGGCTGGTCAGGGAAGAGGAGTCCACGCCTCCAGCTTACCGTAAGAATCCGCGGCGCGCGCAGCTCGAGCACCTGCGGAAAACGGCACAAAAAAAATACACGGGGGCGGTCCGGTGGCCGAGGTCCCTTTCGGGTCGTGCCTGCCGGATCGCCCTCCGAGGAAGCGCGCGGGTTGGTCGATCGACGATGATGGCCAACATGGCAGCAACATGCTTCCACGTGGCGAATTTGGGGGACGCCAGGGGATCGCTCGTGGGAGCCATCCGTCGATCCGACCGTCTTGCCTGCTGCGAGCGCGCCCGTGCTCGTCGTTTTCGAATCGTGCGATTCGAAGGGGCCGGACGCTTCACGGCGCGTCCGGAACCCGCCTCGGCGGTTCGTGGAGCGATCACGATGGTTGTTCGCCATCGAGGCTCGCCCATTCACGACTTCGGCGAGGGCACCCCGTCATCCTCGGGCACGCGTCTCCGGCCAAGAGAAGACACGTGGCTTGATGAGCGTCCCACGACACGTCCATGGGTCGCCGTTTTTCCAGAGGATCGAGGTCGGTCGCTGGAAGCTCGTGAAAGCCTCCACCGTGGACGACCCAAGGTGCCTTCCCTCGGCCGATATGGAATTTGCCCTTTGGGAAAGGGACTTCCTGTTCCGCCGAGTTCTGCAACGCGAGCGTTCGTCGAAAACCACGAGACGAACGCTCAGCGACGCACGGGACGACCATGTGAGCGGCTGCACCTGTCTTCTGCGCGACCACTCAATGTTACGAAAACATTGCCCAAGCGGGTCGCGGAGCCAAGAGTCGTTGTTCGTAATAGGTATTACGAATGGTCAGGCCCGGCGGGTGGTAGCCCTCCAAACCTGAAGCCTCTTGGCGACGTAGGATGGATAACGCATTCGAAACGAAGGACGAATACTCGTTCCCCTCGTTGCCAATGCACGCGCAGCTTTGATTGAGCACCGACGTCGAGCATCGTGAAACTTCGGAAACGAATCCGAAACAATGGTCCAAATCGATGCGCTGCTTGCAGCCGAGCCGGAGATCGCCTGTATGACCCGATGGTTTCGCGCCGTCCATCCAATGCAACGATGGACGGCGCCATTCCATGCGTAGCCCAATGGCTCGGTCCCGCGCCGGGATTCCCTTCAGGAATAACGGTTTGGAGAATGCGAACCATCGCAGCGCCCGAAACAGCCACTACGGACAACAGCTCACTGGTCTATGTGGTACCGCGAACTTCTGAGGGCACTTATCCAATAAGTGCCCGATTGGTGCAACCGAAAAAGTCAAGATAACGACTCTTTTTATTCCGCAAGTTCTCCACAAAGTTCTCCCCAGGCCTGGGAGAAAATACCGGGAAATGGCGAAAAAGTTCGGAAGATTCGCGGGTTTAGTACTGGCGCAACCCCCACGTAGCCTTTTCGCCATCCCCAAGAAAGTGTGTTTGAGACAATGCGAGATACTGCGTTTGTTTTGAATGTGTAGATTGCAACTCTTCGAAAAGGGCAACTCGGCTAGGTGCGCGCCGGCGAAGGTGTTTTCTCGTCCTGGGCTACGACTTTTGATTTCGGCTGTGCTTCTTCGATTGCGCGATAGGTCAGTGCTCCAAAGATGGCCCCCAAGATGGGGGCGACGATGAAAAGCCAGAGTTGTTCGAGCGCCCAGCCCCGCACGAACAGCGCCGGCCCGATGGATCGCGCCGGATTGACGGAGGTATTCGTGATCGGAATGCCCACCAGGTGAATCAGCGTTAGCGCAAGTCCGATCGGAAGGCCGGCAAAGCCGACGGCCGCGCGCTTGTCCGTCGTGCCGAGTACGACGAAGAGAAGGAGCGCCGTGAGCACGATCTCGGCGAGCAAGCCAGCCAGCAATCCATAGCCACCCGGCGAGTGATCGCCGTAACCATTGGCCGCGAGGCCGTCTTTCAGGTCGTAGCCAAGATCGTGGCCGTTCGCGATGGCGTAGAGCACCCCGGCAGCCGCGATGCCGCCCAGAACCTGCGCCACCACGTAGCCCGTGAGATCTTTCTTGTCGTGCCGGCCCGCCACGATGAGCCCCACCGTGACGGCGGGGTTGATGTGGCAACCCGAGATCGGTCCGATGGTGTACGCCATCGTCAGGAGTGTCAGACCGAATGCGATCGAGACCCCGAGAACACCGACGTTCTTCGCGTCGAGTACAGCGGTCCCGCAGCCTCCGAAAACGAGGACGAATGTTCCTATGGCCTCAGCCACATATTTTTTCTGCATAGTCCGCTTTACCGCGGACCCGCGCCAAAGCAAAAATGGTCGCTACTTTTTCCCGTAGGTCTTGCTGACGATGACCGTCTTGGACTTGCACAGGGCTCCGTCGAACGGCGTGTCACGCACCGCCTTCACCATGCATTGCACCACGCTGTCGCCCAATTCGGATGTGCCAGAGGGCTTCACCGACGTGACCTTGCCGGCGGTGTTGATCGCCACTTGCACGCGCACCGTGCCGGAAAGGTCGGGGTTCTTCTTCTTGCCCTCCTGGTAACACTTGTTGAGCAGCGGCCGGACTTTCTCCTCGTAGGGAAGGGCTGCCTTGCTGCACTCGTCGGGCACGTCGGAACCGGTGGTGACGGTTCCTGCCACGGAGGGTTCCGTTGGAGCCGGAGGTCCGTCGCTTGCGGCGGCCGACTTTCCCGTCAGCGGCTCTTCCGCCTTGGGGGCTTCCGCGGCGGCCGGCGCCGGCGGCTCGGGCGGCGCGGCGGCCGGCTCGGGGGGCGGGGGAGCTGGCGGCGGCGGGGAGCCTCCGCAGGCCGAAAGAGCTGCAACGATCAAGAACAGAGAAGGTAGTCTGCCGCTCATGAAAGAGAGCACTGTAGCAGGACTCAAGGTTCGGTGGACCGGCGGCGACGACGGTCACGGCGGCGGGGAGGGGCCGCTGGTGATCCTGCTGCACGGCTACGGTGCGCCCGGTGACGATCTGGTGCCGCTCTCGCGCGAGATCCCTGCGCCGCCGGGTACGCGTTTCGCGTTCCCCGAGGCTCCGAAGTCGCTCGGCCCGCAGTTCGACGAGGGGCGCGCATGGTGGGACATCGACATCATGGCCTACCAATTCGCCGTCCTCGCCGGACGCACCCAGGAGCTGACCGAGAGCGTTCCCGAGGGCCTCACCGAGGTGCGCGCCCGGGTGACCGAGTTGCTCACCGAGGTGTCCTCCACGGCGAAAGGCGGCCCCGTGGTGTTCGGAGGCTTTTCCCAAGGCGCGATGGTCTCGCTCGACGTGACGCTGCATTGCGACGTCCCGCTGTCGGGGCTCGCGCTTCTCTCGGGCACCATCATCGCGCGCCAGGATTGGATCCCTCGCCTGGGTTCACGCCGCGGCCTGCGCGTCCTTCAGAGCCACGGCACGCAAGATCCGATTTTGCCCTACGAGGTGGCCGAGGAGCTCCGTGGGGCCCTGCAGGCCGCGGGGCTCGAGGTCACATGGGTTCCCTTTCGCGGCGGCCATGGCATTCCGCCCGGCGCGTTCGAGGGTCTTGGCTCACTGCTCGGCGGTCATTCCGCCAAAGGGAAGGCATAGCCCTCCCACGCAGCGCGTGGCCGCGCCGCACGGGCGGCCGCACCCCCCGCAGTGTTTCCCATCCTCCCACACCGACGTCTCGCAGCCGTTTTGCATATCGCCGTCGCAGTTGGCGAAGCCGGCCGCGCAGGCAATGCCGCACGTGCCCTTGTCGCACACCGCGGAACTGTGCGGGCCCGACGCGCAAACGGTGCACGCGTTCCCGCATCCGGTCGGATCGTTGGCGCCGACGCAGCGTGTGTCGCAGGCGTGGTAGCCCACCGCGCAGGCGACCTTGCACTTGCTCTGCTCGCAGAACGCTTCACCGTTTGGCGTGCCCGGGCACGCGTGCCCGCACTCCCCGCAGTGGGAGGCGTTGGTCTTTTGGTTGACGCATTGCAAATCGCAAATGGCGGAGGCCGCGGCGGGGCAACCGCTCGCGCAGGCGAAACGGTCGTCCTCCTGGGCCACGCAGAGCGCATTGGAGGCGCCGCATTGCACGTCGCACGCGCCGCAGTGGCTCGCTTCGGAGAGGCGTGCCTCGCATCCGTCGCGCGGGTCGCCGTTGCAGTCGGCGAAGCCTTTGGCGCAGGCGCTGCCGTGCGTGTTGCCCTGGTCGGTCTCGAGAAGTTCGCCCTTCTCGTTACCGAGCACGATGTTGCAGCCGAAAACGAGGGTGAGCGAGAAGATGGCGTAGATCCCCCGCATGGTCCCTCTACCAGCGTGCCTGCACGTGGAAGCCGGTGGTGCGCGGGCCGATCATCGGTGCCGCCTGCCAGCTCACTTTGCCGACCTGGCTGGCATCTTTGGCCTTCGGCGCGGTCGCAAAAAGAACGATGCCCCCGACGAGCGCGGCCCCTCCCGCGATGAACGCGATGGTCGAGTACGTCCCGTAGTTCAGCGCATCGTCGCGCAGGCCGAGTCCCGTCTCGTCGCATTGGTTGTTGGCGTTGCAGTGCGGCTCGGAGTCGTTCTTCTTGGAGTTCGACATCAGCCCGAACATCGTGCCCACGCCGATGCCCACGATGCCCACCGCGCCGGCGACGATGCCGCCGATTCGCTGCGTGCGTCCGGGGTGCTCGTCGCTCGGTACTTGCTCCCCCTCTCCGGGGCGGCCTGGCATCAATCCGCGATCGGCGAGTGTGGCGGCGTTCGGATCGTCCTGCAGCGTGGGCACCTCCACGTTGACGGTGACGCCATCGACGGGCACCTTTACCGTCTTTTCCCACGTCTTTTTGCCCGGCGCGCTGGCCACGATGCGGTGCTCGCCCGCGTCGATCGGGATGGCCGCGCCCCATTGGCCGCGCCCCACCTCCAAGGTGTCGCGTGTCACCTTCAACTGCGACACATCGGTCGCGCGCACGGTGATGACGAGCTTCGCCAGCCGCGCCTCGAGCACCGTGGCCCGATCGCGGGCGACCTTTTCGCGCGCCGGCTGCCCGGCGGCCTTGGCCTCGCCGGCGACGTTGAGAAACACTGCCCACGCGCTCGCCGCGCGCCCGATGTGCTCGTAGCAGTTGGCCAGGTTGTACTGGGTGCCAATCCCCGGATCGAGCTTTTGGCTCTCCTCCAACTTGGGGCACGCCTCGGCCCACTTTCCATCGGCGATGAGCTTCTTCGCTTCATTGAACAGCGCCTGCGCCGCGGGGGCATCGTTCCCCGCACGCACCTCCGCCGAGGCGAGCACCAGGCTCGAGCAGAACGAGCAGAAGAGGACGGAACGAAGGAGCTTCAGCTTCATGAGTGGCTGCCAGAGCTGTTGGTGAACTGCGGCCTGTAGGCGGTTTACTTGCGCTCTTCGAACAGCGATTCGGAGCTCGTGGGTGCCGCCGTCGCGCTTCCACGTGGCGACGTCGACAAGGAGTCCGATGACGGCGACGACGGACCCGTCGGCGCAGCTGACCCTCGCGCCTTCGCCGCTCCGTGTTTCGATTTTTTCGAGTCGGCGGATGCGCTCGCACTCGCGCTTGCGCTCACGGTCTCGGACGCGGCAGGGACAGCCGGCGGTTCCGTCGAAGCCGAAGGGGCCGCGCTGCTGGGTGGAGGCGGCGCCGCCGGAGCGGCCTGATTTTCCCACGAGAGCACCGCCGACGGCGCAGGCGCCTCCGCGCTGTTCGTCGGGGTCGCATGCCGCAGGGCAAACATCGCGGTGATCGCTCCGCACGCGACGATCGCCGTCGAGCCGAGGGCGATGCCCAACGTCCGCACGAAGCTGCGGCGTTTGCGCGGTCCCGGCCTCCACGTCGGATCGGTCGAGCCCCACGCCGGCCCGCTCTCGGGCATTTGGCCCGACGTGCGCCCGTACATGGTGGCGCCCGATTGGAAGATGCCCATGATCCGGTGGGCCGAAGCCCGTCCCGCGGGGGTGCCAAATTCGCGCAGCGCGGCCGCGAGCTCGCCCAAGTTTTGGAAGCGCTTCGCCGGGTCCTTCTCGAGGCAGCGGAGCACCACGGCTTCCATGTCGGGTAGCACGTCCGGGCAGAGCGTCGTGAGCGGCGGTGCGGGGCTCTGCAGGATATTCGCGCAGATCTCGGGCATGGTCTCGCCGTCGAACGGCGGATGGCCCGCGATGAGCTCGTGCAAGATCACGCCGAGGGCCCAGATGTCCGCGCGGTGGTCGACCTCCATCGAGGAGCGCATCTGCTCGGGCGACATGTACCGCGGCGAGCCCATGATGGAGTGCGTCCCCGTAAGCGCCAGCTCGCGTCCGGTCAGCGCAAACGCCCGAGGTGCCAGCTTGGAGATGCCGAAGTCGAGCACCTTGATCCACGGCGACCCATCCGCGCGATGCGTGAGAAACAGGTTCGCCGGCTTGAGGTCGCGGTGGACGATGCCCAGCTGATGCGCCTCGCCGATGGCTTCCCCCGCCTGAAGCAGGTAATCCACGGCGGCAGGCACCGGAAGCGGCCCATTGGCCGTGAGCAGCGCATCCAGGTCGCTCCCCACGAGGTGCTCCATCACGAGGCACGGCGTGCCGTCGTCGAGGGTTCCCACGTCGAAGGTGCGCACCACGTGCTCGCTTCGAATGCGCGTGGCGGTTTTGCCCTCACGAAGAAAACGCTCCACCACCTCGGGGCGGTCGACCCACTCGGTGCGCAGCACCTTGATGGCGACCCAATCCTCGAGCTGCAGATGCTCGGCCGCGTACACGATGCACATGCCACCGTCGCCGATGACCCGATCAATTCGGTACTTGCCGATGAGAACGTCCCCTCTCTGCGGCAGTATGCGCACGGGCTCGCCCGTCTCTTGGGACGCGCTCAGCATGATGGAACGGACTCGCTTTCTGGTGCTCGTCGAAGAGCTGTCACGCCGTAGCTAAGCGAATTCTGCGCCAATAAATTCTGCCGCGAATCCCGCGGATGTGCTGGGGACCTGCGTGGTAAATTGCCCCGACGAGCGCTCCCTCCCGCGGAGCGGGGAGAACGGCAGCCATCACGCGAGCGGGGCGGGCGGGGCTTTCCTGCGTCCCAGGGCCGAGCGCACCAGGCCGAGGAAATCTGCCGCGGTTTTTCGAGCCAAGAACAAGGCGCCGGCGACGTACCCGAGGGCACCCGCGATGATCTCCACCACGAGGCCGACCCCGCGGGGCATCTCTCCAAGCCATGCCAGTCCATGTCGCGCACCGATGACGGCGAGCACCAATGGGATGCACGCGAGCAGCGGTCCCACGCACGACATGACAAGTGACCCGACCGTGATGTTGTCAGCTCGGGCGACCACCACCATGCTGGCGAGCGCGTGTGCAGCGAACGCCACGCCGACGGCGACGCAGGTCCAAAGCGGCCCGGCGCGCCCGATGGCGGCAATGCACGCGAGCAGCGAGCCCACTTGAAAGAGACCGAGCCACATCAGTGGGCGGGTCATCTCACGCGCGACCAAGTACGAGGCGATGGTCCAACCGACAGGGCGTGCCACCGACAGCGCAGCGAGCAATGTCAACATCGGCCCCACGCTGTGCCATTCCTTGCGCAGTAAGGTGGCGACCGCGGTGTTGGCCACCGCACCGAGCCCGACGGCGAGCGGAAACACGATGAGCGCGAGCAAGGCCGTGGAGCGCACCAGCGCGCGTTTTCGCTGTGCGGCCCCCATGTGCGAAAACGAGGGCAGGAGCACGTCGCCGATCTGCTCGCCCACCTGCACGGCGGGGATGTCCGCCAGGTTGTACGCGAGGTTGTACTCGCCGAGCACCGTCGGGCCGAAGAAGTTCGACACGAGCAGGTTGTCCCAACGCCGTGCCGCGAAGCTCGCCGATGCGCTGACCGAGAAGGGGAGGCCGAAGGCGAGCATCGCGCGCGTCGTCTTCTTCGACAGCGGCGACGGCGTGAGCCACTCGCGCCGGTCGACGGCCATGCAGAGCATCGCGCAGCGGAGGATGCTGCGCGCCACGTTCGCAAGCACCAAGGCCATGCCGCCGAGGCCCGCGAAGGCGAGTGCCACCGACGCGATGCTGTAGGTCACCTCACCGACGGTGCGCGAGAGGCCGATCACGCGAAACTGCATGTCGCGCGCGAGCAGCCGCTCCGGCATGAAGGCGACGCGATCGAAGACCGCGGCCAGGGCCAAGCCCGGAACGTAGCGCGCCATGGTGGGCGCGCTGAGGAAGCCGCCGAAGCGATCGCGGAACAAGGTGACGAGGCCAATGGCGAGGAGGCCCAGCGCCATGTGGAAGACCGTCGCGTGCCAGGCGACGTCGCGGCCGGAGTCGGGCTTCGCGATGACGTACTGCCCGACGCCAATCGTGGAGAGCTGCATTGCGCTCAGGATGAGCACCGAGGCGTCGGACACCTCGCCGATGATGTCGGGGACGAGAAAATAGGTGATCGCCAGCGTCCCCACCAAGCCGATGGCGCGTGATCCGACGCTGGTCGCGATGGTCCAACTCGCGCCCCGCACCGCCTTCGTGGTCAAAGGCTCGGCCGAGATGTGTCTCCCCCCTCTTCCCTTACCTCGCCGCTTTCCGGCGTTGCGTTCTGCCGTTGCGTTCGCGCGGCGTAGGCGTGGTGCGCCGCTCGAGGGCCGCGAGTTCGTCGCGATCGTCGTTCGTCGCGCGATCGCTGGCGCAAACGCGGCGCCAAACGGCAATGGCGTCGGTCGTCTGATCCTGCTTCTGGAACTTGCGCGCGAGCGTACGAAGCGCACCGGCGACCGACTCCGGATCCGCATCGCGGACGATGTCGAGCAGCGGTTCCCATCCGCGCTCGCCGGCGCCGAAGCGCTCCATGGCCCGCTCGAGCATCTTCTTCAAGAGCAGCGGCGGCACCTTCTTGGCGCTGGGGCGGAGCACGTTGCGCATCAACCACGCGCGGTCCGTGTCCTTCGTCTCGAGCAGCGCCTCGGCGAGCGGCGTGACCGCGTCGTCCTTTCCGGTGAGCGCGCCGGCTGCAAATTCGGCCCGCCGCCGGTCGAGCGATTTGACCACCCCCACCAGAACGAGTGTGGCCTCCCCATCTTTGCGGCGCCCGAGTTGGTCGATGACGAAGCGCGCGCGCTCCAACTCCGGGTGCCCGACGAGCCTTGCCAGGCTCTGCGAGGCCTCCGGAGGAATTTCCAGCCCTGCCAACGTTGTCAGCGCACTTTGCGCGAGGGCGCGATCGTCTCCCGAGGCAATCTCGATGAGCGCTTCGGCGACGTGCGGTTCGACATGGCTGTGCGTCGTGCCCGCGCGCGTGCCCACGACGAGGCGCAACGCGGTGAGCGCCTCGAGGCGCACGTTGGGATCGAGCAGCGAGTCCTTGGCGCACAGTGCGAGCTCCCGCGCGCCGATGCGCGAGAGCGCGGAGACGGCGTGGCGCTGGAGCACGGGCACGTCGCTGGAGAGCGCGTGGAGCAAGCCGCGGATCACGTCAGGACCGCCTGCGCAAAGCTCCCCCAGGACGATCACCGCCGCCATCTGGCGTTCGAGCGAGTCGTCGTGGAGAAGCTTGGTGATCTTCGCGATGTCGCTCACGGCCTATAAGAGTCACGCGCAGTCCGGGCACGCGCAAGTCGAAAACCGCACGTGTTCACTTGCGGCGACGCTAAAGTGGGGTCGACCTACATGACGGAGGATTCCGTGTTGTCCGAAGAAAACACCCACGCTGGTGTTGCGCGCTCTGGCGCTGCTGCGTCAGGAGGCGAATCCGCTGACGCGGCTGTCAGGCGTCGAGCCGAGCCACTCGACCTGCTCAGCGCCGGCGGAAATCTCCTGAGCCCGCTCGAACGCGGACAGATCCGGTTCATTCGTAAAAGCCTCGAGCCGGGACCCCTCGACAAATCGCTGAGATGGTTGCAGCGCATCATTGGCGCCAATTGGATCGAGGCGTCCATTCGGAACTTGCGTCACGTCCACGGACTGGATCGACTGCCGAATTTCGATCCGGGCAAAAGCTACGTGCTCGTGTCCAACCACCGCAGCTTTTTCGATCTGTACGTGGTCACCGGCTACCTCGTAAAGCGTGGGCTGCCGCATCGCATCCTCTTCCCGGTGCGGTCGAATTTCTTTTACGACCATCCGCTCGGCCCAGTCGTGAACGGTGTCATGAGTTTCTTCGCCATGTACCCACCGGTGTTCCGCGATCGCAAACGCCAGGGGCTCAATCTTGCGGGCATCGAGGAAGTGGCGTCGCTCCTTCGACGCGGTGGCGTGTTCGTGGGGTTGCATCCGGAGGGGGCGCGCAACAAAGGCGACGATCCGTACGCGCTCTTGCCCGCGCAGAGCGGGGTGGGGCGCATCATCCACCGCGCCCGCGCGCAGGTGATTCCCGTATTCGTGAACGGGCTCACGAACGACATCGTTCGACAGATTGGCTCGAACGTCACGCGAACCGGGCGCAAAGTGGTGGTCGCGTTCGGTGCGCCGGTCGACTTTGGCGGCCTTTTGGAGGAGGCGCCCAGCCCGCGGGTCTTCCGGCGGGTTTCCGAGCGCGCGTGCGAAGCCATCGCCGCACTTGGCGACCAGGAACGCGCGATTCGCGGCCGTTTGGAGGGTGGGCTGGCGTCGGGAGGCTCGTCGCGCTAGGAAGGCGCCTCCGCCGATGTCTGCCAGCCCCGTCAACGTCTCCGAACTATTGCGCAATCGCCCCGTCGTCCTCGCGCCGATGGAGGACGTCACCGACGTCGTCTTTCGTCGACTGTGCCGGGGGTTCGGGTCCACCATCGAGGTGACCGAGTTCGTGAACGTCGAAGGGCTGCTTCGCGGCTGCCGAAACGCGCGCCGGAAGATCTCGCTGGCGGAAGACGACACGCACACGGCCATTCAGATCTACGGCTCCAACCCGGAGCGCCTCGCCGAGGCGGCGCGGGTGGCCGAGGAAGCGCGGCCCGCGTTCATCGACATCAACTGCGGATGCTGGGTGCCGAAGATCGCAGGGCGTGGTGCCGGTGCGGGCTGGCTGCGCAACCCGGAGGCCATGGTGGCCATGGCCCGCCTCGTCGTGCAGAGCGTCTCGCTCCCGGTCACGGTGAAGACGCGGATTGGGTACGGGCCCGAATCGGACATGCCCATCGTCGATCTCGCGCGCCGCTTGGAGGACGTGGGCGTCGCCGCGCTCACGGTCCACTGCCGCACGGCCGCCATGGGTCACAAGGGCGCTGCCGATTGGGCGTGGGCAGCCCGCGCGCAGAGCGTCGTGTCCATTCCGGTCATCGTGAACGGCGACGTGCGCAGCGCCGACGATGCCGAGCGCGCGCTCGCCGAAACGCATTGTGCGGGCGTCATGGTCGGGCGCCGCGCCATCGAGCACCCGTGGGTCTTTCGCGAAATTGCCCAGCGCTTTCAGGGCAAGCCGGTGTTGCCTCCGACGGCCGAAGAACGGCTCGCGCTCTGCCGTGATCATCTCCGTGCCAACGTGGAGTTCCGCGGCGAGCCTCACGGCGTGCGGGTCACGCGGCGTCATCTGACGGGTTACCTCTCCGGTTTGCCGGGCGCGTCGGCGATGCGCCAGCGATTGTTCCAGACGGACTCGCTCACCGAGTGCGTCGACTTCCTTGAGGAAAGCGCCGCGCGGGCGGCTTGAAGATCGGCGACTGCCTGGTGCGACGGGCGTCCGGGTACTGAACCGGGGAACGGTCTCTTGCGGGCCGAACCGTGCGTGCGCACGCTGACCTACTTTCGCTGACTCCGGAGCAAATGAAACGGGGTTAGCGACCGTATCAGGCGAATGGTCGCTTCTTCTCCGCATCCAATTTTGGAGCGGGCATTTCCCCAGCTTTGGGAGCATCGCACATGCATCAGTCGAACAAGTTCGCGATATCCATTGTGTTCTGCGTGGCATCCGCGGCGTGCGGGTCGAGCCCGACCCCCGCACCGGTGTCGGTCGCCAGCACCTCCGCCCCCAGCGTCGAGCCTCAGGGCGTTGCGCCCTCAGCGGAAAGCGCACCGGCCGAGTCCTCCACGGCCACGATCACGCAGGCCGAGGTCGCGGCCACGGCTGCCGCACCGCTTCCCACGACGTGCACGGTGCAGGGTACGCGCAAAGCCTGTGTGCCCGACGCGGATTACGCGAAGAAGCTTTGCAGCACCGCGTATCCGGACGTGGCCCTCTCACTTTTCTCCCAGGGCACGCCCTTCACGCGCGCATACATGACCCGTGACGTCGACGGATGGAACGCCGGCGGCGGTCGCACGAGCCGCTCGAAGCTGCTCTTCGACGAAGAGGTGCTCGTGGTGGCCCATCGCAAGGCGAACGCGAACGGCATCGTTCTGGTCGCGGCCAATGGCGACACCGGCTCGTACGACGTGCTTCGCTGGGATGGCTCGTGCGTCTCTGTCATGGCCGAGGAAATCACGATGAACAAGGCGCCGAAACCCAAGCGCGCGGCCATCCCCTGGCGCCGCCTGGAAGAGCCCACCAAGAGCGCCCTTCTCGCCGCGCCGAAGGTGAAGGCCAGCCTCGAGGCCCGCGATAAAGCGTGCGGTGGCGACGACGAGGGCAAGTGCACCAAGGCCGAAGTGGCCTTCACCGGCGCCATCGCGGACTTCGTGCGCACGAGCAAGTCCCTACCGGAACCGACGCGCCGCCCGTAAGGCTTCACCGTTTTCGTCGGGGCGGCCGTGAGGTATACCGGGCGCCGTGCACGAAGGTACGCAATCCAAGCAACGTGTCCTCGTCGTCGGATGCGGAGGGCTCGGTGGCATCGTCGCCGCGTCCCTCCTCGAACATAGCGGCGAGTTGGTCGATGTGACCGGCCTCACGCGCAACCGCGCGGTGACGCACGCCATCCAGGAGCGCGGCTTCGTCCTGCGCGGTGTGGATGGCCTGCGCACGGTGCGCGGTCGCGCGGTGAACGAGCTCGCGCCCGACACCGCGCCGTTCGATTGGATCGTCCTGTCCACGCAGCCTACCCAGGTGGAAGATGCCGCGCGCAACGTCGTGCCCTTCCTTGCGCCGCACGGCGCCATGGTCTGCCTTCAAAATGGCCTCTGCGAGGATCGCGTGGCCGCCATCGCCGGGCCGGAGCGGGTCTTCGGTGCCGTCGTGGCGTGGGGCGGATCCATGGTCGAACCCGGTGTCTACGATCGCACCGCCGCCGGAGGTTTCACCCTCGGCCGCATCGACGGCAAGGCCGACGATCGGCTGATGAAGCTCGCGATGCTTCTCGAGCCCATCGGCCCCGTCTCGACGACGACCAACTTGGCCGGCGCGCGCTGGAGCAAGCTGGCCATCAACTGCGCCATCTCCACCTTGGGCACCTTGGGCGGCAAGCCTCTGGGCAGCTTGATGCTTCACCGGTTCGTCCGGCGCCTCGGGCTCGAGATCATCACCGAGGCCGTGGCCGTGGCCCGGGCGGAGAAGGTTCGGCTGGAAAAGGTCGCGGGTACCCTCGACATCGACTGGATTGCCCTCACCGAGGCCGAACGGCAAGTCAGCGGTTCGCCCGGGCTCGTGGCGAAGCATGGAATGCTCCTCGCTGTCGGTGCGCGTTATCGCCGGCTGCGTTCCTCCATGCTGGCCGCCATCGAGCGGGGCCAGCCGCCGGCGGTCGACTTCCTGAACGGGGAAGTCACCGTTCGTGGGCACAAGCTTGGAATTTCTACCCCTTTCAACCGCGAAGCCTGCAACATGGTGCACGCCATTGCGGCCGGAAAGATGAAATCCGGGATCGCGGCGCTCGAAGAGTTCGCGCGGCGCGTCCCCGACCTCGAACCTCGTTAACAGCGCAAACCGAAAAGCGGCGGGTGACCATGGCGCGCAAGATCGTCACGTACCTTCTCTGGACCTTCCTCGGCCTCACGTCGGTGCTCTGCCTTCTCGTCGCCGCCGTTCTCTGGGTGGTGACTGCGCCCTTCGATCGCCAGCGCCGTGTCAACCACATGTGGTCGTGCGCCTGGGCGAGCATGTACGCGGTGTTCTATCCCGGTTGGAAGGTCCGCACGATCCATCGCGATCGCATCAAGCCGGGGCAAGCGTACGTGCTGGCGGCGAACCACACGTCCATCGCGGACATCGTGCTGCTCTTCACGTTGTTCCGTCAGTTCAAGTGGGTCTCCAAGCGCGAGAACTTCAACATGCCGATCCTCGGCTGGAACATGTGGCTCTCCCAGTACATCCCGCTCGTGCGCGGTGATGCGAACAGCACGCGGACCATGTTGGAGCGATGCCGCGCCCTGCTGCAGAACGGCATGAGCATCATGATGTTCCCCGAGGGCACCCGCTCACGCGATGGGCGTGTGCAGCCGTTCAAGCACGGCGCCTTCTCCCTTGCTCACGAAGCGGGCGTTCCCGTCGTGCCGATCGCCATCCACGGCGGGCACGCGCTCATCCCGAAGCATGGGACCACCTTTGCGGCGACCGCCGAGCTCACCGTCGAAGTGCTCGAGCCGGTTCCGTCGGACCAATTCGAGGACGTGACCGACTTCGCCCGTGCCGTGCGCGGCCGCATCGTCGATGCGCTCGCCCTGCACGACAGCACGTTCGCGCTGGGCTTCGACGGGGCCATTCCCACCGAGAACGAAGCCTCGGACGGGCCCGGCTAGCATCTCGGGGACGGCGGCTTTTCTCTGATCCTTTGCGGTTGTCGTCGGCGTACGGCAGCTGGCCTGGAAGGGGCCAAGCCCGAACCGCCCCGGTGCGGGACACGAGAAGACCGCGCAAGACTCGGTTCGCCCCGCTCCTCTAGCCCCAAACCAACGGTTGACCTGATCGCCCCTGCCAACGTCACACCATGGCATGCGGAGGCCAACTAAGGCGATGAGTTGGGCATCAGATCGTCATTGCCAGTGGCACCTCAAAGCCAGTGTCGGGAGACGTCGGTTGTTGGCGGTCGCGAAAAAGCAGCTTGAGGAAGTCACGCGGTGTTCGGTTCGGTTAACGCGTAGTGCGGGCGGCGCAGTGACACTTCGCGGTGTGGTGACTGACGTGCAATGTGCATCGTCATGTTTCTAAAATGGTTGCCAACTTAAAGTGACATTAGCAGCAATTTGACACTCCCTATTCGATTGACCGGTGCGTGGGTATCGACGACCGTGCCTGGTAGGGAACTCGCGTCGTGTCCACGGTCGTGGCGGTGGAGCGCTCGGCGTAGCCATGTCTCACGGCCGTCTCGAGGTGCCGGTCGATTGCCATCTTTCGCCCCGGGGAAGAAACTATGTTACACAAGAAACCAGCTGGACGCTCTCGCGCCCAAGCTAAATTTAGATCCAGTAAATCCTCGCGTTCGTTTGTGCTGTTGATCCTGTCTGCGCTGACGCTGGCTCTGGGCTGCTCGGGAGGTGGCAATGGTGAAACGGTTGGACGCGTGCGGCTCGCCGATGGCTCCTCGTGCCCGCGCCCGTCTTCCAGCCCGGTGTCACCCGCCGCCTACAATCCCGATGCCTTCGGTGCAGTTCCCAGTTACGCGCCGCCCATTCCCGGCGACGAATCCAGCACGCATAGTCCTCTCGCCGAGAGTCCCCCTGCGGAAAGGTTCGAGTCATGGCCTACGCCGACTTTGGTTCCTTCGGTCGGTCTTGGTTGGGCGCCTGGCAAATTTGCAGTAGGAGACGATGGGTCCGCGAACTACTCCATTCCGATCTCCGTTCCGCCCGGTCGCATGGGCATGGAACCGGAGCTGAGCATCTCCTACAACAGCAACAGTGGATCTGGGTACCTTGGAGTTGGTTTTTCACTCGCTGGGCTATCAGCGATCACACGTTGCGACCAGAATTACTCCGACGACGATACCATGCGTCGAGTTGCGCTCGCTCGCGACGACCGGTTCTGCCTCTCGGGCCTTCGGCTCGTGGCTGTTCGCGGTGAGTATGGCGCAGACGGCACCGAATATAGGACTCGCCCAGATTCATTCGTGAAAATCGTCTCACACGGCGGCAACAACGGTCAAGATAGCTATACTGGACCACAATCGTTCACCGTTTACGACAAGAGTGGCGATTTGCGCGAATTTGGTGGTGCCGACGCCAGTGTCGAAGTTGGCCCCGTCACGGTGACATGGTCGCTCAAGTCGGTCCAAGATCGTTCGGGAAACACGATGGAGGTGACTTATGAGAAGCTTGCGTCCGACAAGGGCACCGAGGAGCACTATCCGATCGAGATTCGCTACGGCGCTCACTCAAGCGGGCTGCTTCACGACAAGTTTGTTCGCTTCGAATACGCAGCTCGGCTCGCCAGTGAGGTCATTACCAGTTACGCGTACGGGGCGCGTGCGAGAATAACAAAAATTCTTCACCGAATTGCAGTGCTGGCTGATGGTGGTCAAACCACCGTTCGCGTTTACGACCTCAATTTCGAAGCCGACTCCGCGAACCAGCGAAATCTGCTCAACGCCGTTCGCGAGTGCGATGTGGGCGGTTCGATCTGCAAGCGACCTACCGAATTCGTGTGGGCGACGTCTCGCCCCGAGTTCTTGGGCCCTTCATCGACGGAGCAAATGCCAGCAGTGGACCAGGCAGGGCAAAACGTCGTCATGGACGCGGACGGCGACGGTCGTGACGACATCGTTTACCCGGACAAAGAAAGGTGGAACATCGTTTTTGGTGCCAAGGAGCGGAATCCGTCGCCGGCGGCGACTCATCTCTCGACCCATGTGCGCACAGACGCGCCGACCAACGACGCACTGAGCGTAGGATTCCTGCAGCGAGGATTCCCCATTGACTATGATCAAGATGGCAAAACCGACTTGCTTCTTGCCGATATTTCTCCGACCTGGCGTTATTTGAGGTCGACCGGCGACAATTTTCAATTAATTAATACGGGAATACCTCGCTCAAAGCGCACAATATACAACCTATACTACGGTGGCGGCAGCGAGTCGCGCGACTCAGTGAAGATTCACGATCATCTTATGATGGGGTTCTACTTGGTGGATCTCAACGGTGACGGCATCAAGGATCTCCTCGAACGCGATCTACTCGACGACTGGCGTCCGAACCCACCCACGCCACTCTGCCAAGGTGACATGCCATGGAGTTGCGGTGGAAAGTGGACCTACCGAATGCACGATGGTCGTAGCGGCTTCGGCCCGGCGATCGAGGTTCCCGAACTGTTCAATGTAAGCATCGCGGCTCCGGTGCTTCCGCTCGATGCGGATGGAGACGGGAAGGAAGAACTGCTCATCGACACGTGCGCAGTGTATACCGGCATCGGAAACGTAGCCGTCATACCACCATCCTGTGGCCCAACGGATGGCAATGGGAAGATGCTCAACGACAACGGGCAGTTCAAGATCTTCTCCTGGCAGAAGCTACCCGGCCAATCCGATCCGAACAAGGGGACGTTCTCCATAGCCGATGCCGGTTTCAGTACACGATACGAGGCTCCCGGTATTTCTCAGAATATTGGGCAACAACAGGTCATCGTGCCCATAGATGCCAACGGTGACGGGCTCAAGGATCTGATCGCCAGCACTGACACTCGGCCCGAATACTATTTCGCGCCAAACTTTTGGCTCAACAGCGGAAAGGGGTTCGTCCGCCGCACAGATTCTGGTCTAGAGTCGCTCGGAGCCAATAAAATTCATCTGGAAGATAGTTTGGTTATCGACTATGACGCGGACGGACGAGAAGAGCTCTTCTTCGCCTATGGCGATACCGTGCTTCATTCGCCCGGCCAGTATCTTCCACCTGCGCTGAGAGAGGCGAAACGGTATTTTCGCTTTCGGACAACTGCAACCGCCAATGAGCTAGTATTCTCGTACTCAGGCGAGCAGCTGCCCTACGAGAAACCTGCCGAGCTGTCTGTGTTCCCAACACGACGTGGACCGCGCGTCGCTGATGTAAATGGCGATGGACTTCAGGACATCATAAGCGATTTTGGCGGCCTTCTTCATTGGCGGGAACATGCGAAAAACAACCAAGTGGGTGAGAAGGTCGATGCGATCGTTACCATCCGGGAGGGGCGTATGGACGGCGCCTTCGACCAACCGTCGGATATCTACCTTGGGTCGCTCTACCTGGACTATCGCCCACTGATTAACGCGTACGGAAAAAGTATTGCTGTCGAAGGCGGAAAGGACCTGAGCCAGATATACTTTCAGGCCGAGCAAAACCAGGCGACTTGCGTGTATCCGTGCAAGCGATTCGTTGGGCCAAAGTACGTTGTCTCTCGCACGTCCGAGGATACTGGGACGCGTTTTGGACGATCAACAAAAGAACTTTACGGTCGATACACTTTCCACCGTTACGAGGATGCGTACGTCGATCGTCATGGTCGAGGCTGGCTCGGGTTCCGGGCGCACGTTCAATACGAGTATCACGAGGACGAGAGCGGCCCAAAGGAGGGAATCTATCCCGTTACTGCTCGTTGGACGCGCGCGATTTACGATCCAACGACCTACGACGCTACGCAGCGAATATACCCCAATGGTGGGGTGCCGCTTTGGTCTATTGCATTTGGTTACCAACGCGCGAGCATGGGCGCAGAAGACCCGGCGCTCATGTGGCTCTCTATTGAAAGAGCCACGCCTTCTGTCCATAAGACAAACGGAAACAAGACGTATTTCGTCGAGACCCCTTTTGAGTCGACGCGGACGTACGAAAATCTTCCTTATGGCCCGCTGCAGCCCGGTCTCACGTTGGATCCCGAAGCGATGTTGCAGTCGGCCTCGGCGTATCGGGGTGAGGGGATTGCGGTCATTCGAGATGATTTTGGAAATAGTACGTCCACTCGTGTTAGCCACTGGACGCGACCTGACTTTGAAACGAGTCGGCTCAGCATCTCGGAGACTCTAACCTCGTATCTCAATGATGAGCCGCGCTGGATCATCGGCCGGGTGCGAACCACGAAAGTCACGGACCAGACACCAGAGGGCTCGCAGGCGCGCCAGTATGAGGCGTTCTACCAGCGAGACACTGGGCTCCTGGAGCGGCAAACCATCGCAACCCCATCGGACGACGCTCACTGGCTCGATACCGAGATCGAGCGTGATCGCTTCGGAAACATTGTTCGTTCGACGACGAACGACGCCCTGGACGTGTTTCGTGGCGAAACGGTTGTCACATACGACCCGGACGGCGTGTTTCCTCACGCGATTCGCAACGCGCTCGGTCACACGACACGCATCAAGTACAACCCGTACCTCGGGGTGCCAATCGCGATGGTTAGCGCGAATGGGCTTATATCTTGGCGCGTGTACGACGCGTTTGGAAATCTGAGGCGAGAGCACGAGCCCGACGGGAGCCTGACGACGTATTGGCTTACTCGTGATCGTGATGGCGAACTGTGGGGGCCGACGTTGCACGCGCAGGACAGTACAGGAGTTACATCGGGGGCACGATTAGATCGCCTCGGACGCGCCGTCTACGATTGGAGCTACGGCCTTCGCGGACAACGGTCAGAGTCGATCCGAACATTTTGGGACTTTGGCGGAACGAAGACCGCATCCATCCCCGCCCGCAGTGCTTCCACGAGCACACCGAAATGGTCGTTTTCATATGATGCTCGTCACAGGCCCTCGACCAAGGTCGCTCCCGATGGCGTAACAGTATCAAGGACATATCGTGAATTCGAGGAATGGCAGACGGATGGCAAAGGTGAGCAAAATCACTTTGTGTTCGATGGGCGCGGGCAGGTGGTGCGATCCGAGGATGCCAACCGTTTGCCGACGACCTACCGCTATGGACCATTTGGAAGTCTCCTGTCGGTCGACGTAAACGGCAGCAAAACAGAGTACACCGTCGACGACTACGGGCGAACGTTACGGGTTGTAGATCCGGATTTCGGCGCTCGTGCTTTAGTATATGACGCCTTTGGCCTGCGGAGCGTGGAAACGGACAACAAGGGTCAAGATACTTTGTCTTGCCACGATGCTCTAGGTCGTCTTACCCGAGAATCTAGCCCTGACGGGACCGACATTCGAACATATGACCAAGGCGCGAATGCCATTGGGAAACTGACGGCATCTATCAGCGCAGGCAGAAATGGACGGCGTTACGAGTACGACGCTCTCGGGCGACTTTCACGAACTACGACACTTGTGCCGAGTAGCGGAAGTCAATTGCAATCATATACGATCGAGCGGGCTTACAACGCTCGCGGCGAGCTTCACCGGCTGACGTATCCGAGCGTTGGTGGCAGCAGATTCGCCGTTGACTATCTGTATGACGACTATGGCAATTCGACAACGGTTCGAGATGCGTCGGACCAGCATGTGATGTGGCGTTGGCAGACTGCGGACGATGCGAATCGCATTAGCGATGTTCAGTTTGGCAACGGCGTCGCTGCGTCGAAAGTGTACAATGGTAATACAGGCCTTCTGCGTACCCTGACGAGTAGCTCGCCGAGCGTGGCGCAGCTTCAGAATCTTGAATATGCCTTCGATGAGAATCGTAATTTAAAGTCGCGTACTGACCACCGTCAGCAACTTGCGGAGAATTTTAGCTACGATTCGCTCGATCGACTGGTTCGCTCCGAATCGTCTGCGGCCAACGCTGCGTATGAGTACAAGTACGACGATATTGGCAATATTGTCTACAAATCGGACGTCGGTACATACGTTTACGATCGCGCGAACAAACCGCACGCCGTGCGCAGCGTGAACGGCCGGATTTACGACTACGACCCGAACGGGAACCAGATATTGCGGCCGACAGGTCCCGCCGACGACGTGGAAATAGAGTACACCGCGTTCGACAAGCCGCGACTGATTCGGAAGCCCGGAGGTGAGGTTACCTTCGAGTACGACGCGGACGGAGAGCGGCTCCGCAAAACGTCGGGCACCAAGTCGACTACATACATCGACGGGCTGTACGAGCGTCACGCGGACGGGCCAAAGCTGGAGCACAAGATGTACGTGTCCGGTCCGGACGGCCTTATCGCCATCGTGACGCTCTCGCAAACAGGAACCGGAGATATCGCCCGGAAAGAGCGATATGTGCATGGCGCACACGATGCGTCGGTTGACGTCATCACCAATGAGCAGGGAATGGTTGTCGAACGGCGAAGCTACGACCCGTTCGGACAAGCTCGGAATCCTGACTGGGCCACGGGTGGCGGACCGACGGAGCCAAAAACGGAGAGTGTCGGTTACACGGGGCACGAAGACGAGGATGATCTTGAGCTCGTCAACATGGGTGGGCGAATCTACGATCCGAAGATTGCGCGATTCCTATCGCCAGATCCAATCACGGAAGCGCCCTACTTTTCGCAATCTTGGAATCGATACGCATATGTCTTCAATAATCCTCTGACTTTTATAGACCCCGCCGGGTTCGAGACTACCAAGAACCACGATCGTCCAGCATCGCGTATTGAAGAGAAGCCATCGGAGCGCAAGGCAGAACCTCCGAAGGATGACTCGAAACCGGACCAGTCGGACTCTGGTTCGGGTGACCAATACGGCCATCGCGCCACACCACGCTCCGCGCAGCATCCGTTGGGCAATGCTGCCCAGGCCGTGACTCAGGCGAAGATGGGTGACTACGCGGGCGCTGTAAAGTCCGCCATCAAGGGGGTTTGGCAAATAGCTACCCGTTCGGTGCCGCAGCCCTTCGTGTACAGAATACCAGAGGCCATCAGGCAGGCAGACGAGGTCATAAGTCAATTTCAGGAGGGCGCGAACGTTCGTGATGGCGCCCGCAGAGCAACGGAAAAGTATGTCGAGCAGCGGCTGCGTGATGCACCCGTAGTTGGGCGTGTCCTGCGCGCGAAGGAGGCGGAGAAGGCGTCTCAGGAGGCGACGGATCCGGTTTCGAAGGCGGGCGCAGTTGGGGACGACTGGGGCGAGGTCGCGGATGCTGCGGCGGAAGCGGGCGCGCTAGTCTTTGGCGGAGCTAAGAGCGCAGAGTCAAAAGGCGTCAAAGGCGGCCGCGGAGCAGGCGCCGACCCCCTCTACATGAGAGGAACGAAAGCGGGCCCTCGGCTTCACGGAGATCTTCCTCACGCAGGCGATCTTCGCGGAATGCCAACCGATCGCCTCTCGGATCTGCGAGACATGACCAAGACGAGCCTCCAAACGAGGACTGACGAGATGCGTGATAGGGGTGACAAGGGAGGGCATGGTAGTAGGATAGGCGAAGAGCGGCAGCTACTTGAGCGCATCGAGCGAGAGCTGAAGAACCGAGGTGCACTTTGAGTAGAAGTAGGCGCAGTAGGAGCGAGGGGTAGGTAAGATGGATCCAGTTAGCGAACTAGTGGACCAGCTAGAAGAGAACCCAAATCGCTTCCGAGAGACCGATGGTTATGGGCGACTGGTTAGTCTCTTAGAACGCGGGTATCCGGGCGACGCCGTAAGGCGCGTCCTGCAAAAGAAGGACCCGGGTTTTGCGGGCGACCTGCTATGGGTGGTCGCAGAACTCGAGGATGTCACGCCCTTCGTTTCGGAGGCCGTCAGGCATCTCGCGAGCCCTGACAAGGGAACAGCTGCGTACGCAATGGAGGTCGTGCTGCGCGGGGCGAGAGATGGCAGTGAGTGCCGTGAGGCACTTCAGCGATTGTGCTGCTGCGACGTTGTTGTATGCAAAGCCGCAGTACAGACTTTGGCGGTAGAAGGGTTGGCGCGGCTACAAGAGATTCTCGAGAAGGCGGGGTGGACGTGGTCCACGGCTCTCGCGAAAGTTCTCTCGTCCCAGCCTGTTCCGCGCGAACTGTTCGAAAGCCTTGTCGCCGACCCGTCGTGTGATCGTCAAGTGGTCGGCGCGGCTCTTTGCACTCTTGCGTATGAACAGGATGCGGCCTACGTGAAATTTCTCACGCGCTCTGAGCATGCCTGGATTCGCGAGTACGGCAATCGGTTGGCCGCTCGGGCCGGGCGCGATCCACGTTAGTTGTCCAGAACGCGGCAGAGTGCCAACCAGATCTTCCCAAACGGAGACGACCATATGCCGGCATCGCGATGAATTGGATGCGAGTGTTCAAGAGGCAACAGCGCGATGCGACGAGGGCGGCACTCGAACGGATTGCACGGGACGGTTCGGATCTGAGCCGCCAGTTGAAAATGGACTTCTTCGTTGCTGTGCCCGATGAGATGAGCGGACGCATCATGGCAGTTCGCGTGGGTAAGCTCGGAGACAAACAAGCGTGGAGTGGGGCTCGGAAACGAAACCGCCGTTTCTTCTGGAACACGTGGCTCTTAGGAGGCGGCCACGGTATCGCCTGAGCGGGCTCGTCAAACTCGTTCGCAACCCGCTCGCGGGCCGGGGCATCCAACGCAAGATGCCCTCCGTTCAAGCTGGACCCAAGCCGAGTCGCCCGGAACCGGATCACGGTAGCGTGCGCTGTGACCCAGCGGCGACGCGGCCCGTACGCAAACCGCGCGCACAACCGAAGATCGAGAAGCAACCGGATCACGGCTACGACGAGTCGCACGGCTATGGGCCCGGACACGGCGGCCCCACCGGTCCCGGCGACGCGCCGGGCGACGCTCAGAAGTGATCGACCCCGGGGGCGCAAAGCACCTCGGGACCTTTTCCATAGTGATCGCGCACGAAGTCCGCGAGGCTCGCGGGATCGATGCAGCGTGCGCGGTACGTCCAACCCCATGCGGAAGCGGCAATGGGGAAGTCGAGCAGCGGATCGGGCGTGATGACGGTGCGCACGCGCTTCGTTTCGTTCGCGCAGATCGGATCGTTTGGCTGGCTGCTCACCGTGGAGCGAAATAGCTCGGTGATGGCGTTGCAATCGCCCGCGCCGGGGAGGTCGCACCGGTACAGGAACGCGACGGCGCCGTGCTCCAGATCGTGCACGTAGTTTCGCCGCGGCACTGGGTCGGTGAACTCCTGGAACGCGGCCCACTTTTGATCGTGCGGGCCGCTCGACGGTGGGTTCGAGTTGTAGGCAATCTCGACGCTCTTTTCGACGTGCGGCGAAGCAAGCAAGGGGTACTGGTCGATGACGATCTCGCACGCGGCATCGGGCACGACGTAGCGCGTGGTGCTGTCGACCAGTGCATCCGCGGGGACGCCCCCATCGCCCCCCGGCGTGTTCGGTGCGCTCTTGTCATCGTCGCCGCACGCGACGACGGCCAGCGGTGCGAACACCGCGGTGGAAGCTAGGACGACGAGCCCGCGAAGCCAACGAGAAGGGCGTCGCATGTCAGTCGGCCAGGGTGTAGTCGAACGCGTAGGTGCGCTGCCCATCGGCGAAGTCGATGCTCATGCTGCCGGCGATGCCCTTCAGGGCCTCGGTCCCCGTGTCGGGCACCACGGTGATGATCAGCGACGAGTTGCCGCGGTTCATCGACCCCGTGTGCTGCAGAACGAAACTGCCGCTCTTTCCGTGCAGACGCCCGCGCACCCGCTCGATGGCCACGTAGGCCATCGATTCGGGGACGGGAGCAATGGCGCTGAGCATCTCGACCACGCTGGTGCCTTCGAGGTCGCCCTCGAACTGCTTTTGGATCGTCGTACGACCGAGGATGACGCCGTCGTCCGTGTCGTACGGAGGCTGCGCATTTTTGGTGACGTGGAATTGACCGCGGGCGTGGTGACTCATCGCGCCCGTTCTACCATTCCTTGCGCCTACTTGCAGGCCGCCGGATCGTCGAGCTTGCAGACTTTGCCGATGCAGCGCGCCGGCGCTACGCATCCGGGGCCGTCCACGTCGTCTTCGCAGGGGCTGCCGTCGGCGGCGGGCGCCGCGCAGGTGCCTTGGCTGGTGGGGGCCGTGCACCTGCCGCCACCGGCGCAGCTGACGAAGTTCCCGCCGACGACGCCGCACGCTTGTCCTGGGGCCACGAATTGAACCTGGATGCACTTGTTGCTCAATCCGCACGCAAGGCCCTTGGCCGCGTAACATTCGCTCTCGAGCCCCACCGCGGTGCAGTCCTGGCCGGCTTCGGCGGGGGTGCCGCACGTTCCCGACTTGCACGCGGTCGTCGGGTTGCAGCGTTGGTCCGCGTTGCAGGTTTGGCTCGTCGCCTGAAACGCTCGGCATTTTCCATTGTTGCAGCCGAGGCCGAAGTCGCAGTCCTCGTTGATCCGGCAGGTATCACCCGCCGCACCCAGCTTGCTGCACACGCCGCATGACGATGAGACTTCCTTGCGGCAAAGCCGGTTCTGACATTGTTGATCCGAGCCGCATGCGGCACCGTCGGCCAGCTTGCCTGGCTTGGTGCGGCAGCTCTCGGGAATGTTGCGCGAGGTGACCTGATCGCAGCTGGCACCTTGGAGATCGCGCGCGCACGCCGCCAAGCCGGACGGGGTGAGGCTCGTGCCGTTGGCCGACAACGCCGGGAGCACGCCGAGTTTCTGGCGCGTCTTGCAGGTGGCCACGTCGCCGTACGCGACCTGAATCACCACCGGGGAGCACTTCTGCAGCGCATCGCAAATCGCGCTGGCGGCGTCGGTGGCAGCTTGGTCTGCGCTGACACCGTCGTTCGAATCGGAGGACGACGAGCATGCGGCCACCGCGAAGAGCGGCAGGACGAGGGTACACGCGAGTCCCAAGAGAGAAGAACGATGGTTCATGTGACGAGCCTATCCTTAAGCTGCAATACCGCGCGCGCGCAAAATCTCGCGCAGCGCATGCTGTACGTCGGGCGGGCTCGAAGAAATGGATGCACGCGCAAGCTCTACGAAACGGGCACCGCGCGTACGCTTGAGTCCTTCCAACGTGGCATGCCGATCGATCGGCGCGCCGTGCTCTAGGATGCCCAAAAGGAACTCCGCGGCTTCACGTGAATCGACATGCGCGAGCGCACGCAGCGCAGCCGCACGGATGGGCGGTTGTGATGACTCGCGCACGATGCGCGCGAGTGGGTCGAACGCATGCGGGAAATAGAGCGACTCCACCGCGCGCGCCGCGTGCTCCACCACAGCGGGATCCGGATCCGTGAGCCCCGCGCGCACGGTGACGAAGCTCCGCTTGAAGAACAGCGACTGCATGGCGGTCATCACCGCCACGCGGACCTGCCGCTCCGGCCTCGTGAACAACCGCTCGAGCGGTGACAGCACCGCGTACATCTGCAGCTGCGAAAGCTGCTCGCACAACCGCACGCGCGCATTCGTCGCGGCCGCGTCGCTCGGCCCCTCGCTCATGATGGCGCCGCTCGTGGGTACCGGCTCCACGGCGAACGCGGTCAGGCGCGTGAGCAGCGCTTTGCGCCGGATCAAATCGGGCAGGGCCGGGTTGAGCAAGAGGTCCGCGCACGCCTCCGCGGCGCTGCCTTGTTGCTCCCACTCGACGAGATCGAGGTGCCACACTTCAGTGACGTGGTTGTCCTGCCGCAGGTGCGAGGGGAGCTGCGCCGCATTGAGCATCTCGTCGCGCACGCCGGCATAGCGCCCCGCCGCGCGCGCGTAATGCGCCTTGCGCACAGGCTCGAGGTCCATGCGACTCAGCTCTTCGTAGAGCGCACCGACCCGCACGAATTGCCCGAGCTCACCCAGCGAAACGATGGCCGCGAGCAGCGCATTTTCGGCAATTTCCGGGGGTCCGCCGCGCTCGATCTGCTGCACGGCCACGTCGTGCCACAGCTCCGCCTGCACCGTCGTGTAGTACGTGCTCGCGGAGTGCAACGACAGCGCGCGCGCATACTCGGCGGCCTCGCGCGCGAGCGTGGCCGCGGCCGAGTACTCCTTGTGCTCCTTGGCGACGGAGAGCGCATCCTCGAAGTACTGCAGCGCGAAGTACTTCAGGTGATCCTCGCGCAGGATGCGGATGCAATTGACGTAGCCCTCGAGGATGTTCTCGAACATGCCACCTTCGCGCCCGATTTGAACGAGCACCTGGAAGCAATCGAAGGCCCGCTCGCGCTGCCCCACCGATTCGAAGTGGTCCGCCGCCTCTTCGAGCAAGCGCACCGCGGCCACGATGGCATCGCGCGCTTGCCCGGCGTCGTTGCACTGCTTCGCGCACCGCGCGAGGTTGAACTGCGCGAGCGCCGCATGGTACGCGTCTGCGTTGCGGATGCCTCGTTCAGGCGCCGCGCCGCCGGCCCCACGCGGGCCGCGGAGCACCTGCGAGAGACGCGACCAGAGCGCGCGCGCCTCCTGCCACTGCCCTGCCTTCTCGCGGTAGATCGCCGCCGCAGCCACGAGGCCCGCCTCTTCCATCTCACGCCCCGCGGCCGCCACGTCCCCGGTGGCGGCCATCGTGCGCGCGCGATCCACGGGCGGCACATCGTGCAGCAGGCGCAAATCGTAACCCAGCGAGGCCTCGACCCCGCGACCGCTGCGCTCCGATTGCGATCGCTCGGACTGCGACAGGTACCACTGCACCGTCAGCGCGCTGCGTGCATCGCCGCGCTTCGACATGGCGGCTTCGAGCGGGCGCAGGATGGAGAGGTACTCGTTCTCCGAAATCTGCGTCTGCTGCGCGATGGTGATCAGCGCCAGAATCGCGTCGTCATAATTTCCGCGGGAGGCCGCCTGACGCGCCCGTTCCCGGTAGTAATGGATCTCGTCCAGCATGGAACGAGGGAGAGACTACGTGGTGGGCGGTGCGCTCGCACGGGCCTTGGCGCGCTCGCGACGGCGCTTCGGCAACGTGAGCACCATCTCGATGAGCCCGATGCCCACGTAGAACGAGAGCAACCAGATGAGCACGAACGCCGGCTTGTAGCGCAGTGACACGACCAAGCTGGAGCCGACGGCAAAGGCCACCAGCGCCACGGAGCGCGCGTTGAGGCGCAGGTCCTTGAACGAGCGGAACTTGATGGTCGATACCATCAAGAACGTCAAAAACAGCGTGAGCGCCATGATGACCCACACGTACTTGGGCCCTGCCAGCGCACCTTCGACGGCGTGATTGGCCACCACCAGCGAGATCAACATGCCGGCCGCTCCCGGCACCACCAGGCCCACGATGTACTTGCCCGGCTTCGTCGGCTTGCCGCCTTCGCCCATGGTCAGCACGTTGAAACGCGCCAGGCGAACCGCACCACCCGCCACGAAGGCGAAGGCCACCACCAGCCCCAGCGTGCCCTTCTGATAGAGCGACCAGTTGTAGATGAGAATGCCAGGCGCAACCGCGAACGAAATGACGTCGGCCAGCGAATCGATCTGCAGACCGAAGGCGCTCTGCGTCTTGGTGAGCCGAGCAACGCGACCGTCGATCAGGTCGAAGAACAGCGCGAACACCAGAAGGATGGACGCACGGTAGAAGTCATCCCCATCCGCCCCGGCACGTGCGCTGATTCGAATCGAATCGAACCCGCAGAAAATGCTCGAAAGCGTGATCATGTTGGGGAGCAAGAAGAGGGTCTTCCTGAGATCGAGCTTTCGACGGGGCGCAACCATGGGTTTCTCGCTTCGAATCTGCCTGGTGAGAGGCCGTACGTAAAGTATCCACCTTCGATGTACGGATGTCTGCCCCCAAACGTCCCCTGAGTTTCGGATTTACGGAATCCTAATCGTAGCGCTCCGAGTGGACTTGTTCGCGCGTGGCGTTCAGCTCTTTGCGCAACAGATCGCGGACGGTGCTGACCATTCGCTTCAGGCCACAGATGTACGTGTGCGGTAGGCCGAGACCCAGGCCTGCGAGCTCGCTCCAGAGCTCCGGGATGTGTGTCTGCACGTAACCGCGACGTCCGCCCCACATCTCGCTCCCGCGCGAAAGCGTCGGCAGGAAGCGGATGTTCGCGTGCTCGCGGACCAGGGCTTCGAACTCGTCGCGGTAGAGAATGTCGTCTTCGTGCCGCACGCCGAACACGAGCCACATGGGCAACGTGTGCCCGGCGGTCTTCGCAGCGTGCATCATGCTTCGCAGCGGCGTGACCCCCGTTCCCGTGGCGACGAACAGCGAGGGCCCGGTCTTGTCGAGCGGCCGGGTGAAGAAGCCCTGCGGCCCCACCGCGCGGAGCAGCGAGCCGGGCGCGAGATCGTGGAGGTACGTCGAACCCGGACCGCCTTCCACGTGGGTGATGGCGAGCTGGAAGCTCGGCGTCGGCGACGGCGGCGATGCGATCGAATAGCTGCGACGGATTTCGCCATCGGGTCGTGGCAGGATCAGGCTGATCCACTGACCGGCCTCGAACGCGAAAGGAGCGCCATCGTGGCGCTCGAACGTGAGCTCTCGAACGGCAGGGGAGAGCTGGCGCTTTTCGGTCAGGCGAACTTCGAAGGTCGGCGGTAGCGGCACGGCGTTGGTTTACCTCGTCTCAAGTTTCTTTTTGGCTCAAGATTTTTTGGCGGGCTTCAAACTTTCCGCGCGGTACGCGTAAGAGGCCTTGACCCGCGAATGCGATCGCAGATTTCTCTCCATGCGCAAGAGTGCATCGAGCGTTTCCTCGGTGCCCATTCCCCGCTCGTGCGCGGCATCCAGCACGTGCCCGATGGGATCGGTGGCGTCGGCCGGGTGAAACAGCGCCCCGGGAAGCAGGGCTACTTCGAGCGGGCGATGGCACGCGACCACGCGCCCATCGAGCAAACTCGCGGCCGCGAGCGCCTCGTGCAGCCCCGGATCGGGATCGCCTACGACGAACTCGGCCCCGGACCAGAGGTCGACGAGCTTCCAGCCGCCCTCGCTGGGCCCCGCCCGAAAGAGCCCCCGGTGGGCCCGCTCCAAGGGCGCCACCCAGCTGCTCGCGCGTTCGAGGGCGGGTTGGGGCAACGCCAGGGCTGGCACAACCGTGCCGGCAAAGCCCGGTGTCGTTAGGGCATCGTCCCAAAACGCGCGGCTGCGCACCTCGAACCAGGCGTCATCCGGGCCGAACGGTCCGGTGCGATCTTCAAAAAGACGCCGCATTTCCTTGACCCGGCTTGCAAAGCGGGGGGAGCCGCTGCAAGTCACCAGGGCTTCGTACACGGCGAGAAAATCCATTGGGAAAAAGCGGTATAGTCGAAGGAATGCAAAATCGGGTCTTCTTCCCGCAAAGCGCACTCGACCAGTGGCTCATCGGGGGTGCGGTCGACCTGCGCGGTACGGAGCTCACCATCATGGGTGAAGCGCGTCGGTACCAGCTCGCGGAAGCGGTGCACGTGGTGCGGGAAGTCACCGGATCCGACGACGCGAACGATCTCGTGGGCCGGGTGAAGTCCAAGGTTTTCCTTCAGGAATTTGGCGCCGAGCTGCTCGAGAACTCGATGATCCTGGGGGACAACGCCTACGACGTGGAGCCGGGCTGGTTGGGCGCACCCATCGGTACATTCGACGAGCACGTCGCGTCCGGGGATCGTGCCGCGGCCCGGGCCAGCGGGCCCGATTTCGATGGCGATGAGCCCAAAACCGATGAAGACCTACTCGCCCGCTTTTTATTGCGGACCCTAAAATAGATCCCGGCTGAAACCTCGATGGCCTTCGCGTCCGACTTTTTCTTCGTCCTCACGGCGGCGAGCTACCTCGTGGCAACGGTGCTCTTCATCCGCTACCTCGCGGGCGCGCACGGCGGCCGTCTGGACGAGATGGTGACGTCGGCGCCGCAGTTCGTGCTGGTGGGGGCGCTGCTGCACGCGGGGCACATCCTGCTCTCGTCGCTGGTTCTCAACATGTGGCCCGTCGAAGAGATGCACTTCGGCATGAGCCTTCTGTCGATGCTCGCCTGCGCGGTGTACCTGGTCGCGCGCCGCCGTTACCGCATCGATGGCCTCGGGGCGTTGGTCGCGCCGTTGGCGCTAACGTTTTTGCTCGCATCGCGCATCGCCGCCATTGGAAGCCAGGAGCCCACGGCGCGGATCAAAAGCGCGATCTTGCCGCTGCACGTCACCGTGAACTTGCTCGGAGAAGCGCTGTTCACGCTGGCCTTTTGCGCAGCGGTTGCGTACCTGGTGCAGGAAAACCGGCTCAAGACGAAGCGGGTGGGCGGCCTCTTTCAGCGCCTGCCACCGCTCGATGCCCTCGACAAGGCCGAGCATGTGTTCCTCATGTCGGGCTTTCCGCTGCTGACCATCGGGATCCTCACCGGCACCGTGTGGGCTCGCCGCATGGAGGCCACGGGCTCGGCGGAGATGGCACGCGCCGCGTTCAGTTATCTCACCTGGATCTTGTTTGCCTCAGTGCTGGTACTTCGGGCGGTCGCCGGCTGGCGCGGTCGTCGGGCGGCGTACGGCACGATTGCGGGCTTTGGCTTCGCCGTTCTCGTGCTTCTTATCTATCTCCTCCGGGGACCGTTGCCGGTCCACGATTTGCAGGCTTTCGCGGGGATCTAAAGTCGTGACGTCGATTCTCGTTCTTGGTCTCTCGCATCGAACCGCACCCGTCGACGTGCGTGAGCGTTTTGCCGCCAACGGGGATGCCTTACCGCAGGTGCTGGCGCGCCTCTCGGCCCGTCCCGAGCTTCGGGAGACGTTGTTTCTCTCGACGTGCAATCGGGTCGAGGTCTTTTCCAACGCCGCGGGCGATCCTTCGACCGGGCGAAAGCGCGCCATTGCCGCCATTCGCGAAGTACTGGCGGAATACGCCGGGGTCACCCCGTCGGATCTCGCCCCCTACCTTTACGAGAAGCATGGCGAGGATGCGGTGCGCCACATCTTCCGCGTCACGGCCAGCCTCGACTCGATGGTTCTGGGAGAACCGCAGATCCTCGGTCAGGTCAAAGATGCCTACGACGCCGCCTTGGCGGCCGGCACACTCGGACACCTGCTCGGACGATGCGTGCACCGTGCCTTTACCGTGGCCAAGCGCGTGCGCAGTGAGACGGCGCTCGGGGCGGGGTTGGTCAGCATCAGCAGCGTGGCGGTGGATCTCGCGCGCCGGATCTTCGGCGATCTCGCGGGGCACACCGTGCTGCTCGTGGGCGCGGGGGAAATGGCGGAAGCCGCGGCCAAAAGCCTTGGAAAAGGCGGCAAAGGCATCCGCGTGGCGAACCGCACCTTGGCGAATGCGCAGGCCCTCGCGACATCGGTGGGCGGGACGGCGGCTCCGTGGAGCGCGCTCGAGGAAGAATTGGTCGGCGCGGACGTGGTGGTCACCAGCACGGGCGCGACGAACTACGTGATCACGGCGGACATGGTCAAACGCGTGCGCCGGGCACGCAAAGGCCGCACGTTGTTCTTCATCGACATCGCGGTCCCGCGCAACGTGGACCCGAACGTGCATGGCTTGGACAACGTGTACGTCTTCAACGTCGACGATCTTCAGGAACAAGTCGCCGAAGGCCTCAAGTCGCGCCAAAAAGAGGTGTCCCTGGCCGAGGGCATCGTCAACGGCGAGCTGTCGGATTACGTCACGTGGGCGCGCAGCCTCGATGTGCAACCGGCGGTGGTGGCGCTGCGGGCCAAGACGCGGGCCGTCCTCTTGGGCGAGCTCGAACGGACCTTGGCCGGGCGGCTGAAGCACCTGGGTGAGGGCGATCGCGCAGCGCTCGAGCAAATGATGGAGAGCGCGGTGAACAAGCTTCTCCACGCGCCCACGACGCGGCTCAAGGCCGGCGCCGTGAACGGTGCGGAGAGCGAAGAGCACGTGAAGACGCTCAAGCACCTTTTCGATCTTCCCGAGTTACCGCGGACCGCCGAAGAGACGCGGGCTCGTATGCCGCGCGAGCACGAGCCGCACCAAAGAGCGGATGACGACGAGCGCATCCCGCATTAGAAGAAGTTCTCCCGAATGCGCCTGGTTTACGCCACCCGAAAATCCGCCCTTGCCCTCGCACAGTGCCGCGCCGTCGTTGCGCAGCTGAAAGCGATCCACCCCAGCGTCGACTTCGTCGAGGAGCAAGTCGTCACCAGCGGGGACAAAATTCAGGATCGGCCGCTGTCCGAGATTGGAGGCAAGGGGCTCTTCGTTAAGGAAATCGAGGAGCGGCTCCTGGACGAACGGGCTGACTTTGCCGTGCACTCCATCAAAGACGTTCCCGGTCTGGTCCCGCCGGGGCTCGCCCTCGTGTGCGTTCCCCGTCGTGAGGATCCGCGCGATGTACTGGTCGCCCCGCGCCACGGCGTGCTCGCCGCGCTTCCGAGCGGCGCCACCGTAGGGACGAGCAGCCTGCGGCGCATGGTGGCCCTCAAAGCGGTGCGGCCGGATTTGAACGTCGTTCCCTTGCGCGGCAATGTCGACACGCGCCTGCGCAAGGTCGATGCGGGCGAGGTCGACGCCATCGTGCTCGCGCGGGCCGGCCTGGTGCGACTCCGCCTCGAGGCGCGTGCGACCGAGGTGCTCGAGCCCGACGTGTCCATTCCGGCGGTGGGGCAGGGGGCGCTCGGTCTGGAGAGCCGCGAGGAAGACGAAGCGACGCGGGCCTACCTTGCGCCATTGCACGACGCCGAGACGGGGATCTGCGTTGCCGTCGAGCGCGGTGTGATGATCGCCGTCGAGGGAGACTGCCGCACGCCCATCGCCGCATACGCCGTTCGCACGGAAAGCGGGCGCCTTCACGTGCGCGCCTTCATTGCTCGGCCCGATGGATCGTCGTGCCGGAAGACTGAACGGACGCTCCAGTGGCCGACCTCGGAGGCGGACGCAGCCTCCCTGGGGCAAGACATTGGTCACCATCTACTTGCCCAAATTTCGTAGCTGATTATCCTCGGGCCCGGTGAATCGCCTAAGCTTACTCGTCCGGGTCGCCCTCTCCGCGTGTGCGGCCGCGGCCATCTCCTTCATCGGCGCGCCGAGCGCGTGGGCCAAAGGCGCTGGGCCAGGCGATCCGCTGCAGCTCGACGTGCCGGGTCACGCGGACGCGTTTTATTACCAGCCGACCGTGCGCGGCCAGCAGCCGATTCTCATGTTCTTGCACGGGCGCGGCGGCAACCCCGCCGAAGACTGCCGCAAGTGGGCGCGCGTGGCGACGCAGTTCGGGTGGGTCGTCTGCCCGCAAGGCCCGGAAGATCGCGGCGGCGGTGCGCGCGGCTGGGGGAACAACCCGGTCTCCGGCAAGAGCACCATCGATTCGGTGGTGCAGGCATTGCGTGCAAAGTACAAGTCGCGCGTGCAGCTTCGTAACAACGTCCTCATCGGCTTCAGCGAGGGCTCGTTTATCGCGATGCAGGTCGGCATCAAGGACCCGCGCACGTGGGACCGCTGGCTCATTCTGGCCGCCAACGATCAATATTGGTGGGGCGAAGAGAACAAGCACCTGCTCGAGGAAGGCCGCAAGCGCATCCAGCGCGTCTACCTCTACACCGGCCAGAACGACGAAGTGGCCGAGAACACGAAGCGCGTCGAGAAGATGCTCCGCGATGCGAAGATCCCCGTACGCATGAACATCGTGAGCGGCCTCGGTCACGAGGTCCCCGCGGATCGCATGGTGACGAACTACCGCCGCCCGCTGCTCTGGCTCATGGCCGCTAAGAAGCCCTGAGAAGCACCGATGCTGGCCGGAGCGGAAATGCGCCAATGTCCTCGCTAGCCTCCGAGGAAGCGGCGCGGTTGCGTGTGGTGCCGGTTCGTCCGGTCATCACGGATCGTCCATTTGCATCGGTCGCCAGGGAAACGGCGGAGATCCATCAGGCCTTTTTCGACGACATCCGGCCCCTCGGGGCGCGCTTTCCGGCGGCGCATCTGCGCGAGGTCACCGTGGTGCGCGCGCCCGATCTGGATACGCGCGTCGATGCTTCGGGCCAGACGCGCGTGTGGTACGCGATCGAGTCGCTGCAGCAGACCGGGAGCTTCAAGGTTCGCGGTGCGTTGGTGGCCATAGATGCGTGCATCCAGCGCGCGGGCAGCAGCACGGGGCTGCACGTGGTGGCCGCGAGTGCGGGCAACCATGGTGCGGCCATGGCCTACGCGGCCTCGGTGCTCGGCGTGCGCGCGACCATTTTCGTCCCCAAGGGCGCACCCGCGGCGAAGTGCGAGCGCATTGCATCGTTCGGTGCGGATCTGCGGTTCGGGCCGACGCCGCACTACGACGACGCGGAGTCGGTGGCCATCGCGATGGCCGAGGCCGAGGGGCTCCCGTTCATTTCGCCGTACAACGACTTGAACGTCATCGCCGGCAACGGAGGCTCGCTCGGCTACGAGCTGGCGCGGGTGCTGGGTCACGTCCCCGAGCATGTACTTTTGCCCTTCGGGGGCGGCGGGCTCGCGACAGGTGTGGCGTGGGCGCTGGCCGATGCCGCAGGTGAGTCGCCGGGCCAGGTCCCTCGCGTGTGGGGCGTGCAGAGTGACGTGTCGCCCGCGATGGCCGATTCCCTCGAGCGGGGCGAGGCGATCGCGCGCTTCATTCCACAGGGACCCTCGTTGGCCGATGGGCTCTCGGGCGGCATCCCGGAGGATGCCTTCGCGCGCGCACGCTCCGCGATCGGCGGCGTCATGGTCGTGTCGGAGCAGGCCATCGCGCAGGCGATGCACTACATTTATCGCGACTTGGGATTGCTCGTGGAGGGCAGCTCGGCGGTGGCACTCGCGCCGTTGTTGCTGCCGTCACGCGAGCGTGTGGCCTCGGCCCTGGGCGTGCGCGGCGGCGATTTGGTCGTGCTCCTCACGGGTCGCAACGTGGATCGATCGACGTGGGAACGCGCCGTCGAGCCCTTCGTGGCAGTAACGAATCAATGAATGCACCGCCTCTCGTTCTAGGCATTGCCGGTGGCTCGGGCTCCGGCAAGAGCACCATTGCCCGCGCCATTCTGAAGGCGCTGCCGCCCGGCGCGGGGCTCCTCGTGGAGCAGGATCACTATTATCGCTCGCAGGCGCATCTGCCGTTCGAGGAGCGCGAGAGGGTCAATTACGATCACCCCGACGCGCTGGAAATGGATCTTCTCGCGCGGCATCTGGAAGCGCTGCGCGCGTGGACGCACATCGATCGACCGACGTACGATTTCTCCCGCCACGATCGCGCGCCCGAGTTGACGCGCGTCGAGCCGGTACCGGTCATCGTGGTCGAGGGCATCCTGGTGCTCGCCGACGAGCGACTGCGCACGCACTTCGACGTGAAGCTCTTCGTCGACACCGACGCGGACATCCGCCTGATGCGCCGCATCCGCCGCGATCTCGAGCACCGTGGCCGGACCTTCGCCCAAGTGCGAAAGCAGTATTACGAGACCGTGCGCCCCATGCACATGGCCTTCGTCGAGCCGTCCAAGCGCTTCGCCGACATCATCGTGCCCGAGGGCGGTGAGAACCGCGTCGCACTCGAGCTCCTCGTGAGCCACGTGCGGGCGCGTCTCGCGCGGGGGTGACTAGGGTTCGTCTTCGTCTTCGGGAAGGCTATCGATCTCCGCCCAGAGGGAATCCAAGTCGAGGGTGAGCTCGGGGCATCCCGGAATCGTGGACACCGTGCCATCCGCGGCGGTGAGCGCCAGCACGTAACGGCCGTCCGGGCCGAGCTCCAGGATCTCCAGGGTGCGTGCCTCCGGATCGATGAGCCAATAGTAGTGGATCCCGAATTGCGCATATTCCGTGGTCTTCTCGACCCGGTCCCGCCGCCGATCGCGAGCGGCCGGGGAAACGACTTCGATGGCGATGTCCGGCGGGACGCGTGTGGCGCCGTGGCGTCCGCCCGGTAGTCGACTGCCGGGAAGGTACGCCGCCACGTCCGGTTTTCGCCCTCGGTGCTCCGTAAGTCGGTATTTGGCCTCCGAGCCGAAAACTCGCCCGTTGCGCGGAACCAGCCAGTTGCGCAGCACCTGAATCAGCCAGCCGACGATCGTCTCGTGAATGAAGTCCGGCACTTCCTCTTCCTCCAGGTATCCATCGACCAACTCGCCGGGCTCGTCCTCCGGCAAGTCGGCCCACTCCTCGATGGTCATCGGCCGCTTCGGCGGAGCGTGGATGGTCACTGCAGGCTGTGCCATGGAGCCAAATATACCACGGGGGTCGACACCGCGGACCGGGTCGCACTACCGTGCCGGCATGCTCGGGAAACGATTCGCACTTCAAGGCGTGCTCGTGGCTGCGCTGGGGCTCGTCACGGGCACGGCGTCGGCCGATGGAATCAGTATTCCGCACGCCGTTCACAAGTTGAAAAATGGGATGACCGTCATCCTGAGCGAGGATCATTCGCTGCCACTCGTGGCCGTCAATGTCTCGTACAACGTTGGCTCGCGGTTCGAGGCGAACAAGCGCACGGGGTTTGCGCACCTGTTCGAGCACCTCATGTTCATGGGGACGAAGCGCGCGCCCACCGGTGCGTTCGACCAATGGATGGAGGCCACCGGCGGAAGCAACAACGCGTGGACGAGTGAAGATCGCACCGACTACTTCGATGTCGGCCCCAAGACGATACTGCCCCTCTTGCTCTGGCTCGAAGCCGACCGGCTGCGCGATCTGGGGCCGCTCATGACGAAGAAGAAGGTCGACGCGCAGCGCGAGGTCGTGCGCAACGAGCGGCGCCAGACCGGTGAGAATACGCCTTACGGCAAGGTCGAATTCCGGCTGCCCGAGTTGCTCTATCCCGAGGGGCATCCGTACCACCACCCGGTCATCGGCTCGCACGAGGATCTGGAGGCGGCCACCGTCGAGGACGTGAAGGAGTTCTTTGCCACTTGGTACGATCCGGCCAATGCGTCGTTGGTCGTCGCGGGTGACTTCGGCCAAGCGGAGACGTTGGACCGGATCAAGTCGTACTTCGAGTCGATCCCCTCGCGCGGCGCGCCCAAGGATCCGAAGGCGCCGGGATTTCCGGAAGGGGCCTCGACCCTCAAGTCGGTGGTCCGCGAGACTCTGGAAGACGAGGTCGAGCTGCCCAAGGTCATCATGGCGTGGCAGACGCCGAAGCACTTCGGGCCCGGCGACGGTGAGCTCGATTTGCTTGGCAACGTGCTCTCCGGTGGCAAGGCGAGCCGCTTGTACAAGGCGCTCGTGTACGAGCAGAAGATCGCGCAGAGCGTGGAGGCCGTGCAGCAATCGGGTACCCTCGGATCGCGGTTCGTGGTCGGCGTGTTGGCGCGGCCGGGCGTGCCGCTGGAACGGATCGAGAAGGCCATCGATGCCGAGCTTCAGCGCGTGCGCACCAAACCGGTTTCGGCGGAGGAGCTCACCCGGGTCAAAAACGTGGTGGAGACCGACTTCGTGGCGCGTCTCGAAGGTGTGCAGCAGCGGGCTTCGATCCTCAACATGTACCAGGCGGAGGTCGGGACGCCCGATTACGCGGAGCGCGATCTCGAGCGGTACCGCAAAGCGACCGCCGACGGCATTCGCGCGGTGGCCGAGCAATGGCTTCGCCCGGATGCGCGCGTGATCCTTCGTGTCGTGCCGAAAGGGAAAAAACCGTGACGTTCAAATACGCGAAACACGCGCTGCTTCTCGCCACCGTCCTCTCGACCGCCTGCGGCGGCGAGACTGCGGAAACGAAGCCGCCCGCGGTGGCACCCCCGAAGCCCGCGCCTGCGACACCGCCGGCCGCCGAAGCCGATCCACTGGGGCCGCGCCCCAATGTGGATGCGCCGCCGCCCTTCACGCCGCCCGCGCCGACGGTCTTCCGCACGGCCAACGGCATGACGGTGTGGCTCCTGGAGCGCCATGCCTTGCCGATGGTGGCCATCGATGTCGCGCTTCCCATCGGGTCGACCAGCGATCCGGCGGGTGAGGGCGGTCTCGCGTGGGCTACGGCGAGCATGCTCGACGAGGGTGCAGGTTCGCGCGGTGCGCTGGACCTCGCGCGCGCCATCGATCAATTGGGTGCCACGCTGGGCGCCACCGCGGGGACGGATCGAAGTGGGGTGTCGCTCTTCGTTCTCAAGCGAAACCTCGGGCCCGCGTTCGACCTTCTTGCCGACGTCGTCACGCGTCCGCGCTTCGATGCCACCGAGTGGAAGCGGGTGCACGAGCTCTGGACGAACGACCTCAAATCGCGCACGCGCGAGCCGCGGGCCGTAGCCTCGGTGGTCGCGTCGGCGGCGCTCTACGGTGCGGATCAACCGTACGGCCACCCCGTATCGGGGACCTTGGCCTCGGCGGCGAAGATCGATCTTGCGCGCGTGAAGCGCTTCTACCAGGCGAATTGGCGCCCCGATCAGGCGACCCTCGTCGCGGTGGGCGACGTCACGCGCGCCGAGCTGACGGCCGCCCTCGACAAGGCGTTCGCGGGGTGGAAGGCGCCGGCCGGACCCGCGGCGAAGGTGGCGCCGCTCGCGGAGCCGAAGGGCGCACGGGGGCGGCTCATCGTCGTGGACCGCGCCGATGCACCGCAGTCGCAGATCACGATCGTGCGTCCCGGGCCCACGGTGGCGGATCCCGATGCGGTCGTGGCGGGGCGGGCGAACATCGCCTTGGGCGGGTCGTTCACGTCGCGGTTGAACCTGGACTTGCGCGAGGAGCACGGCTGGACCTACGGCGCCGGCTCGCGGGTATCGACGATGCGGCAGGCGGGGACCATCGGGCTCTCGTCCGCGGTTCATACGGAGAACACCGGCGACGCCGTGAAGGCGATGCTCAACGACGCCGAGGTGTACGCCACGAAGGGCCTCACGCCCGCGGAAGTGGATTTGACGCGCATGATGGCCCGGGTGGACGTGGTGCAGGCGTACGAGCACGTCGCGAGCACCGCCACCTTGTTGGGCAACGATGCAGCGTTGGGGCTGCCCGCGACCTACGAGGCCGAGGCGGCGCTCCGGCGTGACAGTGCGACCAAGGCGGACCTCGACCGGGTGGCCCAGCGCTACTTTCATCCCAAAGACGCCATCGTGGTCATCGTTGGGCCTCAAGCGAAGGTGTTGTCGCAACTGGCCCAGGTCGAAGGACTGCCGAAGCCCGAGTTTTTCGACGCCGAAGGAAACCCGCGCGCGGCAAAGTAACGCGCGTCAGATCTTTCGCGGCGGGCCGAGCGTATGACGCTGGGTGCGCCGCCTATTGCCGTTCCTCCTCGCCTCGGCCGCCCTTGCAACCTCCGCCGGCTGTCGAACCGCGCAAAGCTCGCGTGGTTCGACGGACGAGAGGTCTCGGGCGGCGGAGTTGCTCGCCGCAGAGCCCATCGTCGAGGAGCCGCTGCCGCGGCCCAAGGACGTTCCGCCGCTGCGCCTCACGGCGTCCGACGGCACGGGCCTGCGGCTCACGCGGCTCAAGGCGCGCGCCGTGCTCGACGAGCCGCTCGCCTACACCGAGGTGCGCCTCGCCTTCGAGAACCCCGAGAATCGGACCCTCGAGGGGCGCTTCGAGATCACCTTGCCGCCCGGCGCCACCGTGAGCCGCTTCGCCATGAAGATTGGCGAGAGCTGGCAAGAAGCCGAGATGATCGAGAAGGCCCGGGCGCGGGTCGTGTACGAGGACTTTCTCCACCGCAAGCAGGACCCAGCCCTGCTCGAGCAAGCGGCGCCCAACGCGTTCTCGGCGCGTGTGTTTCCCATTCCTGCGCGCGGAACCAAAGAGATCCTCGTGGCGTATGCGCAGGAGCTCGCGCCGGGGGCGGGCTACGTGTTTCCGCTTGCTGGGCTGCCCGCGGTGGACGACTTCGACGTCATCGTGTCGCGTGCAGGCGACGAGCAGGCGTTGCAGACGCGCAAACGGCGTGATGATGCGCCGCTGACCGAGGACGTCGTGGTGGCGCCGGCGTCCCTGCGCCGCGATGGCGTGCGCAGTGGGCGCATCGTCCTCGCGCGCGTGCGCCCTTTCGCCAGTGCCGGGCCGGAGCCCTTCGAAGGCGGCACCGTGGTTCTCGTCGACACGAGTGCATCGCGCGCCCTCGGCTTTGCCGACCAGGCTGCGCTCGTCGAGGGGCTCGCCCGCGAAATCGCCTCCGGCGCGGACCCGAGCGCACGCCTCGTCGTGGCGGCCTTCGATCAGGACGTCGAGTCCATCTACGACGGCAACGCCGCCGGGTATGGCACGCAGGCCACCGCGAAGCTCATCGCACGTGGCGCCCTCGGAGCGTCCAATCTCGAGGACGCGCTCTCCTGGGTTGCGAAAAATGCCCATGAGATCCGCCGCGTGGTCGTCGTGAGCGACGGTGTCGCGACCGCCGGCTCCAGCGATGGCGAAAAGCTCTCCGCGGCCGCCGCCCGATTGCGCGACACGGGGGTGCAGCGGCTCGATGCCGTGGCGGTTGGCGGCATCCGCGACGATGCCGCCCTCGCGCGCCTCACGAGCGGCGCATTGCCGCATGACGGTGTCGTCGTCGATGGCGCACGGGACGCGCATGCATTGGCCAAGCGGCTCACGCGGACCGCGCAATCGGGTCTCACCGTGCAGGTGGAGGGCGCAACCTGGGTATGGCCCGAGCGCCTCGACGGCGTACAACCCGGCGACGAGCGCCTCGTCTACGCAGAGGTGCCCGAGGAGAGTCCCGTGCGCATCCGCATTGGGCAAGGTGCCCCCACGACCGCGGAGCTCCGCAACGTCGACGCCCCGCTGCTGGAGCACACGTGGGCGCAGGCGAAAATCGCCAGCGTCCTCGCGCACGCCGAAGGCCCCAAGGACGACGTGGCCCGCCGGCGCGTCATCGAGCTCTCCACGCGTCACCGCGTTCTGTCGCCGTACACCTCCCTCCTGGTCCTGGAGACCGACGCGGACTACGCCCGCTTCGACATCGACCGCAAGGCCCCTGGGAACCTCCTCGCCATCCGCGATGGTCGCGTGACCCTCGAGCATCGCGGCGAAGCGTGGCTCGGGAAGAACAAGGGAAAGGAGATTGCTCCCAGCGCCGCACCAAGGGCCACCGGCACCGTCGCTCTCGACGACACGCGTGCCGCCCCCGCCGAGGAGTTCGAGAAAAAGAGCGATTCGGCGCCGCCGCCACGCCCGCGCCCCCACGGTATTGCCGGTGGGCATGGTTCTGCGACAGGGACGGCGCTGACCGGCGCGCCGGACGCGCCTTCACCGCCCCAGGCAAAGCCGTCCCCCCGGACGAGCGACGCGGACGATCCCTGGGGGCCCGCCGCGCCGTCCCCCGCACCATCCACCGCATCCCCGGCGCCGCCAGCTGCGCCATCGACGCCACCCCGCGAGGACGGCGTGACGACGATGCGCGAGGAGGCCCCGATGCAGCGTCCGATGCGGTCTCGTTCTCGTGGACCTGTAGACATGGGAATGGGCAGCTACGATGGAGATGACCTCCCTGCGCGCAAAATTCACCCGTACACGGGCAATTTTGGCGAGGTGATGGACGCCATCGCCCACAACGATGCCAAGCGCGCCCTCGAGACGGCGACCCGCATGCACGACCAGGCACCCGGCGATGTCATGTCGCTGGTCGCGCTGGGCGAAGCGTTGGAGGCACGCGGTGACGTTGCGCGTGCGGCGCGGAGCTATGGCTCCCTCATCGATCTCTTCCCATCGCGCGCTGATTTGCGCCGCTTTGCCGGGGAGCGACTCGAGCGCCTGCGCTCGCCCGGCGCCCTGGAGCTCGCGATCGATACGTACTTCAAGGCCAAGGAGGAGCGCCCCGATCATCCGGCGAGCCACCGCCTTCTGGCGTTCGCACACCTGCGAAAGGGCAACTTCGCCGAGGCATTCGCGGTCGCTGCCGCCGGCGCCAAACGGCGCTATCCGGAGGGACGCTTTGCCGGCGTGGAGCGGATCCTGCGGGAGGACCTGGGGCTCATCGCCGCCGCGTGGATGCGCGCCGAGCCCGATCTCCGCGAGGAGATCACCAAGCGGCTGCGCGAGGCCGGAGGGACGCTGGAATCGCGCCCCTCGCTCCGCTTCGTGCTCAATTGGGAGACGGACGCCAACGATGTGGACTTCCACATCTTCGACGCGCGGGGTGGCCATGCCTTCTACCAACGTCCCCAGTTGGGGAGCGGCGGTGAGCTCTACGCCGACGTGACCACCGGCTACGGGCCCGAGTGTTTCACCATCCGCGCGCCTCGCAGCGCACGGGCCGCTCCGTACAAGCTGCAGGCCCACTACTATTCGCGTGGCCCGATGGGGTACGGCATGGGCAAGCTGGAGATCTTGGACCACGATGGGCGTGGCAACATCACCTTCGAAGAGCGACCCTTCGTGGTGATGGCCGACCAGGCCTTCGTCGACCTTGGCACGGTCAAGTGATCTGCTTCATGGTGTGCGCAGATCGTCCTCGATGCGCGAGATGCAGGCAGACACCTTGTCGTAAAAGGCGTCGTTCAGCGATTGGTAGCCGTTCGGTGCGGTCTGCACGAGGTCCTCGAAGCGCGTGAGCTCGCGAACCTTGCACCACCGCGTGTAGTTCTTCGGCGGATCGTCGTAGGTGGTGACGCGGAAGGTGACCGTGCACGAGGTTTGGGCGAAGCGGCACACGATCTTGGGGAAGTGCCAATTGTACTCGCCCTCGCACCAGGTATCGCCGCAGATGTCGTCCAGCAGCTTGAGCGCGATGGCGGCTTGCTCCTTGCTCAAATCGCTCGTCTGTAACTCGGCCTCGATATCGGTCGCTGCCGGCTCGAGTTCGACTTCGCCAGATGATCCCGCGCAGGCCGTGGCCAGCGACGCAACGATGACGAGGCAGAGCGCCCCGAACGAAAAACGCGTGCTCATGATGAATTCCTTCAGGCAGTGAAAGGTTGGTCGGTGAATGCCGACTGCACCCGCCCATTGCCAGTCGGAGGCCAACCCTCACGCCATCGATTCATCGAGAAAAACTGCCCCGCCGCGCGCCACCCACCTGTCCGGGACAGTTTGCCCCTGTCCCAGGACACCCCGTCAGGCGCGCAACACGGTCACGCCCGCCGCCTGGTACGGCGCGAGCGCTTCATCCGAAACGGTCGCCTCGGTCACGAGTTGCGTTAATTCGCTCAGCGGGGACACCACGTAGGGGGCGGCGGTGCCGAGCTTCTCGACCAGGGCCACGGCCACGACCTCGGCCGACGAGGCCACCATGGCCCGTTTGATGTGCGCCTCCGAAAAGTCGAACGTCGACACCCCCGTCTCGGGGTGCACGCTGCACACGCCGAGGAAGCACAAATCCGCGCGCACGCCCCGCACTCCTTCGAGCGTGACCGCATCGACGGTCGCGCGCGACGACTTGAACATGCGGCCCCCGAGCACAATTACCTCGACGTGAGGATGGTCCGCCAACGCCACCGCCACCGGCGGACTGTTCGTCACCACCGTGGCGTGCAAGTCGGGCGCGAGATGGCGCATGATCTCGACGTTGGTCGTGCCGCCGTCGACGAGCACGACGTTCGACGGACGCACCAAGGTGGCGGCTGCGCGCGCCAAGGTCGTCTTCGTCGAGGTCGATTGTGCGGCGCGCACGGCGTAATTGGCGCTGACGCGGGGGGCCGGCAAAGCGCCCCCATGCACGCGCTGCACGCGCCCTTCCGCGGCGAGTTCTCGCAGATCGCGCCGGATGGTGTCCTCGGACACCTCCAACACGCGACTCAACTCGCACGCGACGACCTTGCCCTCCCGCTCGAGCTCCGCCACGATCCAGCGGCGGCGCTCCTCGGTCAACATTGACTTGGGGACCTCACTCTGCATGGTTATGCGTACATTAGCACGAAAGTCCTTGAACGGACAGCGATGTCGTGCATGTTTGTGCCTGACATGATCGACTTTCCAGACGAAGCAGGCTTAACCCGAGCCAAGCGCGCACGCATAGCCGTAGGCGGGATGTTTTTCCTCCTTGGGGTCGCGTACGCGGGTTGGGTAGCGCGCATTCCTGCCATGCGTGACCGGCTCGATCTCGGCGATCGCGATCTCGGTCTACTCCTTTTGGCCGTGGCCATCGGGGCCATTCTTTCGTTCCGCATCGCACCGCCCCTCATCGCCCGCTACGGGAATCGCCGCACCACGCAGGTCGGCGCCTTCCTCATGTGCGTGGCCGTCACGTTTCCAGGCTTCACGCCCACGTCGCTTCTCACGGCCGTGGGGCTCTTTGCCATCGGCCTCTCGACGGGTCTGTTGGACGTCAGCATGAACGCGCACGGCGTCGACGTCGAACAGCGCCTCGGCAAGCCGATCCTCGGCTCGCTTCACGCGCTCTTCAGCGTGGGCGGCCTCGCCGGTGCCGGCATTGGCTCGGTCGCGGCCTCGCAAGGCCTCACCCCCGCCGTTCATTTGAGCTGTGCCTCCATCCTCTACCTCGTGCTGGCCTTCGTCTTTGGCCGCTCGCTCCTCCCGCGCTCCGACGCCCCCGTGCCGGAGAAAAAGCCCGAAGGCGCGCCCCGCGCGCGCCTCAATGCCACGCTCGTCGCGTTGGGCGCGGTCGCGTTTTGCTCGTCGGTGGGCGAAGGCGCCATGGGCGATTGGTCCGCCGTGTACTTGCGGGACATGCTGCACACCAGCGAAGCCGTGGCGGCCCTTGGCTACGCGGCCTTCTCGCTCACCATGGTCATCGGGCGCTTCGCCGGCGACCGGCTCACCGTGCGCTTCGGCGCCGTGGACATCGTTCGCTACGGGGGCCTGCTCGTGGCGGCAGGGCTCGGGGTCGGCTTGGTCTTCAACAACGTTGCCATGATGATCGTCGGCTTCCTCAGCGTGGGCCTCGGCCTCTCGGTGGTCATGCCCACCGCCTTCCGCGCGAGCGGCAACGTTCCGGGTGTCGAGCCCGCGGCGGGGCTCTCCATGATGGCCACCCTCGGCTACAGCGGCTTTCTCGTCGGCCCCCCCGGCATCGGCTTCGTCGCCGAACACCTCACGTTGCGTGGTGGCCTCGGCGTCGTGGTGGGGCTTGCCGTGGTCCTTACGGTACTGGCACCTTCGGTGGATCCTTCGCGGGCGTCTTCGCGAGGCGGGCAAGCGCGTCGTATGCTGCATACTTGAAGGCCTCGGCAAGGGTCGGGTAGTTGAAGACCATCTCGATGAAGGTATCCACCGTTCCCTTGCCCATGAGTAGCGCCTGCCCGATGTGAACGAGCTCCGACGCGCGATCCCCGATGCAGTGGCATCCCAGGAGCTCGCGCGTCTCGGCGTGGAAGATCAGTTTGATCACGCCGTCTTTGTCGCCCACGATCTTGCCGCGCGCATTGTCGCGGTAGAACGCGCGCCCCACCGCGTACGGAATCTTTTGCTCCGTGCAGGACTCCTCCGAGAGACCGACGCAGCTCACCTCCGGAATCGTGTACACGCCGTACGGCAACACGTGCGATACCTGCCGCTTGTAGGCGAAGTCGAAGGCATGGCACACGGCCACGCGTGCCTGTTCCATCGACGTCGACGCCAGCGCAGGGAAGCCGATGACGTCACCCGCCGCGTAGATGCTTGGCACCTCGGTGCGGTAGTCGTCGTTCACCGCGACGTAACCCCGCTTGTCGAGCTTCACGCCCATGCGATCGAGCCGCAGTTCCTCGGTCCTGCCCGAGCGCCCTGCCGCGAAGAGGAACTTGTCGCTGTCGATCATGGCGCCCGATTCCAGCTCGCATCGGATGCCGCAGCCCTCGAGCCGCGCGACCTTCTTCGTCTTCGCGTTCAAAATGATCTCGATGCCCAGGCCGTTCATCGAGGCTCGCAGGCGCTCGCCCATTTCCAAATCCAAGAACGGCAGCAGCCGCCCGCGGCCTTCGATGAGCGTCACCTTCACCTGCAGCGCCGCGAACATCGTCGCGTATTCGCAGCCGATGACGCCCCCGCCCACGATGGTCATCGTCCGCGGCAGTCGATCGATGAGTAGAACCGTGTCCGAGTCGTCCACGTCCTCGTCGTCGAAGGGAATGTCCGCCGGTTGATGCGGCTTCGAGCCCGTGGCCACGAGGAAGAACTCGCTCGTCAAGGTCCGCGGAGGCCCGCCGAGCTGCACGATCTCCACCGTGTGCGCATCGACGAAGCGGGCCACGCCGTGCAGCGTTTCCACTCCGTGGCGCTCGAGGTTCCAGCGGATGCGCGCCACCTCCAGATCGCGCACCGCATCCTTGCGGGAGAGCAGTTTTGGCACCGCCAGTTCGCGATTCAGGCGAACGTCGACGCCGTAAAGGTCCCGCTGCCGGTAGCCCGAGAGAAACAGCGCCGTCTCGCGCAGCGTCTTCGAGGGAAGGGTGCCCGTGTGCACGGCTGCGCCGCCCGGCTCCTTTGCGCACTCGACGATGGCCACGCGCTTCCCGAAGTACGCTGCCTGCACGGCGCCTTTTTCGCCTGCGGGCCCGGCTCCCAACACGATCAAATCGTAGTCGAACGCCACGGGGCTGACCCTACCAGAAGACGTGCGGCGCGTGCGCGCATCATCGCGCGGTGATGGCCTTTCGCAGCGCGGCCCTCGGGGCGCTATCGTCCAGCGCCGTCGCGCTCACACCGAGTTCACGAAAGAGCCCCGCAAGATCCACGGAGCCCGGTTGAGACCCCATCGAGGCGGCCAGGTCGCGCAGCACATGGGTACCGGTGGCGCGGTCGCCTTCGTCCCACATGCGCGAGGCCTCCCACATCTCCGAGTTGTTCCCGCCCGCCCGCAAAATCGCCCGCACCGCGTCGCGCAGCGAGTGCGCGTTCTGCGTGCGCTTGCGGATCTCCACGTCGGCGACGAGCCAAAAGATCGCGCCGCCCCAATAGATGCGCCCCCACGTGTGCGTGTTGTCCATGCCACGATCGCCTGCGCGGGGGAGGCCGTTGGGCATCATCTCGTAAAATTGCCGCCACAGATCCTCATCCGACGTGAGCCCCGCCCTCCGACGAACGATGGGCTCGAGGTACGTGGCGAGCCCTTCCTCGGCCCAAATGTGCTCGCGCGCGAGCGACGGCATGGCGAAGTGCAGCGTCTCGTGCACCGCGACCCAATCGCGTCGAAGCTCGGCCTCGTCGGTCTCGCGCCCCACGTCGATCAAAATGGACCCGCCCCCCGCACCGGCCGATGCGCGACCGAAGCCCACGGAGTCTCCCGATCGGGGAAGAACCGCATAGAGGGTGCCCTCCATGGGAAACGCTCCGAAATAGTCCCGCACGGCGCCGGTGCTGCGCGTGATCCACTCGGTCAACACCGCATCGCTCGCGCGAAACCGCCCGGGCACGATGGCCACCTTCAATGAGGTATCCCCGATATGAACCTCCGACGCGCGGAACTTCCCGAAAAGCGAATAGGGTACCCGTGAAATTTCGCTCGCGCGGATCTCGTAGGTGTCCGGCGCCGTGGCCCGAAGCCCCGTCGCGAAGCGAACGCCGTCTTCCGCCGCGACGTGGAACCGTGCGCGGTCCTCTTGATGCGTCTGCAGCGGGTGCAGGAGCCACGCATGCGCCGGCGATTCGATAACGCCATCACCCGCCCGCCGCGCGATCCCATCGCGCACGACCTCGGCGGCCGCCGCACGCAGCTCGAACCGGTAACGAATGCGGCATACGGACGCGCACTCCTGCACGAACCACGACGTTCCGCGCGGTGAAATGGCTTCCCACTCTCCGCCACGCTCCACCCGAACGTCGCGCACGAAGGGCTCTGCCGAGTCGCTCACCGAAAGCTCGATGCTCGCGGCGCGCGTCAGGGTCGCGGCGACGTCGAGCTCCGTTGCATCGCGGTTGGCCACGACCTCGTACGCCCAGGCCACGGCCTCGCCACCCGAGTCACGTGCGGCGGGCGGTGTCTTCGCGACCGGGTGCGTTTCGCCGCACCCCATCGTCGCGAGCGCAATGGCCAGGACGCTAGTCTTCAATCTTGTAATCCTTGATTTTGTAAAGCAGCGTACGGTGACTGATCTCCAAAATAGCCGCGGCGCGCGTCCGGTTGCCATTGGTTTTCTGTAGCGCGCGACGGATGAGCATCTCCTCGATGACGTGCATCGTCTTCTTGATGGAAAGCTCGCCGCTCGCCAAGTGCGCCTGCAGCGGATCCATCGCTTCCCGCAGTCGATCGGGGAAGTCCGTGCAATCGAGCACGTTGCGATCGGCCAGCACCATCGCGCGCTCGATGGTGTTCTCCAGCTCGCGCACGTTGCCGGGCCAGGCGTATTCGCAGAGAAGCTTCGCCGCCTCGGCCGAGACACCGTGGATGCTCGTGCCCAACCGCGAATTGTTTCGCGCGATGAAATAGTCCACCAAGTGTGGAATGTCCTCTCGGCGCTCCCGCAGCGGTGGAATCGAAAGTGCGAGCACGTTGATGCGGTAAAAGAGATCTTCTCGAAATTGCCCCGCGGCGACTTCTGCACGCAAATTGCGGTGGCTCGCGGCGATGATGCGCACGTCGACCGGTGTATCGACGGAGTCGCCCACGCGGCGAATGGAGGCTTCTTGCAGCGCCCGCAGAAGCTTCACCTGCAGCGCGAGCGGCAGCTCGCCGATTTCGTCCAGAAAGAGCGTGCCGCCCGTGGCCTCCTCGAACAGACCGCGTCGATCCGCCGCGGCGTCCGTGAAGGCGCCCTTGCGATGGCCGAAAAGCTCGCTCTCGAGCAGATTTTCTGGAATGGCCCCGCAGTTGATTGCAACGAAGGGACCATCATGGCGGCTCGACTGCGCATGGATCGCCCGGGCGACGAGCTCCTTGCCCACGCCGCTCTCTCCGCTGATGAGAACCGTGGTCTTGTACTCGGCGACCTTGACGATGGTGCGAAAGAGGTTCGCCATCTGCGGCGCCGTCGCCACGATGCCGTCGCGCGCATCAGCGAGCCTTGCCTTCATGGCGAGCCTCGCCGCACGGCTTGCCCCCTGACATGGGGATCACTCTTCCCGTAGGATGATTCCATGCTCACCGGACTCGACCATCTTGCCGCTGGAGGACCCGCTGCCCAACGAGTACGTGGCACCAACGTCGCGGTTCTGGCCCATCCGGCGTCCGTCACACGCGAACTCGTGCACGCCGTCGACGTGCTCATCGGACAAGGTGCGCGTCTGAAGGTCGTCTTCGGCCCCGAACACGGTTTCGGTGGCGAGGCGCAAGACATGATCGGCGTGGAAGACGCGCGCGATCGACATGGCATTCCAATTCGTAGCTTGTACGGCCAAGATTTTTCAGCGCTCGTTCCACGCGACGAAGACCTCGCGGATATCGAGCTCTTGGTCATCGACCTGCAAGACGTAGGCGCGCGTTATTACACCTTCGTGTGGACCGCGCTTTTGGCCGCGCGAAAGTGCCATCAGCTCGGCAAACGCGTTCTGGTGCTCGACCGACCGAATCCCATCGGCGGCGCGCCCTCCTGCGTCGAAGGGCAGCGGCAGCGGCCTGACCATCGCTCCTTCGTCGGGCTCGAGGCCCTTCCCATTCGCCATTCGCTGACCTTGGGAGAAATCCTCGCGTGGCGTGCGGACGAGGAGGGCATTCCGCCGGAGCAGCTCGAGATTGCCGCCGTGCACGATTGGGTACGCGAAGAGCATGCAACGGTGTGGGATCGACCTTTCGTGATGCCTTCGCCCAACATGCCCACGTACCACACGGCGTTGGTGTACCCGGGCGGCTGCTTGCTCGAGGGAACGAACCTTTCGGAGGGAAGGGGAACGACGCGCCCGTTCGAGATTTTCGGTGCGCCGTGGCTCGATGGCCAAAAGCTCGCGCTCGATTTCCACGCGCTGGGGTACGCCGGCGTGCGCGTGCGACCACTTACCTTCCAGCCCATGTTCCACAAGCACGCAGGTCAAGTCTGCGGAGGCGTCCAGGTGCACGTGGACGATCCCGCCACGTTCCGGCCCGTTGCGTGCTACGTGGCCCTCGTTGCTTTGGCGCACAAGCAAGATCCGGAACGGTTTCGCTTCCGAACGGAACGATATGAGTTCGTCGATGATATTCCTGCGTTCGATCTTCTCACCGGCGATGGCGAAGCGCGCGCGCTCATCGCGACCGGTGCGGCCGCGCACGATGTTGCGCAGATGGTCAGTCGGCTTCGCAATGGAGATTTGGAGATTGTGCGCAGTGCGCGCGAATCTTTGGTTCGTCGAACGTGTTGACTGGGCGCTCTGCCCGCTATTCGTACATGAGCGGATAACGGGTGTGGCTGGATCAAGCCGTGTTGGTTAGACTTCACCCCGATTGATGGCACAGGTGGAACAAGAAGCTCTGATTGGGCGCAAGATCGCGGGGAAATTCGCGGTCGAAGCGTTTATCGGAAGCGGCGCGATGGGGGCCGTGTACCGGGCTCGCCAGATCGCGCTCGACAAGGTCGTCGCGCTCAAGCTTCTTCATCGCGAGCTCGCGAGGGATGCGACGTTTCCTGCCCGCTTCATGCGTGAGGCCAAGGCCGCGTCCCGCATCGACCACCCGAATTCCATGCGCGTCGTCGACTTCGGCGAGGAGTCCGACGGCACGCTGTACATGGCGATGGAGTTCCTGGACGGGCGCGATCTGTTCCAGGTGATTCAAAACGAGTGGCCCATGCCGCCGCCGCGCATTGCCGATTTGGTGATGCAAACCCTCGCTGCGTTGGCCGTTGCGCATGACATGGGTGTCGTGCATCGCGATCTCAAGCCCGAGAACATCATGGTTCTCACGGCGATCGACGACGAGGGGAACACGAAGGACCTGGTCAAGGTCTGCGACTTCGGCATCGCGAAGATCATGGACGACCGCAGCGAGTCCTCGCCGGGTCACGGAGAGAACGGACAGCGCGAGCAAGGGAAGCTGACGACGCACGGTCTGGTGGTCGGCACACCCGAGTACATGTCGCCGGAGCAAGGTCGCGGCGAGCCGCTCGATGCGCGTGCGGATCTGTACTCGGTGGGCGTCATTTTGTATCAGCTGCTGACCGGTACGGTGCCGTTCGAGGCGAACAGCGCGCTGGGCGTCGTGCTGAAGCACGTGACGGACATTCCGCTCGCGCCCTCGCAACGCGTGCCGACGGTGGAGAAGAAGCTCGAGGCCATCTGCATGAAGGCGATGCAGAAGGCGCGCGAAGATCGCTACCAGAACGCCCGCGAGATGCGGGCCGATCTGCGTGCGTTTCTCGAGGGCGGTACGCCGCGTCTCGGCGTGCACCAGCACGTGGCACCGCATTCGTCGGTGCCTCCTGCCCTCCAAGCCGGGTCTGGGGCAGGAGCGACCGTTGCGCGCACGCCGCTGACCACACCGCACGATCTCGGTGTGGCCGCCACGGAGGTCTCCATCGACTCGAACGCGGTGCGCGCGGCGTCGGTGCGCAACTACAGTCGAAGTGGCAGCCGGCTCACGCCCCTCGGGACGGACATCGACAACGATCTTCCGGCGGCGCGCGGGCGCTGGACGGGGCACCTGCTCGCGGCGGTGCTTCTCATCGGCGTGGCGGGGGTGGGGGTGTTCCTCTTCCGAGGTACCTTCACGCAGAGCGCCGCCGCGCGCGACCACGTGGTCGCGCCGCAGGCAGAGCCTTCGGCGAGTGCTTCTGCGGCGGCAAACGCACCAGGCGCCTCGGCCAGCGCGTGGGCCGTGGCCACCGACGAGCCGAGATCGGGCGCGTCGGCGGAGCCCGCCCCGTCGGGGCATTCTGCGCCGCCCCACGCCGTCCATACGAGTGCTGCGACGCCGTCGCCGGAGTCCGTCGTCGAGCAAGCGCCATCTGCCGCGCCGTCGGCGTCAGGCAGCGCGCGTGCGCCCGCCGCGAGTGCGAGCGCCTCGGCATCTGGATCTGCGCCGGCAGGTGTGGCGCCCGCGGCCTCGGCGAGCGGTGGCAAGGGCAAAGGAAAGCGCCCGCGCACGTCGGTCGACTCGCCGCCGAGCGCTCCGTCGAGTGCCCCCACATGGGGCGTCGTGCCTCCCACGACGCCGCCCATCGTCTCGCCCTCCAGCGAGTCGCACGATCCGCCGGCCCCGAGCCCGGCGCCGACGGAATAGCGAGATCCTCTACGAGAGGCGCTCGTCGGAGTGCGGGTTGGCGCAGTTGCCCATGTGAATGTGCATCGCGCGATCGCGATCGCGCGCGGCATGGCGGCTGATCGCTTCGCCCAAGGTAACCCACATCGATTCGACGGCGTCGGCCTGCAGACGCAACGTTACGGGGCCGATCGTCAGGTGCATCACACCGCAGCTGCACTCTTCGACCATGCAGATGGGGCCCTCGGCGAGGCGGGTACGATGAGACTCGTCCATGTTCACTCCCTGATAGATGAAAGTGAAAATCACTTTCTATTTCATGACAAAGAGAACCCCACATCCCCCAAAAGTCAAGGAGAAAGGCTACTTCTTGTCCGCTTCGAGATCCTCGGCCAGGTAGCTCAGGATCACTTCATCCAGCGATTTGTCGCTGATCAGGTCTTCGCCAAAGATGGAGCTGCCTTGCTGAGGGCGCGCGTGCCCGAAGATGGCCGCCGGGCGAGCCGGTGCATAACGCCCCTCGGACCCCGCCGCGGCCGGTGGCAACGCGACCTTGCTCGGTTGGGACGATGGCGGAACCCTGTCCGTATCGGGAACGCTGGACGACACGCCCGACGAGATCGGGCCGCCCCCCGAGCTTGGCGGCACGTCGCCGCGCAAGAACGCGGGCAGCCGGTCGCGCAGCGGGTCAGGCGCCTTGGGCGAGCCCGGACTCGAAAGCGGCACCTTCGGCGAGCTCGGTGCGGGGCTCGGGGCCTTTGGCAAGGCCGGTCCCGGGAGAGGCATCTTGGGTGCAGCCGCTGCGGCCCCCGAGAGGGGGGCCTTCGGCGGCCCCGAGCCCGGGGGGGAGGCCTTCGGAAGGGTCGTCGAAAGCAGCGCCTCGGTGGCCCGCGTTTCTTTGCCCTGCCGGAAACGAAACGTATCCGCGCGCTTTTTGAAGAGTTGCGGCGAGAGATCCCGCAGCGGCTCCGGCGGCGGAGGGCTCTCCACGCGCGCCGGTCGCGGAAGCGGCTCCGGTGGTGGCGGCGGGGGCTCGAGCCGCACCTCGGGCGGTGGGGGCTCCAGCGCGTCGATGTCGAGGGTCAGCTCCGTTTCGCGTTCGGGCTGCTCACGCGTCTCGGGCGTCGTGGACGCGGGGGGCGTCTCCGGGGCGGGCGCGGAGACCGGCGGCGCGGCAGGAGGCGGCGAGAGGACAGGGGAAGGCAACGGTGGAGGGGACGCGGCCGCCGGCGGCGACACCGGCGCGTCGCTATCGGCCTTCGGCGGGGGCTCGGCGGCTGCCGGCTTGGCGCTCTGGGGGCGCAACGAAGGCGGCGACGAGTCGGCGGCGGCATCGACCAAATGATCGAAATGCCCACCACGCAAGGCGATGAACATCGCCTTGTGTTGTTCCTTCATCATCTGCCGCACCACGTCGGCCAACCCCTCGGTGCCGAGGTGCTCCGAGTAGCTTTTCTTCACCGACTTGAGGATCCGCCCCCCGTCCATGAACAGGTGCGTGATGATGTGCGGGTGCCGGACGCCCGAATCTTCGGTCTGGATATGGAATACCCGACTCTTGTGACGGACGTTGTTGTTATAGCCGAGCAGCGGTGAAGGCGCCTTGGACATGACTCAGCTACGCGAAGGCGTGCTCCCCCAAAATGTACCACGACGGGATGGCTGGTTGGCTAGCCCCCGACGATACTCGTGAGACATTCTTCGCGCGTCTGGCGAAGCCGCGCGAGGTCTACCCGAAGGCTTGCGCGCGTCGCGTCATCGATGCGCAGCGTCTCTCCTCCCGTCACGCCGATGGTTTCCGCGGGAACTGCCGCATCACGTGCTGCGGTGAGCACCTGCTCCACGCTGTTTTTATCGACGCTCACCAGAACGAGTGACGGGATCTCACCGAAAAATCGCGCGGCAGTGTCGGCGGCGCCATGACCTTCGGTCGAACCCACGGCGGGGAGCGTAATACGTGCTCCCACATCTTTCTCTCCCTCGGGTGCCGTCACACAGCACTCTGCAAGCGCCACGGCCAAACCGCCTTCTGCGACATCGTGGGCGCTTGCGAGAAGGTGCTCGCGCGCCAGCTTGAGAACGAGGCGCTGCAACCGCGTCTCGAGCTCCAGGTCGAGGTGCGGAGTGCCGGTCGTCCAGCCCTTCTTGCGCGCGATGTATTCGCTGCCGCCCAGGCACCCGGCCTGGTTGCTCGGCAGCACGCCCAGCGCGATCACCATGTCGCCATCGCGCTTGAACCACGGCGTGACGATGTCCTTCTCCGAGTCGAAGAGCCCCACGCACGCGATGGTCGGCGTCGGCAAGATCGCCTGACCCGCCGTCTCGTTGTAGAGGCTCACGTTGCCGCTCACGATGGGCACGTCCAGCGCGGTGCACGCGGCGGCGATGCCGTCGATGGCGCGCGAGAATTGCTCCATCACCTCGGGCCTCTCCGGGTTGCCGAAGTTGAGGCAGTCCGTCAGCCCGATGGGTTCCGCGCCCGAGCACACGACGTTGCGGCAGCTCTCCGCGACGGCCATGGCGCCGCCGGTGAAGGGATCGTTGCCCGTCTGGCGCGCGTTGCAGTCCACCGCGAAGGCCAGGTACTTGTAGACGACGCGGTCTCCGAGCTCGCACGGGACGCGCACCACGCCTGCACTTCCGCCGGGACGCACGGCGGTGCCGCCGCGAACGATGTGGTCGTACTGCCGCCAGATCCACCGGCGCGAGCCGATGTTGGGCGAGCCGCAAAGGGTGAGCAATTCATCGCCCCAATCCGCGGGCGGATCGAGTTCGATGCGCGTGGCGAAGATCTGCGAGAGCGGCTCGCGCGGCCGGTCGTAGACCGGGGCGCCGTCCGTCAGAATGTCGATCGGGATGTCGGCCACGACGACGCTTTCGCCCTTCTTCGGGCCGTCGGCCAGCGGGTCGTAACCCGGCGTCGCGCGGATGACCCAATGCTGCGTATCGGTGACGTGACCGATGACGGCGGCATCGAGTTCCCACTTCTTGCAGATCTCGAGCACGCGGTCTTCGCACCCGGGCTTGGCGACGAGCAGCATGCGCTCTTGCGATTCGCTGAGCAGAATCTCGTACGGCGACATGCGCTTCGCACGGCGCGGAATCAAGTCGAGATCGAGCTCGATGCCGTTCTTCACGCGGCCCGCCATCTCGACGCTCGACGACGTCAAACCGGCGGCGCCCATGTCCTGGATGCCCTCCAGCAGATCGAGCTGAAAGAGCTCTAGGCATGCCTCGAGGAGGATCTTGCCCATGAAGGGATCGCCCACCTGCATGGTGGAACGCACGCCGCTGCGGAGCGACGAGGCGGTGGCGATGCCGTCGTTGTTGGTCTTGCCCGCGCTGTCGTCGGCAAATTCGTCGGACGCCATGGTGGCGCCGTGGATGCCATCGCGTCCCGTCTTGGCGCCCATGTAGAGGATCGGGTTTCCGATGCCGGTGGCGCGTCCATAGAAGATGCGGTCCTTGTGCACCACGCCACAGGTGAAGGCGTTGACCAGGATGTTGCCGTCGTAGCGCGAATCGAAAAACACCTCGCCGCCCACCGTGGGGACGCCGAAGGAGTTGCCGTAGCCGCCGATGCCGGCCACCACACCGCGCAAGAGCTCGGGGGTGCGCGGATGATCCGGCCGTCCGAAGCGCAGTGAATTGAGCGAGGCAATCGGCCGCGCGCCCATGGTGAAGACGTCGCGCAGGATGCCGCCGACGCCGGTGGCGGCGCCTTGGTACGGCTCGATGAAGCTCGGGTGGTTGTGCGACTCCATCTTGAAGACGGCCGCGAATCCGTCGCCGATGTCGACGACGCCGGCGTTTTCGCCAGGTCCCTGAATGACCCGCGGGCCCTTGGTGGGCAGCCTGCGCAGGTGGACGCGTGACGACTTGTACGAGCAATGCTCGCTCCACATCACGCTGAACACGCCGAGCTCGGTGTAGGTCGGGGGGCGTCCGAGCGCCTCCACGATGGTCCGATATTCGGCCTCGCTCACTTTGTGTTGACGGACGAGCTCGTCCGTGATCACGAGATCTCCAGGAAAAACGCCCGGTGCGGTCCCAGGTACGGCGGCAACTCCGCCCGACGATTGGTGAGTCACGCGGCGCAACGTAGAAGCTTTGGCGCTTCCGTGCTAGCGAAAGGGCCGAAATGCGCGCCGCCGTTGTCGTTTTCCCGGGCATCAATGCAGATGCCGAAATGGTCCGTACGCTTCGCGATGTTTGCGGAGTGCCAACTACCGTCGTTCGCCACACCGAGACCGCACTCCCGACCGGGACGGATCTCGTCGCCATCCCAGGCGGGTTCAGCTACGGCGACTACCTTCGGGCGGGGGCCATCGCGAAGGTCGCGCCCATCATCCAGCCCATCGTCGAGCATGCAAAGCGCGGTGGATACGTGCTGGGTGTCTGCAATGGCTTTCAAATCCTCACGGAAATCGGACTCCTTCCCGGAGCGCTGACCCGCAATCAAGCGATGCGGTTTGCATGTGGCGACGTCTACGTCAAAGTCAGCGCCGTGGGTCCGTTCACACCGAAGGTCGATGCCGTCTGGCGCCTCCCCATCGCCAATGGAGAAGGGCGCTACCAAGCCACCGATCGCGTGCTCGCCGAGCTCGAACAATCGGGCAGCATCGCTCTTCAATATTGCGACAAGTCCGGCGCGGTCACCGACGCGGCCAATGCCGGCGGGGCGGTGCGCAACATCGCGGCCGTCTACGGTGGACCGCGCAAGAACGTATTCGGCGTCATGCCGCACCCGGAGCGCATGAGCGAGGCCATCCTCGGCGGCGTCGACGGGCGCACCATCTTCGACACCGTCATCGCAAGCCACGCGGCTTCCGTCGCGGCCTGATCCAAGGGGCGGAGGCGGGATAACGTGGACCTTCTCTACTTTACCCTCCTCACGAGCATCCTCATTTTCATTCACGAATCGGGGCACTTCGTCTTTGCGAAGTTCTTCGGCGTGAAGGTCATTACGTTTTCGATTGGCTTCGGCCCGAAGATCCTCCGGCTGCGTGGCAAGGAAACGGAGTATTGCGTGGGGCTTCTGCCCTTCGGCGGCTTCGTGAAGATGCTCGAGGAGGCCAAGGGCACGGAGGCGATTCCGCCGGAGGATGCCAAGCGCACCTTCGAGGCGCAGGCCTTGTGGAAGCGCGTGGTCATCGTGCTCGCCGGGCCGGCGATGAACGTCGTCTTTCCGGTAGCCCTCTACACCTCGGTGTTTCTCGAGGATCGGACCTTCCCCGCGCCCAACGTCGGCGTCGTCACGCCAGGCCGCACGGCGGAGGGAAAGCTCGTGCCGGGCGATCGCATTCTGTCGGTCGATGGACAGGACGTGGAGACCTTCCCCGAAGTGCAACGCATCGTCTCGCAGCGCGCGGGCGTGCCGGTTCGCTTCGTGGTGGAGCGCGATGGCAAACAGGTCGAGGTGCAGGTGACCCCGGCCGACGAACTCGTCGAGCGCTCCGAGGTGCAGCGCGAGCTCGATGTGGTGGAGCACGTGGCGCGCGTGGGAATCATGCCGAACTTCCCCGCGCCGGTCATCGGCGTGCCGAAGTCGGACTCGCCCGCGTACCGCGCGGGGTTGCGCACGTTCGATCGCATCACGGCCATCAATGGCAAAAAGGTCGATCGCTTTTTGGACCTGGTCGACGCACTGGCAAAGAACCGTGGCGACACGGTGGTGCTCGCGTACCTGCGCCCCGTGCCCGTTCCTGCGGCGGGCGGGCTTTGCGACATCGCGGTGATGGACCCCGGCGCGGTGACATTGACGCCGATGCCGCGCGAATCGGCGGGCACCGAGGAAAACGCGGATGCGCGCGCCAAGGACGTGCTCTTGCGCTCGGGCATCGAGGGTTCGGACATGTACGTGGCCTTCGTGCCACCGGGGTCGGGCGAGTGGAAGGCGGGGCTCCGTGCGGGCGATCGCATCACGCAGCTCGATGGCGTGCCGCAACGCTACTGGCCTGCGATGGCCGAGGAGCTTCTGCGCGATCCGAATCGGATGCACAGCCTGGAGTGGACGCGCGGCGGGCAGCCGATGGCCGGCAATTTCCAGTTGCGCAAAGAGCAATGGGTGGACGAGTTTTCCCAGCGCCACGAGCGGCACGTGTTCTTGACGACGCATTGGAGTCCGAATGCGCCGGCCGCGATGGTGAAGAATCCGAGTCTCATTTCGTACTCGCTGCGTGGTGCCTTCGAGGAGACGGTCAACGTCGTCAAGTTCATCACCGTCGGCTTCTGGCGCATTCTTCAAGGCCGCGTGAGCCTGGCCAGCGTGAGCGGGCCGATCACGATGTACGACGTGGCCGGGCAGGCCGGCGCCAAGGGCACGCGGGACTTCGTGTGGGCGATGGCGGTCATCTCGATCAACGTCGGACTGGTCAACCTGCTTCCCATTCCGGTGCTCGATGGCGGGCACCTCGTGTTTCTCGCGCTGGAGGCGATCAAGAAGCGCCCCCTGTCGCTGCGCGCGCGCGAGGTCTCGAGCCTGGTGGGGATGAGCGTGCTTTTCCTGCTGATGATGGTCGCCTTCAAAAATGACGTGGAGCGCCGCTGGGACGTCATCGTGGGGCAGATTCGCGAGATTTTCGGTTGAAGAACGAGATCACTGCTCGGAGTGTGGCTGCGGACGTCCTCGTTCGCGTGGATCGCGATCAGGCCTTTGCCGCGGCCGCGCTCGATGCGGAGATTGCGCGCTCCCCGCAGCTCGCCCCTCGCGATCGTGCCCTGGCCACGGAGCTTGCCTATGGTTCGCTGCGGGTGCGGCGCTGGCTGGAGTCGCGGCTTTTGCGACACGCGACGCGGCCACTCGAAAAGCTCGATCCGCGGGTGCGTGTTCACCTCGTGCTGGCGGCGTTCCAGCTCTTCTTCCTCGAGCGGGTGCCCAAATTCGCCGCGGTGAGCGAGGCGGTGAGTGCCGTGCGCGCGGTGAATGGGCCGAAGGTCGCGGCGTTCGCGAATGCGATTCTGCGCAAGCTTGCGCGCGAGGCGGAGGCGGAAGGCGCGAGCCTCGATTTGGAGGCCATCGCGGTGGAGTCGGCGCCGCCGTGGCTCTTTTCGACCTTGGCGGGCTCGCTCGGTGACGTCGGTGCGCGCGCGTACCTCCGCGCGGCCCTGGCGGCGCCGCCCAACGGTATATGCGTGTATGCTGCAAATATGCGCGATGCGTGGCTGGCGCGTCTGCGCGAGGCGGCGCCGCAGGGGGAGTTCGAGCCCGGGCCTCTGTCGCCGCATGCGATTCGCGCGCGCGCGGCGGGGCGGCTGCACGATTTGCCTGGGTTCGCGGAGGGAGCGTGGACTTCCCAGGAGGAGGGCTCGCAGGTGATCGCGCTCGCGCTCGGTGCGCGCGCGGGCGACGTGGTGCTCGATGCCTGCGCGGGGCGCGGCAACAAGACGGCGCTTTTGGCCAGTGCCGTCGGAACCGGCGCGGTGGACGCGGCGGATTTGCACCCGTCCAAGTTGGCGCGCCTTCGTGAAGAACTGACCCGCCTCGCGCGTGCGCCGCGGGCGACCTACGCGGTCGATTGGTCCGTGGGCGCCGGTGCCGTGGAAGGCCGCTATCACCGCATTTTGGTGGATGCGCCGTGCTCTGGAACGGGCACGTTGGGGCGCCGCCCGGACCTTTATTTGCGCCGCGCCCCGGAAGACCTCGCTCGGCTGTCGGCGCTGCAGGTCGCCATCGTCGAGCGCACCGCGGACCTTCTCGAGCCCGGGGGGCGCCTCGTTTATGCCGTATGCAGCGTTTTGCGCGAGGAAGGCGAGCAAGTCATCGAGAAAATTCTGGCCGCGCGCCCCGATTTGGAGCTCGGACCCTTCGAAGGCCAGCCCGCGGCAGATCTCGCGAACGGCGAAAGCATGCTGCGCTTGCTGCCGCATGTTCACGGCACCGACGGTTACTTTCTCGCGAGTCTCGTCAAGCGCCCCGCGACTTGCTAAAAGCTGGCGCCATGATTGACGTCACGCTTCCTCAGCTCGGTGAGAGCGTTTCCGAAGGGACGGTCACCAAGTGGCTCGTCCGCGAAGGCGACTTCGTGCAAAAAGACCAGCCGCTCGTCGAGATCGGGACCGACAAGGCCGACTCCGAGCTGCCCGCACCCTCTGCTGGCCGCGTGACGCAGATTCTCGCGAAGGAGGGGGAGACCCTTGCGGTGAACGCGGTTCTCTGTCGCCTGGACGAGAGCGCGCAGTCAAGTACGGCCCCGCAAGCGGGGCCTGGGGCTTCGGCGAGCGATGTGCGCGCGCCCGCCCCCGCACCGGTGCCCGCGCCGCCGTCGGCGCCCGCCGCCGTCGTGGCCCGTCCTCCCGCATCGTCGCCTTCGCTTGCAGCCGCCGCGGGGCTCGAAATCGCGTCCTCGCGCAGCGTCACGGGTGGCACCCTGGCCACGCCGACAGCACGCAAGGCAGCCCTGGAGAACGAGGTGAACCTCGACTCCGTGCAAGGCTCCGGCGAGCGCGGTCGCATCACGCGTGACGACGTGCTTCGCGCTGCGGCCAGCAACGGTCCGCAGGCCGTGCCGCCGCCCGCCCCCGCGCCTGCACCGGTGGCGGCTCCTCCCGCCCCCGCGCCTGCAGCCGCTCGCGCCCCGGCGGCCGCGCTTACGCAGTTGATCAACCAGGGTGGCGGCTTCGTTCCGCCGGTCCCGGGCGTGGGCTACGGCTCCTTCAAGGTGCCCGCCTACAAGCCGAACGAAGGCGACAAGGTCGTTCCCTTCTCGCGCCGGCGCCGCATCACCGCCGACCACATGACCTATTCGAAGTTCGCCTCGCCCCACGTCGTGACCGTGGCCGAGATCGACTTGAACAAGGTGTCGCAGCTTCGCGACGCGCACAAGGATCGCTACAAGAAAGAGGGGCACGCCCTCACGATGCTCGCCTTCGTGACGGTGGCGGTCGCCCGCGCTCTGCGCGAGAACATGGCGCTCAACGCGCGCGTCCTCGACGACGCGTACGTCGTGATGAAGGACATCAACATCGGCGTCGCAGTCGACTCGCCCGACGGCCTCGTGGTTCCGGTCATCCGTCGCGCGGACGAACTGGGCGTGCGCGGCATCGTTCGAGGGATCGACGAGCTGGCCAAGCGTGCGCGCAGCGGCAAGATCACGGTCGACGATCTGAGCGGCGCCACCTTCTCCGTCACGAACCCGGGCCTCAAAGGCAACTTGTTCGGCGGCGCGATCATCAACCAGCCCAACGTCGGCATCCTGCGCATGGGTGAAATCCAAAAGCGCGTCGTCGTCGTCGAGGGCCCCGGTGGCGAAGACGTCATCGCCATCCACCCCGTCATGTACGCTGCCCTGAGCTACGACCACCGCATCGTCGATGGCGTCGCCGCCAACAACTTCCTCTGGCGCGTCGCCGACGTTCTCGAGAAGGGCGAGTTCGAAGTCTAGTCGTCTCTTCGCTGAGCAAGCATCGCTCGAGGCGTTGCCCATGTTGAGCAGGACTTGCTCGACCCTAGGGCAGCGCCTTTTGCGTTTCTGCACCGTTCTCCTGGAAGCCGAACCGGTCCACTCGTTGCACCGGCGCCCGGGTCCCCAGGAGGAAACGGAATGTCGAAGATTCGGGTTCGTGGTGCGTTCGTCGTTGGCGTTTGCAGCGTAGTCCTGTTCGCGTGCGACGATGCCTCGTCCGATGCCGAGGGCGGGGCACAGGACGCCGGCATTCCTGACGTAGGCGCCGCGTGGAGCGCCGACGGCGGATTGGACGCAACCCGCGACGCCGATGATGGAACTGACGCCAGCGCGCTTCCGGACGCAGGCGGAACGCCCCCGCCAACGAACCCGCAATGCGGCTTGAATTGCGGGACACCAGGCTTTCCCCACAGCCAGGCCTCGGTGCCGGGTGGGCTGGTGCGCTGGAGCCAAAACGCCAATTGTTACGGGAATCAGCTGCCGGGAACGACCCCACCGGGAGCCGCATGCGAGGTGCGCGGCGATCACCCGGATAACTGCGCGCGGCACACCTGCAAGTGCGAAGCGTGTTCCGAGTCGTTTACCGCCGCCGCATGCATCAACGGCACATGTGCGGACGCCGCGACGACATGCCGCCTCGCTCGCGAGAATGCCCACACCTTTTGCGGCGATCCATGATCTTGCCGCGCCCCACACGATGAACGCTTGAGCTTCGTGAGGCGCTCGCCGGGGGGTCGCTATGGCATTCGCAATTCGCGAATCGCGAATCGCGAATCGCGAATCGCGAATGCCGCGTATCCTCACCCCGGAGGGCCGGAGCCATGAGGCAGCTTCATCTGAAGCCACAAGATGTTGTGCTCGCGCTAAAGGCCATCTCCACGGGACGGCGCAATTGGACGCAAACGGAGCTTGCCCAGACAGTTTTCATCAGTCCATCCGAGTGCAACGAGGGCCTCAAGCGTCTCGCGGCGTGTCATCTCTTCGACCGGTATGAAAATCGAGTGATCCGAGCCAACCTTCTCGAGTTTCTCGTGCACGGCGTGCGCTACGTGTTTCCTGCGCAAATCGGGGACTTCCGAGGAGGCATGCCCACGGGATTCGCCCTTCCAGATCTCGCCGATTCTGCGGGGGTCACGGTGTCCGACGATGAGGACCGCGTCGTCTGGCCCTTGACGAATGGGCTTGGCGGGGCCTTTGGGCGTGCCATCGAGCCGCTCTACAAAACGGTGCCTCGCGCGGCGGAGCAGGATGCCGAGTTTCACGAGTACCTCGCCTTGGTCGATATGGTGCGCATTGGGAGGCCCCACGAGCATCCGGCGGCGTGCAAGGAGCTCGAGGTGCGCCTTACCGACGATATCGCGAAGGGCTCCCAGCTATTTTCGTAGCCACGCGGCGAGGATGTACTCGAGGCCCCAGTTCACCACGGTGACGATGAGTGACGCGATGGATGCAGTGATGCAGCCTGCGAACTTCACGCCCGAGAGGCTGCCGGCGATCAAGAAGAGGAGGCCATTCAGAATGACGCCGCCGAGGCCCAGGGTGAGCACGCTCAGGGTGACCGTGACCGGGCGGAGGAAGTGCCACGCGACGGCGTTCAGGAGTGCGACGACCAGGGCGAAGACGATCGCGGAGCCAAATCCACGGGCGCGCATGCCCGGCATGATCTGCGCGACGATGAAGACGCTCAGACCCGAAATCATCAGGTGGCCGAGGCTGACGAGGAGCTGATTCTGTCCCATCGGCCACCAGTGTACGCGCCCGCTACTTACGGAATGCGAAAATCGCGCACGACGGCCATGTGCTGCATGCCGGTGGCTGCGCTGTCATCGGATTGGGCCGGGGCGACGTCGGCGAGGGGCGTGTAGACGCGCGAGTCGAAGACGAGGCCGTTGGGGAAGATCTGCGTGCCCACGTGAGCCTCCGTCGCGAGCGCGTTCATCTTCGGATCGGCGAGCACCCAGTCGTAGGGTTTGCTGCGCGGCGCGTTCGTCTTGTCGTTGCCCGTACCATCGACGGGGTAGGGGCCCGTCATGACGAACTTCGCGCCGAGCGTGGAGAGCCACTTCTCGTCGCGCGAGCTCGTGTTGAAGTCACCGCCCATGACGACGTAGTCGCTCGAGGGGATGTTTTCTCCAATCAAGCCGTCCAGCGCCTTTGCCTCGTCGCCCCGCTTCGCCTCGTCGGTGCTGCCCGATCCCGCTTTGAGGTGAACGCTGATGACCCAAAGATCCTTGTCACCCGGAATGTCCATCTTCGCCCATACGAAGTCGCGATCGGGGAGCGTTAGGTCCTCCCATTCGCCTTTCGCGAGCATCGGATAACGGCTGATGACACCATTGGGAATCCCCGTGCCGCTTTCGCGGAAGTAGGAAAAGTCTGTTCCAAATGCCGCGTCGACGAAGGTGCGAATATCCTTTTCGGAATTCGTTCCCACATTGAATTCCTGAATGGCGACGATGTCTGGTTTCAATCCTTTGAGAATGCGGATACCCGGCTCCAAATACGATTGACCATTTCCGCTGCTCAGATTGGCGGCCGCAATGCGGACGACGGTGCTGCCTCCAGGATTGGCATCCGATCCCGTATCGCGCGCGTCCGCGCCGGCGTCGTTCGGCGGAACGTACGCGTCGCTGCCCGTGTCGGGATTCCCGCCGCTGTCCGGCGGCAGCGTTTGTCCAGTATCTACGGAAGAATCCTTCAGGTCCGGAGGAAGGGTGATCCCCTCGCCCGAGCAAGCTGAAAACCCGTAGGCCAGCGTCAGTCCGAAGAGGGCGGCCAACGGCGCGCCAAGTGCCTTTTCGAGCGCAGTGCGTTTCTTGGACATAAGGTCCGCAGTCTTAGCGCGTTTTTCGAGTCTGCGCGAACGTGAGAATCAATTCCACGGTGCGGTACGTCACGTGCGCCGGAACGATGAAAAGCATGCCAAATCGAAGCAAGAACACCACGGTGCCCAGGCCGAATACACCGAGGTTGGGCATGTCACCGGTGAAAAATCCCTTGGTGAAACTCGTGTGCGCGAATCCCCACTGAAAAACGAAATACAGGAGCGACAGAAAAAAAATGCTGAAACGAAAACGCCACAACACGTCCAGTGCGCGCTTCATGGAGCGACATCCCCCGCGTGCTCCGCGCGAGCGGTGAGCAGCGCCAGAAGGAACGCGTTGCCGATGGGACCGAGGGCGAGAAATCGCGTGCGGCCACCCGACGTGTACGGAACGCCCGCGAGCGCCGTGGTTCGGTACAACTGCGCGAACTCCGCGGCATTTCCCGATGCTCTCGCCGGTGCGAGGGCGAACACGGTGGCCGTGGGAGATATGCCGAGAAGCACCGGAACGTCGTCGCCCTCGCCGAATCCGCTGTGGCCATCTTCGTATTCGCGAACGCCGCCGAACTCCCAGAGTCCCGACGCATACCGAAGCACCGCGCCCGTGAGCAGCTCCGCGATGCCGCGATCGGCGTAGCTCGCGTAATAGGCCGCGAGGGCCGTTCCCGAGGCCCGGGGGAAATCCGTTCCCCGCCCATTGCGGTGCTCCATGCGCTGAACGAGAAGGCCACTCGCGGGATCGATCTGCTTCGTTCGAACCTTGTCGGCCCAGTAGTGCAGCGCCTGCGCGTGCGAGCGCCCCGTGGCGCGCGTGTGCCACGCGAGGGCACCGGCGATGGCTGCCGTATCGTGCGGGTGCGCAGCATGCGGAAACGTTTCCACCAGGCCTGTCGGCGATGCGAGCAGACGTCGCTCGAACGCCGCGATCAGCGCGTCGTGCTGCTTGGCCACATCGGCCGGAAAGGCCGGGTCGAGCGCGCGCGCCACGGAAATGGCGAGGGCTGCGCCCCCGAGGTAGCCATGGGCATGCGAGCCCTCGAGCGACTTGAAGGCGTCTTCATTGCTCCACGCTTCCGTGCCGAAGGTGCGCATCTCCGGCAGAAAGCACTTTGCTGCGGCGCGTGTGACGACCGGCACGTATTCGGCTTTCCGCTCGGGGTGCTCGAATGCGACCTGCGCCAAGCCGAGTGCCGCCATCTGGTGCGTCCAGAGCGCCAACTTGCCATTGAAATGGCGCGGATCGTCGTCCTGTTCGAAGGCGATGACATCCGCGGCGAGTGCGCTCTGTCGTTCGCCGTCCCCGCGGAACCAAGCCTCGGCATCGCGCCCGCACCACCACGAGGCGAAGAAGCGAAACGCGATCAACGCGACGACGAAGCCCGTCGCGCGGATCCACCAAGGGGTCACCGATGCCTCCGACGCCGAACGATCACGGTGCGCGCGAGGATGGCAGCAATCGCGACGGCGCACATCGAAAAGAAGGCCACGGGCCCGCTTTTTTCACTCGGCACGGAGCATCCGCCATCGTCCGAGGACGCGGCGGGCTGCCCACCTCCGTCCGAAGCGCCGGCGTCGTAGGCGATACCGAGTTGATCGCGGATGGCCGGCCACTCGACGAGGCAATTGGCCGTCGGTGTTCCGTTCCCGCACGCGAGGGGACCGCGCACCGTGGCGAGGTGCAGAAGCGGCGCGAAGTTCGCGCCGTCATTGGTCGATGCACCGACGATGAAGCCGCTCGACTCGGTCGAGCACGCGTACAACGTCCCGCCGAACCAGGTCAGGCATTGAATCTGCGTATCGGATTTTTTGACGAAGGTGAGGTCGTCGCGCGAGGCCACGAAGAGCCCATCGGCACCGCCGACCCACACCTTCGAGCCATCGCCCGATAGCGCAAACCCGAGGAGTGCGGCGCCGGTGCGCACCGTGCGAAACGTCTTGCCGCCGTCGTCCGTCACGAGAAGACGACTTCCGCTGCCCGGTGTGGTGGTGCGCACGTAGACCCGCTCGGCGTTCACCGGATCGACGGCCGCGATGAAAGGCGCGCCCTCGTTCGGGGTCAGCTCGATGAGCGTTTCGGAAAAGGTCTGCCCGTTGTCTTTGGACGCGTAGAAGAGCCCTTCGATGGGCTCGCCTTTGCGACGAAATGCCGAGGCGTAAATGCGCGCGCCGTCGCTGGGGGCCGTGTCCACCGTCTCCGCGATGGCGTAGGTGGGCAGTCCGACGCCCAGGCGGCTCCACGAGATGCCTTGATCCGTCGTTTCGTACAGATGGCTCGTGTAGCCGTCGCCGGCATCGTCGCGCTTGTAGGTCGACGTCAAGGCGAGGGCGGCCGCGGGCTGGTTCGAGCGCGACGTCACGTCGATGACGACTTGGCCCTTCAATCCGCCGCCGGCGAAGGCCCATGAGCACCCGAGATCCTGTGTGACGCTGAGGCCCTCGAACGTACCCGCGAGCACCGTTTTTTCGCCGACGATGCCGAGGGCGGGATCTTCCACGCCGCCGTAGCCGACGGCGCGCTCGCAGACCCAGTCCCACGTCGCACCGCGGTCGTGCGAAAAGAGGATGCCGAACGTGGTGCGCAGCACCATCTTCTCCGGCGTCCTCGGGAAAACGACGAGCTGGCTCGCCGCCGGAAATCGCCCATTGGCCTGCGCCTGCCCCGCTCCCAGCATGAGCGAGATGGTGACGGCGATAGGCAGCGCCCATTTCGAAAGCACGATGCCCACGTTAGGCGGTAACGTACCGCGCGTGGAGACGGTTCGCCGCGCGCTAGCCCAATCGCTCGAGTGCGGGCGGTTTTCGGGCGCTTCCGCCCGCGCGCTCGAGCGGGCGTGGCACAGGTGGTCCGCCCCGCGCGTGGCACGGCCGCTCCAGGTGCCCGACGGCGTCGTGACCATTGCCGTGGGCGGTCCGACGCTCGGCGGCTCGGGAAAGACGCCGCTGGCCCTTGCATGTGCACGCTTCATCGCCGAGCAACAGTCCGCCCGCGTCGCCCTCATTGGCCACGCGTACCGGGCGACCCCGCGAATCGCGCGCGTCGTCCATCCCAGCGATGACGTACGCGTCGTGGGCGACGAGGCCCTCATGTGCGTTCACGCCGTTTCGGCTCCCTCCCCCCCGGAGGTCCGCGGCTTGCCGCGGCCGACTTTCAACGCAGAGGGAGGGCCGGGGAGGGGGAGTCTCGATGTCATCGTGGCCCCCACGCGGCAGCTCGCCATCGACCTCGCCCTGGCCCGCGGCGCGCGCATCCTCGTGCTCGATGGTGTCCTCCAGATGGCACCCCGGCGCGCGACGTTGTCACTGCTCGCATGCGACGCCCTCGCGCCATGGGGCAGCGATGCATGCCCGCCATGCGGCGACCTTCGTGCGCCGAAGGACGCGCTGCTCGCCGCGTGCGATCACGTCGTGACCCTTTCCGATGACCTGGTTCGAAGCCGTGGTGCCTTCACGTCCACTGGCGCGATGTTGCCGTACGAGCAGCTCGCGCGGATGAACCTCGGCTTGGTGACCTCCGTGGCGCGACCTGCGCGGATCCGCGAGCGCCTTCGGACCCGTGGCGTCGTTCCGCGCGCGGTCTTCCACGCTTCCGATCACGGTGTACCAAGCCCTCGGGAATTGGCGTCTCTAGCGGCAACGCATTGCGTCGAAGGATGGCTCGCGACGCATAAGTGCTCGATACACTTACGCAATTCATCAGTGCTTCCATTGTACGTCATGGAGCATGACGTGCATCTTGATACCACCCTTCGCTGTGTTCTGCGCGATGCGATCGGGCCTGAAAAGACGCGGGAAATGTAGCGCGGCCTTGACCGCGCTCGACACGCACCATAGTCTCGAAGAACGAATTCCAGGCTTTTTTACCGCCTTGCCACGATCATGGCTGAGTTCCTCTCGGTGCACGCGTGAGCGACTCGGACGAGAAAACGCGCGTCACCACGATCGTTCAGAAGACCCTCGGGGACGAACCACGTCCACGCGGTAACGATTGTTTGGTGGTGATTTACACCAAGGAGCCGACGCTCCTCGGCAAGCGGTTCGTCTTGGAAGGGAGCCCGTTCAAGATTGGACGCGGCGCCGAGAATCACATCGTGCTCGAAGGTGATTCCGTGTCGCGCAGGCACGTGCACTTCGAACAGCGTGGCGCGATCTGGTTCGCCGTCGACGACAACTCGACGAACGGCACCTACGTGAACGACGACCAGATCACGCGCGACATCGCCCTGGCGAACGGCGACCGCATCAAGGTCGGCCCCACCATCTTCAAGTATCTCTCCGGTGCCGATGTCGAGGCGCAGTACCACGAAGAGATCTACCGGATGACCATCATCGACGGGCTGACGCAGGCGCACGTGAAGCGCTACCTGCTCGAGGCCCTCGAGAAGGAGATCATCCGCGCGCGGCGCCACACGCGCGAGCTCTCGTTCTTGATGTTCGACGTCGACCACTTCAAAAAGATCAACGACTTCCACGGCCACCTGGCGGGCGACTTCGTGCTGAAGGAGCTCGCGCGCATCGTGCAGGGCCGCATTCGCCGCGATGAAGTGTTCGCGCGCTACGGCGGGGAAGAGTTTGCCATCATCCTGCCGGAGACCAACCTCGAGGGGGCGCGTTCGCTCGCCGACGGCCTGCGGGAGAAGATCGAGCAGTCGCGGTTCGTGTTCCAGAACGAACTCATCCGAGTGACGGTGTCCATCGGCGTCTCGCAGCTGCGCGAGGAAGATCGCACCAGCATGGATCTCATCAAGCACGCCGACGAACGCCTGCTCGAGGCCAAGCGTGGCGGTCGAAATCGTGTCGTGGGCTGAACGCCGGTGCTAACACGTGCAGCGCCGTGACGAACGCACGTCTTCCTGAGATTGTCACCCCGCCGCCCGGACCGAAATCGCGCGACCTGGCCGCACGCCTTGCTGCCGTGGAGTGCCCGGCCTTCGACGCACGCCGCGAAGCCCGCGCCGCGTTGAGCGAGGCGTCGCACGCCCCCATCGTGTACACGCGCGGGCAGGGGCCCAACGTGATCGACGTCGATGGGAATCGCTACGTCGATCTCGTGGCTGGATTCGGCGCGCTGCTTTTTGGGCACGGCCCGGAGGCCATCGTGCGCGCGGTGAACGAGCAGACGTCCGAGCTCGCATTGGCGCTGGGCGACGTGTACGCGGCCGAGACCAAGGTGCATTTGTGCGAGCGGCTGGCCGCGCTGTTTCCCGAGCCGGGGGCGCGCGTGATGCTGGGCCTCTCGGGGGCCGATGCGATCACCGCCGCCTTGAAGACGGCGCAGCTCGCGACGGGCCGCAGCAAGGTCGTAGCGTTCGTCGGCGGCTACCACGGGTTGTCGCACGGCCCATTGGCAGCGTGTGGGTTGGCGCCCTCGTTTCGTGCGCCGTTCGCAGGGCAGGTGGGCGACTTCGTGACGTTCCGCCCCTACGATGCATGCGATCTGCATCTATCCGACGACGTGGCCGCCGTCGTGGTCGAGCCGCTGCTCGGGCGGGGAGGGTGCGTCGTGCCGCCGCCGGGGATGCTCCGCGAGCTGCGCGCGCAGTGCGATGCGGTGGGGGCGTTGCTCATTGCCGACGAGGTGTGGACGGGAATGGGGCGCGCGGGGAGCATGCTCGCCTCGCTGGACGAGGGCGTCGTTCCCGATCTGGTGTGCCTCGGCAAGGGACTGGGGGCGGGCTTTCCCGTATCGGCGCTCATCGGTCGTGCCCATGCGATGCAGGCGTGGGGAGCGCATGGCGGAACGACGATCCACACGGGGACGCACTTCGGGTCGCCCCCCGCGTGCGCCGCGGCGTTGGCGGTGCTCGATGCCTTGCAGAACACGAACATCATCGAGCGGGCACGACGCACCGGCGATGCATGGCGCTCGAAATTGGAGCGCATGGCCGGCGTGACGGTGCGCGGGCGCGGCCTCATGGTGGGGCTCGCACTGGAGGGAGGCGCTGCTCGCGCGCTCGCCGTGTCGCGGGCGCTGCTCGCGCGGGGCTACATCGTTTTGACGGGAGGGGTGACGGGCGACACGTTGACCCTGACGCCGCCGTTCGACATCGAGTCGGAGTTGCTCGACGCGTTCGACACGGCGCTGGTCGAAGTCCTTCGAAAGGGAACCACGTGATGGACGCACGACGCAACGAGAGCGAAGCCCTGCACGAGCGCGCACGAGCCTTCGTGCGGGCGTTCGACGAGGGAAGGGCGATGCCGGAGCCATTCGACGCGCTGGCCGGCGCTCTCGCGCGCTTCCAGGCGCGGTACGTGCCGGGGTATGCGAAGCTGCTCGCGGCCCGAGGGCTCGATGCGGCGCGTTTCGAGCGCGCCATCGACGCGCCGGCGGTTCCAACGGATGCCTTCAAGGTGGCGCGCGTGAGCGCGTTCGGGGAGCAGGATACGCCCATTACGTTTCGCACGAGCGGCACCACCGTGGGCGCGCGCGGCTCGCATCCCTTTCGCGACGTCGGCACCTACGAGCGCGGCGCAGTGTCCTTTGCGCGGCGCACGCTTCTGCGGGATCTCCCCGAGCGGGTGCACGTTCTCGTTCTCGGGCCCTCGGCCAAGGACCTCCCCGACTCCTCGCTGGCGCACATGAACGACGCGTTCGTTCATGCCTTCGGCCTGCCGCGCGACGGCGACCCCTTTTTCCTTCGGGACGATGTCCTCGATCTCGCGGGGCTGGACGAAACGGTGGCACGCATCCTCGTCACCAGTGATGCGCCGGTGCTCTTGCTGGCCACGGCGTTTGCCTGCGCGTACCTGCTGGACGGCCTGGGCGATGCCGATTTCCGTCTTCCCAAGGGAAGCCGTGTGATGCA